>NZ_JBMPZU010000031.1:0-340097 GCF_049463095.1 Neobacillus sp. 19 | reverse complement strand
GTCCTGTACTTCGTTCGGTTATGCCAGCCGATATTAACCAAAACCCAACAACCTAGATAGGCGTTTTCGCATTTATCGTGAAACGCTTTCGCGTTTTTCGTGCGCAGCTTCCGTGAACAATTATATTGTTTATTGCTTGAAGGGGTTGATGGCTTATTGCTGGAAACCTTTTACGACTTAGAAGAGCTTGAAACGGTGTTGACAATTGCGAGAAAGGAAACGAATCTGCCGATTGTTGCACAAGTTTCTCTGCAAGAGCCGGAAATTTTGCAAAATCGACTGCCAGTCAACGAGGCCTTAACGAGGCTTGAGGGTCTTGGAGCCGATTGTCTTGGTCTAAATTGCCGGCTTGGACCGCATCATATGCTCGTTGCCCTTGAGCAGATTGAACTTCCGAAGCATGCCTTTTTATCTGCCTATCCAAATGCCAGTCTGCCAACCTATACAGATGGGAAGTTTCATTATGAAGGGGATGCCGATTATTTTCGTCAATCTGCCCGTGCCTTCCGCAATCAAGGGGTACGCCTTCTCGGCGGCTGCTGCGGTACCACTCCGGCACATATCAAAGCCTTTGCGGATGAACTAAAGAATAGTGTTCCGGTGACAGAAAAGGTAGTACAATTAAAACCAAAGAAGATTGCGGTCGAATCTTCTACGGCTAAAAGGGAGTTCTCTCCCCTGCAAGAAATCGTGAAAGAAAGGCCGTCGGTGATTGTAGAATTGGATCCGCCGCGAAAGCTTGATACAACCAAGTTTTTCGAAGGGGCTAAAGCATTAAAAGAGGCCGGAATTGATTCAATCACGCTTGCGGATAATTCACTTGCGACCGTTAGGATTTCCAATGAATCTCTAGGTTACCTGATAAAAGAGCGATTGAACGTAAGGCCGCTCATTCATTTATCCTGCCGCGATCGCAATATTATTGGCTTGCAGTCTCACTTAATGGGGCTGCATACACTTGGGCTGAATGACGTCCTTGCCATTACCGGCGATCCAGCCCGTGTCGGCGATTTTCCAGGTGCCTCGTCCGTTTACGACGTTTCTTCATTTGAATTAATTCAAATGATTAAACAGTTAAATGAAGGTCTTTCTTTTTCCGGCAAGGATTTAGGTCAAAAAACAGCCTTTAGTATTGCTGCTGCCTTTAACCCGAATGTTCGCTCAGTTGAAAAAGCAGTCAAACGGCTTGAGAAGAAAATCCACTATGGTGCAGATTACTTTATCTCGCAGCCCGTTTTTTCCGAGGAAAAGTTATTAGAAGTCTATGAACATACGAAACATTTAGATGTACCGATCTATATTGGCTTGATGCCGCTGACCAGCAGTAAGAATGCCGAGTTTCTTCACAATGAAGTTCCAGGAATCAAAATTGCTGATTCCATCCGGGAGCGAATGGCAGGTCTGAATGATAACCCGCTTCAGGCTGCCAGGGAAGGAATTGACATTACCAAGTCATTGATTGATGCAGCAATGGATTTATTTAACGGGATTTATTTAATTACACCATTTTTACGATATGAACTAACAACTGAGCTGGCCCTATATACGAAAAAACGTGCCAGATACTTAAGGGGGAACAGCTATGCCGAAAACACCGTTTACTGATCAACTAAAAAGTCGCATCCTCGTAATGGATGGCGCAATGGGTACCATGCTACAGCGGGCAGAGCTTACGCCTGATGATTTTGGCGGCGAACAGTATGATGGCTGTAACGAAAATTTGAATTTAACCGCTCCTGCTGTTATCGCCGATATTCACCGGGAATATTTAGAGGCCGGTGCAGACATCATTGAAACTAATACCTTTGGGGCTACTAGCATTGTCCTTGATGAATATCAGCTTGGCTATAAAGCCTATGAAATTAATAAAATTGCCGCGATGATTGCCGTCAGAGAAGCCATGAAGGTTTCCACGGATGATTGGCCCCGTTATGTGGCAGGCGCAATGGGACCGACAACGAAAACATTAAGTGTCACCGGTGGAACAACCTTTGATGCCCTTTCAGCTTCATATGAAGAACAAGCGATTGGCTTGATTGACGGCGGAGTTGATTTACTCCTGCTAGAAACGAGCCAAGACATGTTAAATGTGAAAGCGGGCTTTGTCGGAATTCAAAACGCTTTTGAAAAAACAGGCAAAACACTGCCGTTATTTATTTCAGGAACAATCGAACCAATGGGGACAACACTTGCCGGGCAGACGATTGAATCGTTCTTTATTTCTGTTGAGCATATGAATCCAGTTGCCGTTGGTTTGAACTGTGCCACTGGCCCAGAATTCATGCAGGATCATATCCGCTCACTTGCAGGGCTGGCTTCTACTGCTGTCAGCTGTTATCCGAATGCCGGCCTTCCTGATGAAGAAGGTCACTATCATGAAACACCGGAGACACTCGCGAAAAAGCTGTCCGATTTTGCCGCCCACGGCTGGCTGAATATTGTCGGCGGCTGTTGCGGTACGACTCCAGAACATATTAAGGCAATTGCCGAAGCGATGAAACAATATCAGCCGCGGGAAGTGAAATCAGCGGCGGTTCATATGGTTTCAGGTATCGATCCTTTCGTTTACGATGATCCAACGTTACGGCCGATAATGGTCGGCGAAAGAACAAATGTTATCGGTTCTCGAAAATTCAAACGGTTAATAACAGAGGGGAAATTTGAAGAGGCAGCAGAAATTGCCCGTGCACAGGTTAAAGGCGGAGCACACGTCATTGATCTTTGCCTAGCAGACCCTGACCGTGAAGAGCTTGTTGATATGGAGAATTTTATCAAAGAAGTCGTGAAGAAAATCAAAGTTCCTCTTGTGATTGATTCGACCGATGAAAAAGTCATTGAGCGTGCTTTGAAATACTCACAAGGAAAGGCAATTATCAATTCAATCAATCTTGAAGATGGTGAAGAGCGATTTGAAGCCGTTGTTCCATTAATCCACCGCTATGGTGCTGCAGTCGTCGTTGGTACCATTGACGAGGTAGGAATGGGTGTGACGGCAGAGCGGAAACTGGAGATTGCCAAACGGTCCCACGACTTGCTGGTAAATAAATATAAGCTTAAATCACAGGATTTGATTTTTGATCCATTGGTTTTTCCAGTCGGCACGGGGGATGAGCAATATATTGGTTCTGCAAAAGCAACGGTCGAAGGGATTAAGCTCATTAAAGAAAATCTTCCAGGAGTACAAACTATTCTGGGGATTAGTAATGTATCATTCGGGCTGCCTCCGGTAGGCAGGGAAATTTTAAACTCTGTTTTCCTTTATCACTGTACCCAGGCCGGGCTGGATTATGCGATTGTCAACACGGAGAAATTGGAGCGTTTTGCTTCAATTTCTAAAGAAGAAGTTCAGTTGGCAGAAGCCCTGCTTTTTGACACAACCGATGAAACACTGGCAACTTTTACTGAATTTTATCGTGGCAAAAAGAAAGAAGCGAAAGTAACTGTTCCTAATATGAGCTTAGAAGAGCGGCTTGGCTATTATGTGGTTGAGGGGACGAAAGAAGGCCTGCTTCCTGACCTCGATCTTGCCCTTGAAGCCTACCCGGCACCGCTTGATATTATTAACGGTCCATTAATGGATGGAATGAAAGAAGTCGGCCGGCTTTTTAATGAAAACCAGTTAATTGTTGCCGAAGTGCTTCAAAGTGCGGAAGTAATGAAAGCGGCGGTATCACATTTAGAGCCGCACATGGAAAAAGGCGATGTATCTGCCTCTAAAGGAAAAGTTATTTTAGCAACAGTTAAAGGCGATGTGCATGACATTGGCAAAAATTTAGTCGATATTATCCTAAGCAATAATGGTTACCAGGTGCATGACCTTGGAATTAAGGTGACACCTGCCGAATTAATTAAGGCTATTCGTGAGGAACAGCCGGATATGGTTGGGCTTTCCGGATTATTAGTAAAATCCGCGCAGCAAATGGTGTTAACCGCCCAAGACATGAAAGAAGCGGGTATCTCATTGCCGATCCTAGTTGGCGGCGCTGCCCTTTCACGAAAATTCACGGATGGGAAAATTGCGAAAGAATATGACGGGCTAGTCCTTTACGCGAAGGATGCGATGAATGGCTTATCACTTGCCAATCAACTGCAATCACCAGATGAGCATCAAAGGCTTCTGGACGAACGGGTTGAAAAGCTGGCAGCATTAGATATCCCAAGGGAATTACCAATTCGGGCGAGCGGGTCTGTGGCTGTTAAGGTAAAGCCGGCCATTTCTACTACTGCGCCTGTTTTTACGCCGCTTGATACGAAAAGACATGTATTGAGGTCCTATTCCCTATCCCATATTGAACCGTATATCAATATGCAAATGCTGCTGGGTCACCACCTGGGTGTGAAAGGAAAAATTGCAAAATTACTTGCTGAGCGAGATGAAAAGGCAGTAAAAGTAAAAGAAGTCGTGGACCAATTGTTAGCAGATGCCAGTCGGAATAATTGGATTACCCCGGCCGCTGCATATCAATTTTTCCCGGCCCAATCTGATGGAAACAAGGTTTATATCTATGACCCGGAAAACCCGGAGGTTGTGATTGAAACGTTTGATTTCCCTCGGCAGGAGTCCGCACCGCATCTTTGTTTAGCAGACTTCCTTAAATCGGTCGACAGCGGTGAGAAAGATTACGTTGGATTCTTTACGGTAACTGCCGGAAAAGGCATTCGCGAAAAAGCCGACCAATTGAAAGCAGAAGGTCGTTTTCTTGAATGCCACGCGCTCCAGTCACTTGCTTTAGAGACCGCTGAAGGCTTCGCCGAATTGATTCACCGGCAGATGCGCGACCGCTGGGGCTTCCCTGATCCGCTCGATTTTTCCATGCAGGATCGGTTTGCCGCTAAATATCAAGGACAGCGTTTCTCGTTTGGCTACCCTGCCTGCCCTGATTTAGAGGATCAAAAGAAACTGTTCAAGCTCCTGCAGCCAGAGGAAATTGGCATTCAGTTAACAGAAGGCTGTATGATGGAACCAGAGGCATCCGTCTCGGCGATTGTCTTCGCCCATCCGGAAGCACGGTATTTTAATGTATTAAGATAGTAGTTTTAGGTAATTCCGCGGAAAGTGTCTAGTGATTCCGCGGAATTTTTTTGCGTTTTTCCTCCAACTCTTCTAGATGATTATTTCAATGCTGAATTATGAACATTCCTTGACAATTTTCACTATATCCCTTATAGTTACCTAGGTAACTAATTTCGAAAAATGGAGTGTATTATGATTAGCCACGAATTATTCCATACTCTTCACCAGCTTTCACGCCAGCTCACCAACAGGCTTAATGAAGCCTTAAAACCATTAGGTTTATACAGTGCCCAGTGGGCCGTTATTTTTGTTCTCCAAACAAAAGGGTCACTTACGCAAAAGGAACTTTGTGATTATCTATTCGTTGAAGCACCGCCGATGACTCGCACGATTCAACGACTCGTCAAACAGGGCTATGTAACACAAGTTCCTGGTCAAGACAAACGAGAAAAGCATGTTCAATTAACGGAAGAAGCATTAAAGGAATATCCAAGGTGGGAAAGTGTAGTGACTGAAGTGAATCGGGGATTGTTAAAGAACTTTCCAGAGGTTTCACAAGAAGAACTTCTCAAACTGCAAAGCAACTGGTTACAGCAAATTTTATAACAGAGAGGTGCATTACATGAATAAGGGGAAATTATGGACGAAGGATTTTATCAGCGTTTCTCTTAGTAACTTTTTTCTATTTTTAACTTTTTATATTCTGTTAGTAACACTGCCATCGTACGCAATGGACGAATTACATAGCAGTTCTTCTATGGCAGGACTTATGACTACGGTATTTTTGCTTTCTGCCATCGTTTCACGCCCGATTGCTGGGCAATGGCTTGAACGTGGAAGCCATAAAAAGGTATTATTAACAGCACTAATCCTTTTTGCCGCCGCATCACTCTTATACTTTTTTCCAACAACAATCAGTGGTTTTCTTGTTATCCGCTTGCTGCACGGGATTGGCTTTGGAATGGCGACTACCGCTGTAGGGACCATCGTTGCTGATATCATTCCCGCCGCGCGCCGGGGTGAAGGAATGGGCTATTTTGTCATGTCAACCAACATGGCAATGGTTATCGGTCCATTTGTCGGCTTGCTGGCAATCCAACAGTGGGGTCCAAAAATATTGTTCATCATAAGTGTCATTGTCGCAATGGGTGCATTGATTACAGGCTTAAGTGTCAAGATTAACAAAACTGAGGAGCTTCCAGTAAAGGTTTCTTCCTCCTTTTCATTCCGAAGTCTTTTCGAAGCTACTGCTGTTCCTATCGCAATTGTGGGAAGCTTTATGGCTATTGTCTATTCAGCACTTCTTTCCTTCGTATCGATCTATGCAAATGAAATCCATTTGGAAAATGTAGCGAGTCTGTTCTTTGTTGTTTATGCGGTTGTGTTATTAATTTCTAGACCGTTTACAGGCAAATGGCTCGATCAATATGGACCAAATGTGATTAGCTTTCCGTGTATTGTCCTTTTTGCCATCGGTATGTTAGTTTTAAGTCAAAGCAACAGTGCCTTCACGTTTCTCCTTGCTGCAGGCATGATCGGGTTAGGATGGGGAACGCTTTTTCCTACCTTCCAAACGATTGCCATTCAGGATGCTGAACCTAGAAAAAGAGGGTTAGCTACAGCAACCTTCTTATCCATCTATGATACAGGCATTGCCCTAGGTTCCTTCCTTGTCGGAATCATTGCCGTAAAAATGGATTATAGTACTTTATATTTCTTCTGTTCCTTCTATATTTTATTCGGAGCAATTCTCTATTTCTTCCTTCATACAAAGAAGCAGAATTCTTCCGTAAAAGTAGAAAAACAGCAGCAGGCAAATGTTCAAGAAATGTAAAATCGATCATACTAACAAAAGAACCATCACTCCCCTAAAGGAATGATGGTTCTTTTGTCTTTATCAATGTATATTGAATTTCGGTTGATGCGTGAGTTCTATTTTCACCACATGTATTTCTTGTTCATGTTCCTCTTCCACCATAACAATCGACCAATTTTTTGCCATTACATCACGAAGGATTTGAAGATGTTCTGTTGTCATCTTGACACAATCTAAAAACACTCCGGTATCGACGAAATCCACGCCCTCCTTCATATTGAACTTAATTGACAATAAGGACTTGAGAGCCCCTTTCGTCAAAAAGGAAATTTCATAGCCCTCTTGCAATGCTTGAACTACTTTTGATTTTTCCGACTGATAGAAGTCCACTAGCGTTTTCCAATCTGGAATTCCTTCACCGATTTTTTCTAGGGTTTCGTCTTTCCCTTCATCTAAAAGGGCAACAATCGACTCTTGATTATGACCTTTTGCTTTCATCATTTCCAGCATGAGGGCATAATTTAATGCTAGTTTTACTTTTTCCATTTCATTCTTCCCCTAACTTTCAAATAAATGGCAGGCGACCAGATGCTCCCGATCCACTTCCTTCAATTGTGGAACTGCTTCTGCGCAAATGGGTTTAGCAAATGGGCAGCGTGACCTGAAACGGCAGCCCTGATCCATCTCAATCGGACTTGGAAGCTCTCCACTGATAATATCGCGTTTACTCGTTTGTGCTTTGATCGGGTCTGGAATAGGAATCGCAGACAACAGCGCTTGGGAATAAGGATGCAGCGGTTTATCGTATAACTCTTCACTCTTGGAGATTTCAACCATTTGTCCAAGATACATAACACCGATCCGATTAGAAATATGACGAACCATTGATAAATCATGGGCAATGAATAAATAAGTAAGGTTCATTTCTCTTTGTAAATCTTCTAACATATTAATGACTTGCGCCTGGATCGATACATCAAGCGCAGAAATCGCTTCATCGCAAAGGACAAATTCCGGATTAATGGATAGCGCTCTGGCGATGCCAATTCTCTGCCGTTGACCGCCGCTGAATTCGTGAGGAAATTTTTCTAAATCTTCCTTTTTCAAACCAACCTTGTCCAGGATATTTGTAATGATTTCGGTTCTTTCATTTTTTCCAAGCTGTGTATGGATTTCTAAAGGTTCATCAATGATTTCTTCCACATTCATATACGGATTAAGTGATGAATAAGGATCTTGGAAAATCATTTGCATTCTTTTTCGATAAGGCTGTAGTTCTTTGTTATTTAAATTAGCGATGTCTTTACCATCAAACAGAATCTCTCCAGCTGTTGGTTCATACAAGCGATTCAGTGTCCTGCCAAGTGTCGATTTTCCGCAGCCAGACTCCCCTACTAGACCAAATGTTTCTCCTTTATATATATGAAAGGACACATCATCAACCGCCTTAACGGCTGCTTTATTTTTTGAAAACATAGTGGATTTTATTGGGAAGTATTTTTTTAGATTTTTGACTTCGACGAGTTTTTGTTTAGTCACCCTGCATCACTCCTTCCCCTGCTAAAAAGCATCTACTTTTCTGCGTTGTTGAGAAGCTCTTGTACTCCGGTAACGTTGTAAAACAATGATCCATTGCAACTTCACAACGTTCGGCGAATGGGCACCCGGCATGCAGCTGCTGCAATGATGGAGCGGCACCTTTTATTGGCTTTAATCTTGTTTTTTCACCGTCTACTCTTGGAATAGAATTTAGTAAGGCCTTTGTGTACGGATGCTTTGGCGAATAAAAGATTTCATGAACTAATCCCTCTTCCATCACCATTCCGGCGTACATGACCAATATTCGGCTGCAAATCGTCGCAACCACACCGAGGTCATGGGTTATGAAAACGACAGACATATCGTTTTCCTGCTGCAGTTTTTTCAATAACTCAAGAATTTGCGCCTGAATGGTCACATCAAGGGCTGTTGTCGGTTCATCTGCAACTAACAGCTTCGGGTTGCAGGCCAGTGCCATCGCAATCAAAACCCTTTGTCTCATCCCTCCGCTAAATTCATGCGGATACTGATTCACTCTTGTTTCAGGTGAGGGGATCCCTACCATTCTAAGCAATTCAACGGCTTCTGCCTTAGCTTCCTTCTTGTTCATGCCTCTAATCCTTGTTAAGAGATCTACTAGGTGGTCACCGGCTTTTTTTAACGGGTTAAGGGCAGTCATTGGATCTTGAAAAATCATCGCGATTTCTTTGCCTCTGATGGCCCGCTTTTCCTTTTTGGATAGATGTTCGATATGTTTTCCGTCCAAAATAATTTCTCCGGATTCCACTTTTGCATTACTCGGAACAATTCCAAGAATCGATTTCACCATAACACTTTTTCCGCTTCCTGATTCACCGACAATCCCCAGGATTTCCCCTTTTTGAACGGCAAAATCAATTCCGCGGATCACTTCCGTTTTTACCTTGTCATTATAAAAACTCGTATGGAGGTTTTTTACATCGAGTAAAATTTTTTTGTTTTCCATTTCAATATAACCCCCTTTTATCTCCCGCTCGTTTTCGGTTCAATTACAGCTCTTAACAGGTCACCAAGTTTATTAAAGGAATACACTGTTAGAGCGATGAGAAGTCCAGGCAGGATCGCCATGTATGGGGCGTTCCCTAAATTTCCTTGGGCCGTCTGCAGCATACTTCCCCAGGAGGACAACGGCTGCTGAATCCCCAGCCCAAGAAAGCTTAGTGCTGATTCCATTAAAATTGCATTGGCAATACTGACAGTTGAAGCCACAATGAACGTTGGAAAAACGGCTGGAATCACGTGCTTCAAGATGACTTTTTTCAACGATTGTCCCGAGGATTTCGCATATAATACATATTCTCTTTCCTTAATTGATAGTGTTTCGGCCCGAACTAATCTGGCCGTACTCATCCATGTAAAAAGTCCGATAACCAGTACAATAGCCTTTAAACCGGGGGTAAGATAAATACTGACAACCGTTACAAGAATCATCCACGGGATCGAGGAAATGACGTCAACCATTCTCATTAAAAAATTGTCAACCTTCCCTCCAAAATAACCGCTAATCGTTCCCACTATCACACCAATACACGTCGAAATCAGCATGGCTAAAATTCCTACCGCCAGGGAAATCCGTCCTCCATATAAGGCACGTGTGAGATAATCTCTGCCAAGTTCATCTGTCCCAAACCAATGCTTTGCATTTGGCCTATCGAGGGCATTCATGACATTTACCTGATCCGGCGGATATGGTGACAAAAAGGCGAATATCGATACCAACATAATAAACACAAGAAAAATGAGGGCAATCGCGGCCGGTTTATTACGTTTGACTTCTTTTTTTAACTGCTCGATTCTTCTATTTTTTTTACCAGCCAATTTCTATTCCCCCATTCCCTTAATTCTTGGGTCAACAATGCTATATAACAGATCCGATACCAAATTACCAATAATAACCAATGTCGAAGATAGGAGCATAATTGCCATAACGACAGGATAATCAAACCCTTGAATCGCTTTGACAAAATAAGTCCCAATTCCCGGCCAGCCAAAAACAGTCTCTGTGACAACAGCGCCTGTTACTAACATCGGCAGGCTCATCCCGACAATCGTAATAATCGGAAGCAGCACATTTCTCAATACATGCTTGAATAAAATCCATGATGAGGCAGCCCCGTATGCCTGTTGCACCATCACATAGTCTTCGGATAACTGACCAATGGTTGAGGAGCGCACATAACGGACCAATTCCGGCATAAATGAGAGAATTAAGACGGTACATGGGAGAACCATGTGACTGAGTAAATCTGCAAAGGAATCTTCGTTCCCAATCGTATGCATACCAAGGATGGGGAAAATATTAAGTTGATACCCAAAAATAAATACAAGAATCATCGCCATCCAGAAGCTAGGAATAGCAATTCCAAATGAACTTAAACCATCAATGATTTTATCCGCCCATTTTCCTTTATTCGCTCCGGCGATGAGGCCAAGGATAATGGATAATATAAGAGCAAGAAGATATGCCGGAAGCACAAGGAGAATGGTATTAGGTATTCTGACTGAAAGATCATTTGTAATGCTTTCATGTGTCACAATGGAGTAGCCCCATTCACCGCTAACTATTCCTTTTACCCAATATAGATACTGAATATAGGCAGGCTGATCTAATCCATAGCTTGCTTTAATCAATTCAATGGTTTCCTTCGACATGTTTGGTGTTGTCATTGCATCAACTGCATCGTATGGAGCTAATTGAATGAGTGTAAAACAAATAACCGAAATAATGAATAACAAAGGAATTGCCTGTAAAAATCGTTTAATACTGTACTTTAACAAAAAGAATTCCACTCCTTACGTTCCCTGCTGCCGAAACAACCAATCAAAAGGAAACCGATACTTTTACCCTATAACTCTCTTATTCTAAATCTTTTATTGCTAATAAATAAAGATAAACAGCGTCCTGTTTATCTTTATCTACTCATGCAACTATTGATATTAATAAGAAAGCTTCGACATATCCTCAAACGTATAAACCGGAACCAAGCCTGCTTCCTCGATTCCTTTGATTCTTGAATCAATCGCAAGAATTCGCTTATTTTCCATTAACGGATAGAATGCTGCATCGTCGATAATCAATTTTTGAATTTCTTCATATATAGCTTTTCGTTTAGCATCGTCTTTCTCTACGCGGCCTTGATTAAACAACTCATCCACTTTTGGATTACTATAATGCATGTAATTGGCTTCTCCATCGGTTACAAACAAGGAATTAAAGGTATCCGGATCAATTCCCATGATGTATCCGCCAAGATACATATCAAAGTCTGTGTGCACACTTTGCATTTTTTGGCTTAGCGCAGTTGCATCCATTCCAACTAGTTCAACTGATACTCCTGCTGCTTTTAAGTTTTGCTGAATAACTGCCGCTTGCTTTTGCTGAATTGGATTATTCGCAATAAAAGCAAGTTTTAATTTCAAGTCAGAAGCCCCTGCTTTAGCTAATTGATCTTTTGCCTTTTTCGTATCAAATTTATGTTTTTCTACATGATCAGTAAAGTAGGTCGCCTTTTTAGGTAAGAAAGAATAGGCAGGTTTTGAAAAATCGGTAGATACATAGCTGGCAATATTGATTTCATCACGATTTAAACCATAAGCAATTGCCTTTCTTACATCTTTTGACTGAACAGCCTTTGAGCTAAGGTTAAAGGCTAAATAGCCAATTCGTCCTTCTTCATATTCTTTCAATGTAATATTATCGTTTCCTTTAAATTTGCTGGCATCTGAAGGCTGAATCACAAGTGCATTGATTTCTCCCTTTTGTAAAGCCATCGTTGCAGTATTTGCATCCATAATAATACGGTAGACAACCTTTGAAATGTTCGGAGCGCCTAGGAAATAGTCATCATTTTTTTCAAATGTAACACTTTCCCCAGCCTTGTATTCTTTCAATTTATATGGTCCAGTACCAACCGGTGTTGCATTTTTTGGACTGTTAGCAATGTTGGTTTCACCCTCGTACACATGCTTCGGCATGATGAAGATATTGCCTAATGCTTCGATTGCTCCCATACTTACCGTTGGCAGTGTGAATTTTACAGTATATTCATCCACTTTTTCCACTTTGACTGGCTGATTGTTGAATATCAGCTGACTTCTAGCCCACCCGCCATTTTCTTCTTTTAACATTTGCTCATACGTGAAAACGACATCATCTGCTGTAAATGGCTGTCCATCATGCCATTTTACGTCTTTTCTTAATTTAGCTGTATAGGTTAAGAAATCATCAGAAGGTGTCATGCTTTCTGCTAAAAAGTACTCGATAGCGTCTTTTCCATTATACATATATAGTGGAGAGTAGACCGTTTTGATTTCCATTAAACCGAAACGATCACCAGTAGTAATGACGTTAACTGCGTTTCCTGGATCCCCGTCAATACCGTAAATAAATGTATCTGGTTTATTGGTTTCTTCAGATTTATTTTTAGTGCTTGCTGTGTCCGAAGATTTTGAAGAACAGCCCGCAAGTACTAAAACCATACTTAGTAAAAGTGCTGCGAAAATTGAAACCTTTTTACGAAACATCTTGTATATCCCCCCAAATAGAAGTTTTATGTAAAAACTAGAGAATAATAGTGACATAGTGTTCTTTAATTCCTACTATTCTTATGTGTTTTACTTTAAGTATTTTACCTGATAAAGTAAGCAGCGTAAATAAAAACATTTCATTACAACTAAATTCGGAAAATTGGGATAACTAACTACAATTCTGCGATGTGCTTCGCAGTCCTAAAGTCTTGAAACAAGCAGACAATTTTACATTCTGAATTGGATAAGATAGGATATTATTGACATAACTTTTAAAATGGAGGTTTTCGAGATGTTTGATGTAGTTATCATTGGTGCCGGTCCTGCAGGCGCAAGTGCAGCCCTATTTACAGCAAAGGCTGGAAAGAAAACTTTGATCATTGATAATGATAAAAGCGTTACCAAGCGTGCTTGGATTGAAAATCATTATGGCGTCTTAGAAATCAGCGGGCCAGATCTTGTAGAGACAGGGAAAAAACAGGCTAGTAAATTTGGCGCTGAAATTGTACAAGCTACTGTTGCAAACGTTAGCAAAACGGACAATGGCTTAAAAGTAGAAACCGATCAAGGTGAATATGAAGCAAATCATGTCATTATGGCAACAGGGATGATGGCCGATCTAGCTGAAAAAGCCGGTCTAACTACTAAGCCTGGCACCGAACCAAGAGTTAAAACCATTCTAGATGTGGATGCAGCAGGAAAAACAAATATAGAAGGAATTTGGGCAGCTGGAACTATCGCGGGAGTAAGCATGCATACCATAGTTACTGCTGGCGACGGCGCGAAGGTAGCCATCAATGTAATCAGTGAAATCAACGGTGAGCGCTACGTTGACCATGATATTTTAAAAGCGTAAAGCCATTCATTTCATTCGGAGGGACTCTATTATGAGTCCCTCTTTTTGTGTTTAATATTTTGCATTGACAAGGCCTATCCTTCCTTTTAAAATTGCTTTATCTCCAAGAGCAATTTTTTACCTTTTTTAGAAAACTAATAGTCAAGGAGGCTTACTCTACCACAATTTATTCGGAAGAAAAGAAGGAGAACTTTATGATTAAAAAAGACAATAATCTTAAGCTTGTTGTTACAGGTATCTTGCTTGCCATTTTAATGTCGGCCATGGATAATACGATTGTCGCGACGGCAATGGGAACCATCGTTTCCGACCTGGGCGGCTTTGACAAATTTATTTGGGTAACTTCAGCTTATATGGTTGCCGTTATGGCCGGTATGCCGATATTCGGTAAACTTTCCGATATGTATGGCCGGAAACGCTTCTTTATTTTCGGATTAGTCGTATTCCTCGCTGGCTCGGCCCTATGCGGAATTGCCCAAACCATTATTCAATTAAGTATCTTCCGTGCCATTCAGGGAATTGGCGGCGGTGCGCTCATGCCGATTGCCTTTACCATCGTATTTGATATTTTTCCGCCTGAAAAACGCGGAAAAATGACGGGCTTACTCGGAGCGGTATTCGGAGCATCAAGTGTATTAGGACCGTTACTAGGCGCCTACATTACAGACTACATTAGCTGGCATTGGATTTTCTATGTAAATGTTCCGATTGGAATCATTTCGCTTATCTTAATTATTCGTTTTTATCATGAATCATTAAGCCATTCCAAGCAGAAAATTGATTGGGTCGGTGCCTTTACGCTTGTTATTTCTGTTGTTAGTTTAATGTTTGCCCTCGAACTCGGCGGTAAAGAATATGCCTGGAGTTCCGCGCAAATTCTTGCTTTGTTTGCAAGCTTCATAATCTTTATTATTGCCTTTTTCATTGCCGAAATAAAGGCTGCCGAACCGATTTTGCCGCTTTGGCTATTTAAGAAAAAACTGTTTGCGACCTCACAAATCCTGGCCTTCCTTTACGGCGGCACCTTTATTATATTAACCGTATTTATCCCGATTTTCGTCCAAGGAGTTTATGGTGGAACAGCTAAAAATGCCGGATTGATTTTGACTCCGATGATGTTAGGATCTGTGGCAGGAAGTTCCGTTGGCGGAATCTTTTTGACCAAGACTTCATATCGCAACCTGATGTTAATTTCGATTGTTTCCTATTGTTTAGGGATGTTTTTCCTTGGCGGCATGACCGTTGACACGGCCCGCTGGCAATTGACGCTTTATATGATTCTTGTCGGCTTCGGGGTAGGCTTTTCATTTTCTTTATTGCCGACTGCATCGATTCATAATTTGGAGCCGCAATACCGGGGAACAGCTAACTCGACCAACTCTTTCCTACGTTCGTTTGGGATGACACTTGGAGTAACGATTTTCGGTACCATCCAGGGCAATGTTTTTCAGGATAAATTAAAGGCGGCATTTTCAGGCATGCAGGGTGCAGGTAATTTTAAGATGGGCGATCCACGCGAGATATTTCAAGCAAGCGAGCGTGCGAAGATTCCGGATTTTATTTTATCAAAAATTGTTCATGCAATGTCCGATTCCATTACCCATGCCTTTATGCTTGCATTGATTCCGATCGTTCTTGCTGCGGTAACAATCTTCTTTATGGGTAATGCCCGGGTTGTCGTTAATAAAAAAGAGTCTGCTAAAAACTAATAAAAATGCACCGGATCGGTAATTGATCCAGTGCATTTTATTCTTTAGACTTTTCTTTCAGTTCCTATACCGGAACCCCTAGCGAATTTGAACACCATTATTTGATTCGCTCATAAAATGTCTAAATTCGCCCATAAAGAGGTAATATTCCTTTTCCTAAAAAGTAAAATTCCTGGCTTAAAACGGCGTATTTTCGCAAAAAGATTTTATGAAGCCAGCACTTTTTATACCTCCAGGTCTTTTCCTTCTTCTACAATATGGAACAAGAGGTGTGCTAAATGATGGATTGGGCCGTAATCCTCGTCCTCTTCATCTGTTTCCTCGCTGAATTCCAGGTCATTTAAGAAAAGGGCCATGAATTCATAAAAGTCCTTCAGCTGGAAGGAGTAACAGGCAACTGGTTCTTCATTGTCTTCTTCATATTGCAACACCATGTAGGAGATGTCACCATCGACATCTGCCGCATCGAAAAAAACAAAAAAGCCAATATTTGTGTCGAGTTCAAATAAATGTCTCGTTCCGCCTTCGGTTGCTTTATCGAACTCCTCCTGATTGAGTTTTTGAATCTGCATGCTATCGACACGATCCTCTTGATGGAAACCTACTACAAATGATTTCATAATATCCTCCTTAAAATTAACTCACATGTCATTAGGATATCCATTTTCAGGCAGGTTTCATTCGTTTTATCCAAAATTATGGAGCAAATCATTTGTTTTCATTTATTCCTCTTTTAAACATTTGCCAATAAAGAAACCTCTGACTAAATCAGAGGTTTAAAGGTTGGTATTATACTGGAGGTAGGATTGGATGATCAGTAGTTGAAGCAGCATCTGCTATATTTACAGATGTTTTTGCGCTGTTGGTTCCAGTCACCGGTGATGAGAAAACAAGTAATGTAATCGAAAATAATAGAATCGCGGCCTTTTTCATAATTTCCGAGCTCCTTACGTTATTTTATTTAAATAATAAACTGCTTCAGAGTATTTTTCCTGCTGCGTATAGTAATCTGAAAGCATTTTGTAAAAACGGGTGAGGTCATTAAGGTGTTCATTCGTTTCCTCCAGAAAAGGAATTACTTTTGATTCTAAATATTTGAACGCCTTTCCGGGGGATACCATATGCAATAAATAAAAATCTGCCAGCAATCGATATTTTTTTACTCCAAGCTCCTTCGCATATAAACTTACTACTTGGAAGGACTCCCTCGCTTTATCAGTTGCTTGGAGGGCATATTGAATTTCTCCAATCGAATAAAGAGTGACAAGATAATGCGGATTATTTTTGGGCTGAAGTGCCAGGCTTTTTTCGTAAAAGATCAAAGCCTCTTTTGCATTTTTCTTTTTATTTTGTAAGTAGCCCATATTATGATAAATTTGCGGCAGCAGTCTATCCTCTTTAAGTAGATCTGCATTCCGAATCAAATGCCTGAAGCATTCTTCCGCTTCTTCATAAATATTTGAGTGGGTGTAGTTAATCCCCAGCAGCATTAATGTATGAAGAATTCGATAAAAATTTTGTTCGCTCATAAACAGCTGCAGGGCCATCTTGCCAAAATGGATCGCATGCCCTGATTGCTCCAGTGCACTTTTTACAATTGCGCGGTGGTAAAAAAAGTCTGCACTTGGCATATCATGAATTGGTTCACTATATAAAGCATCGAGCAATTCTTCTGCTGCTTTAAAATGTCCCTTCATAATTAAAAATACAGCATTATAGTATCGAAATAAATACTCTTCATGTTGGGAAAAATTTTTCTTTTGTTTAAATAGCAGGTCCCTCTGAATCTCTGCTTCTTTTAAACTACCTTTAAATAATAGGTAGCGGTATTTATATAGTTCATACGTATGGATATATTTAGAGAATGGTATAATATGTTCATGTTCTTGAAGCTTCAGATAAACTTCATCAATCGTGTCCTTTAAATAGTAATTAATCTTTTCTCCAAGCTGACCAATTAAGACCTGAATTAGGTCTTCTTTCTCCTCCATCTGCTCCAAGCTAATTTCTAGTCTTTTTAGTAAAAGCGATACCGTTTCCTCGTTTGCTTCCTTCGAGTTATTTTCTATTTTACTTAAATGTGGGACAGAGCAAATGCCTTTTGCAAGCTCCGTCTGTGTCATTCCTCTTTGTGTCCGATAGAATTTGATCAAGGCTCCGAATTCCATAATGTCACCCGCTTGCCTTTCGTTTTATACTATTTTACTATATCAGCCCCCTTTCTAACAGCTATTTATCTGACTATTTGTAAAAGGTTGAATAGTTTCATCTTATTAAAAACCATCCGGACCAGGATCCAGATGGCTCTTTTCACTATTTCCCCCGTCTTTCTCTCTTGGATTGTAATATCTTCATCCAAAATGAATATTCTGCTGATGTTTAAACCTATTCTGACTTTGCAAGCAAAATAACAAATAATTATTCGAAAAAAGTTGGGAAAATTTTTGTTTTTTTATAAAATAGGTAACGTTTAAATTGATTATTTTCAAAATTGAAGCCAAAATAATCTTTCATTTTTTTAAATTACGCAATAAGGCTCATGATATTTTAGAAGGTCCCCAGACAATATCCAACAAATGTCGTAAGTAACTGAAAATATGTCATAAGTTCCATTCAATAGAAAAACCAGCCTCATCTAAGGCTGGCAATCTAGAAATATTTCTTTTTCCAAAAAATAAACGCTGCTAATGTAGATAACACGCCGCATATTATTAAAGTAAAAATAAATCCGTGTGGATTATTTTCAAAAGGTAATTCCACGTTCATTCCAAATAGGCTGAACACCATCGTCGGGAAGGATAGTATAATCGTAATCGATGTTAAAAACTTCATCACAATGTTTAGGTTATTTGAAATGATCGAGGCAAAGGCATTCATCATTCCATTCAAAATGGAACGATAGGTTTCCGCCATCTCAATTGCCTGTGTTTTTTCGATAATTACATCTTCTAATAAATCCTTGTCTTCTTCATACATTTTTAAATAATTAAAGCGGAGGATTTTATCGAGAACTACCTTATTCGATTTTAACGAAGTCGTAAAATAAACCAACGATTTCTCTAAGGCAAGAAACGCATATAGTTCTTTATTTTTTAATGACTGGTGAACGACACGTTCAATTTCATTTGTTTTCTTGTTAATTTGTTTTAAGTAACGAAGATAATAGGAGGAAATAACAAACAGAATTTGCAGTGCAAATCGCGTCTTTTTAAAGGTGAAAAACTCTTTCACCCTGTTCTTCTTGAAATCCTCTAATATCGGTGTATCCTTTAGGGAAACGGTAATGATACAATCTTCCGTCAGAATAATACCAATTGGAATGGTTTCATAGACTGCAAAGCCCGTTTCATCAAGGACGGTATACGGAAAGTCAACAATAATATAGATTCTGCCGTCATCGCGTTCAATCCTTGGACGTTCTTCGTCGTCCAGAGCATCTTTAATAATATCAACATCTACCTGTGCATCATTTGATACCTTATTTATTTCTTCTGCCGTTGGCGCGTACATATTTATCCAGCAGCCTTTTGATATTACATCGACTTTTTCTAAAACTCTTGCCTCGGTGCTTTTAAAAATTTCTAACATACAAAAACCTCCTCACTCACTTTGTTCGAGGAAGCCAACAACCTTTTCTAGAGTTGATATTCTTGCTATTCAATTCAATCCAAACAAAGACATTGACTTCCCCTCGCCTACTAGGGTCCGGGTCTACGGAATAACTCAAAAATATCAACTCCCTCATCGTTTCGTTTCTATATCCTATCCTATCATAAACCCTATAGACGGAAAGTACAAAGGAGTTTTTTTCAGGATTTATTTGTTTCATCAGGGAAATACGGATTTAAATGAATTAATACCTCATGGATATTATCATTTTGTTCCATCAATTTCCGTTTGATTGATTTAGCCAGATCATGCCCCTGCTTAATCGTTTTAAAATGATCGATGGAAATACGCAAATCAACTAATACATAATGACCGTGCTCTCTTGCCCGGATGCGGTCAATCCGCTTTACATCTTGAAACCCATTGACGATGGCAGTGTATTCTAATAATGTCTCTGTATTAATATTACGCTCAAGTAAGATATCAAATGCCTCTGTCAACATGTCCTTTGCAATTTTAAAAATTAAATAGGCGACAAAGATACTCGCGGCTTTGTCCCCATATAGTAAGAAATGGATTTCCAGCCGTTCGCCTATAATTGACAAAAGCACCCCGATAGCTGCCGCAATGGATGCGACAATATCCGCTTTATGATCAAAAGCAATCGCTTCAATCGCCTTACTCTGATTCTCTTTAGCCACCCGTAAGGAACTTCGGTATAAAATAATCTTGGTAATAAACGAAATAAGCGCGACCCACATAGCTAAGAAACTAGGCGATTCCACCTCATGGAAAAAACCGCTAAACCCTTCGTAGGCAACATAGATGGCAACAAGCAAGAGCAGAATGCCAATAATTTCTGACACGATGACCTCTGCTTTTCCATGCCCATATGGATGTTCCTTGTCTGCCGGCTTGTTGGCAATTTTAATTACCAATAGAACGATCACAGAGGCGAAAACATCGGCAGCAGAGTGAATCCCATCCGCGAAAACCGCATCACTATGCCCGTACCAGCCAATAATTACTTTTCCTAACGTTAGGACCACGTTACTGATGACGCTAATCCAGGCCACTTTTTTAGCCAGCGCTTCTCTCATTTCCATTGTTAACCACCCCTGAAATCCCCTTTAATAATCATCAATCCATTATGTAGGCAGGCATTAATTGCCCTTATTCTTCATGCCTGCCACTGTCTTTTTTTATCATTTCTACTTCTTCCATCACTGAAATTTTATTGATTTGATCGTGAAGAAAATGGAAGGCCTGATCTAATTCTTCTCTTGTTGGAAATTCATTTTTTCGATTCATAAACATCACCTTTCAAATAATAGGAGTAATTATTTTGAAATAAGAAAAAATACCGTTGTAGTACCCATATTGAAAAGGAGGATTCTATAATGGACAATAAACGCGCTAATCCAAAAAAGGAACTGGCCGGAAGTTTTTATCATCCAAGTTATTATCAAGAAAAGGACACCCTATCCTCAGGACTTGCTGACACACATGAGCAAGTGAGTGATTCGTACATGGAAGGCGGCATGAATACGGATGGTTCCGCTCAAGGAATAAACCACGAAGAAGTATAAAATTAGAGAAAACAGCTCTCACACCGAAAGCTGTTTTCTTTTTTTTTAAATCATTTATCATCATGGTCTACATATGGGTCGTGTTCATAGGCCGGCAAATCCCCGAAACTGGTCATGATTCCTTCTTCGTCTAAGGCATTTTCATACTGCTCGTGCTGTGGATTTGGATAGACCTTAATATTATTTCCATACATATCATTGCCGACAAAATTTTCATAATCCTCGACGTAGCCGATATTTTCATCTGCTTCTACATACATATCCTGAAAATCATCCTGAGGAAAGGCTAAATCTGATGGTGTATCTGATGTTCCCCAGGCTGCCACAGTCTGCCAAGAATCTTCGGAGTCAAAGCCGACACTCTCATGCTTTTCATCCATATCAAATTTTCCGAAAGGCGGCATTAATACCCCTTCTTCCACCGGACGATTGTGTGAGGTAATCCAATCCTGACTGTGTTCAATACAAAAAGTTGTATTTGGAATGGCCTGTAACCGTTCTAACGGAATCTCCTTTCCACACACATCACATTTCCCATACGTTCCATTTTCCATCGCCTCTAACGCTCGGTTAATATTCCCTAACTGTGTTTCAACATGCTCGTTTAAGGCTATATCCTTTTCACGTTCATATAGCTCGGTTGCTTCATCAGCGGGGTGGTTGTCGTAGCTGGATAACTCTCCCATGGATTCATGGGCATGCCCGCGCTCCAACCCAAAATGGTCATTTTGTTCCAGCCGTTCTTCCACCTCACTTTTTTCCTGCAACAATTGTATCCGTAACTCAGCTAACTGCTGTGTCGATAACATGTGCAAAACCCCTTTCATCAACAGAACCATTTATATTATTCATTTATGATGATTGTTTATATCGTACCCTTATATTTTCATTTGTTTCATGCTTGTTTATGTAAAGAAAAAATAATTCCATCAAAAACCAATCGTCCACATCATCCTTAAACTGAATAAGAATGGCGAAGGCGTGTATCTTAAGAATAATCAAGATAATGAAAAGTGAGGCGATAGAGATGGTGAATTATAACTTTGAAAAGTTTAGACAGGAACAGCGTGAACATAAGGCAGAATATATCGGAAGCGACAAAAACAAAAGGCCGGGACTGAATGATCCGGAATACAACAATCAGGATAATACCGATAAATCACCAGGGGCAACAGGGCGTGAAATATAAAATACGAATAATAAGGTTGGGGCCACTCCTCAACCTTTTTAAATGAAATTCGAAGAAGGAGAAAATCAATGGGTACATCAAAGAGTGGTGCAGCGGAAAATAATATGAAGTGGTGGCAGCTTTCATTATTCGGAGTTGGCTGTACGATTGGAACAGGTTTTTTCCTTGGCTCAAGTTTAGCGATCAAAATGACGGGTCCAGCCATTTTAATTGCGTTCCTCATTGCGGCAGTTGGAACGTATTTTGTATTTGATGCACTGTCTAAAATGACTTCCCAAGAACCATTGGAGGGAGGGTTTCGCTCCTATGCCAAAAAGGCTTACGGGCGCTGGGCCGGTTTCAGCAGCGGCTGGGTCTATTGGTGCTCAGAGGTGCTCATTATGGGCAGTCAAATGACGGCACTTTCGATTTTTTCCCGGTTCTGGTTCCCGAAAATTCCTTTATGGATTTTTGCTACAATCTACGGTGTTCTAGGATTAGCCGTTATCCTTATAGGGGTAAACCTTCTAAATAAAATGGAAAATATTCTTGCCATTTTAAAGATATCTGCGATCCTAATGTTTGTGATTATAGCTAGTTTAGCTATATTTGGCGTGATTGACGGTGACAGGCCAATTCAATTTCCTAACAGTAAAAAGGAATTACTTCCCGGCGGGTTAAAAGGGTTATGGTCTGCGGTCATTTTTGCCTTCTACGCCTTTGGGGGAATTGAAATATTAGGCTTAATGGCAACGAAACTTAAGGATCCCAAAGAAGCTCCAAAGGCTGGAAAGGTCATGCTGTTTATGCTCACCTTTATCTATGTTCTTTCGATTGGTTTGGCTGTCATGATGGTGTCCTGGCATACTTTTAACGCAAAAGAAAGCCCGTTTGTGATTGCTTTAGATGCGTACAATCTTTCGTTTGTCCCTCATTTTTTTAATGCTGCTCTCATCATTGCCGGTTTTTCGACGATGACCGCTTCCCTATACGGGGTTACAAGTGTCCTTGTGACCTTAGGGGAAGAAGGGGACGCGCCGGCCAGTTTTTCAAAGAAAGGGAAATTAAAGGTTCCATGGCCGACATTATTGGTTACAATGCTGGGGATTACTGCCTCCATCGTAGCAGCATTGCTAATGCCCAACCGAATTTATGAGTATATTACCACTGCGGCAGGATTAATGCTGCTGTATAATTGGATCTTTATCCTTGCCTCTTCCAGAAAAATTTTAAAGTTGAAACTAAAAGAGAAGATCATGTATTCGATTGGAGCAATATTCATTTTAATTGCTGTCACCGGAACATTGTTTCATGATACGAGCAGGCCGGGATTCTTTATTAGTCTGGTCTTTCTCGGCATCATTGGGTTGATTACCTTGATGATGAATTTTAAATGGAAAAAGAAAAAGAGCAAAGTACTTAACCCATGGCCGACAGCATAAGAAAAGCGCAACGCCCTTTTCAGCTGCATATGCCTAGAAAAAATCCAGCTTTTCACTGCTGGATTTTTTTCTATCCAAAAAGATTTTGAAATGCCTGCACCCCAAAGTAAAGTCCAAATCCGATCAAAGAAAGACCTGATAAGAATGAAATGACCACAAGTAAACGAGAGGTTAAATACTTGCGGAAGCTGCTTGCAACCCCCGCCATCATAATATCCCACATCAACAGTCCGATAAAAATCGCACTGCTATACAGCACCAATTGACTCGTATCATAAACAACAGCTGTTTTGGCAAGAACAGAGCCATAAATGCCCAGCCAGAATAGAATCGTAAGTGGATTAGAAATTGACATAAAGAATCCGGAGAAAAACGATTTCACCAGCGGTTCCTTACCCCTGACATACTCTAAGTTGATTTTACCGGCATTCATAAATGTTTCAATCCCTGTATACATCAGTACAAAACAGCCAAAAAACCAGAGAAAGGTTTGCATGAATGCCGTTTCAAGAAACTGAACAACTCCTATGTACACCACAAGCATATATACCCCATCAGCAACAACCGCACCCACTCCTATGAGCCAAGAGTGTAAAAATCCATGTCTAATTCCCCTGTCTATTTGTGCCGCATTAATCGGGCCAATCGGGGCGGCAAGCGACAATCCTAGTAATATATAGCTTAAAAAAACATTCATCAAGATCTCTCCCCAATCAGTAAATAAAAGCCTGTCTATCCATTTCTATTCAGCAGGGAGAGGTTGTACGACAAAAAAAGGAGTTTCCCTAAAAGGAAAACCCTTACATTAGTTGTTCGTATCTGATACTTTTCTTAGATCAAGGCTATATCCGCTGTCCTCTAACGTGTCACTAAGCAAATGGTGTCTTGGGGCCGGCAAAGTAAAAGAATCAATATCCACAATATACTTGGGCCTCTGTTTTGTTTCTTTATAAATTTTCCCCACATACTCACCAATCAATCCAATCGCAATTAATTGCAGACCGCCGATTAACCATATGGAGGTAATCAGCGATGTCCATCCGGTTTCTGTATCACCAAAAAACTTAAGAGCTAAAAAGTACCCGCCAAAAACGAGACTCATGAAAAAGGAAACAAACCCTGTGATTAACACAAAACGGATGGGTGAGATGGAAAAGGAGGTAATGCCATCAAGGGCAAAGGCGAGCATTTTTTTTAATGGATACTTCGTATCACCTGCGTGCCTTTCTAAGCGGTCATAAAAGACCATATCCGAACGAAAGCCCAAAAGCGGAACAATCCCTCTTAAAAAAAGATTAACCTCGCGGAACCGTTCTAATTCTTCCACTGCTCTTTTACTCATTAGCCGAAAATCCGCATGGTTATAGACGAGGTCAACTCCCAGCTTCTTCATAACCTTGTAAAATCCTTGGGCGGTGCTTCGTTTAAACAGAGTATCTGTATTACGTCCTTTTCGAACACCATAAACAATTTCATAGCCAGAGTGGAATCTGATGACAAAGTCACGGATGACCCTAATATCATCCTGCAGGTCGGCATCAATCGAAACTACACAATCAGATTGCTCTTTAGCCGTAAATAGACCGGCGAGCAGGGCATTTTGATGCCCGACATTGCGCGATAATTTTAAGCCCCGCACATGGTCGCTTCGTAATCCGGCTTTATAAATCAATTCCCACGTATGATCCTTACTGCCGTCATCAACAAACAAGATTTTGCTTTGCCTGGAAACGAGCCCCTCATGAATCAGTTCCCTCAATAGCCCCTGGAGCTGGTCGACCGTTTCTGGCAAAACATCTTCCTCGTTATAGCATGGCACAACAATCGTAAGGACTGGTTCCATCATGTCAAAACCCCCGATGATTACAATGTCTTATATAAATAAATTTTCCATGCAGCCGTTTTCGATACAAACACTTTATCAAGCAACAGTTGATTTTGCTCAGCATTGTCGATTGGAATCGCTGAAAAGATATAACGGCCGCCCATTTCCTTAAAAACATCTGTGTTCAGCTCAAGGTTTTTCAAGTGCCGTTTGGAATCCTTTTTCAGCATATATCTTTTTCCAAGCTGTGCTGTAAAAATGTAACAACGGCCGCCCCACTTATCGAAATATTTTCGAACGGCTTTATTTTTAGCTAATTCCTTTTCAATTATTTTCCTAAATTGATGTTTATAGCTTAAAGGATAAAAATTATTATAGGTATCAACCGTATAAAAGCCATTGTACTGCGAAACAGCGGGATGGATTCCGATACTTGCAACCCGATATTCTTCCTGCGGGAGGGCGATATACTCCTTGATTTCGTGGAATAGGTCCTCAGCGAAAAACTCCTTAACCGTGGGCTTATCTTTATAAATGATTTCTTCATTACAAAATCCTAAGAATAGGATTTGCAAAACAATCATCCATTTCGCCGTTTTTGCCCAGTCCACTCCTTGCTGTGAAATAATTTTTAACGCAAGGGCAAAGCCTGCATAAATCACAAGCGGCCGTAAAAAATGGTATCGGGCAAAATTGAAGGTATCCATGAAGTGGAACTTTTTTGTTAACGGCAGCCAGCCCTCATAAAACCAAAAGGCATACCATAACGATAAGAAAATATTAAGCCCAAACAAAAAAACAAATAGTTTTTCCTGCTGCCAAAGTTTTTTTCGAAAACACAAAGTAGATGGCTATAAAGGTTGCAGGCACGATTAATAAAGTATGTACGGTCATCACATGGTTGTGTCCCAACAGGTAATTTTTTACAAACAAACGTATCGCCCGCCAAAATGGCAAATGGGCATGAAAATATTCATCGCGGCTATTGGGCTCTTTTGAAAACAAAAAAGAATAAACAAGCCGGTACTCTAACAGCATAAAAATGACGGTCATATAGCTTATAGCAAACAAAAAGCGCAGGTTCCAGCCCTTTCCCCGTAAAACATCCCAAAGCCAAACGACACCGATTGCAGTTAGAAAAAAGAAAAACCCTAACACAATACTGGCATAAAACGGGATCATCGTTAGAACAAGATAATTCTTCCAGCTTCTCTCTCCATTGCGGATATTAAGAAGGGCCCATAGTGCCAGAGGCATTCCTAATGTGCTAAGCATCCCTGATGGCCAAAATGGGGTCAAAGCAAAGGCAAGTGCACTGCCAATGCGAATCGAGAGCCATTTATCACCAATGAGAAAATGATCCTTTAGGAGTAAATACATGCCAAAGAAAGCTGCCACTCTTGTTAATGCCTGGCTTAAACCATAAGCAATCATCGTTGGAAAAAGAGCATATAACCAAACAATCAAGCTGTATTCTGTCCCAAAGGCGTTTCGCGACAGCTGGCCATTAATAATTTGGGGGATGACTGCATTGACGCTGCCAAATATTTCTCCGCTTTTCGCTAACACCTTATACCATGCCAAGTTCGAATCTAAATTATCGTGAACTCTGATATGGGCATTTTCTTGCAAAATAAATAATGGGGAGAGATAGATCGCTAGAACTAGTAAAGCGAAGAGGATCAGTCTTCGTTCTTTCTTCGTTTCAATAACCACTTTTCTACACCTCAAGATTTCCTTCTTATAAAGGGTCCATTTGATTTTACACTTTACTTTTACAATGGAAATTATTCCTTTTCTCTTATAATCCTGCTTTGGAAAAAAGTTCCGCTTCATACTGTTTAATCAAAAAATAATGAGACTAAGTCCTTTTGCTAATAATAGGTTTAAAAGAGAGGTGATCGTCGTGCCAAACAGGATTTATATAAGTTTCTTGCGATTGCCGCTTCTTGTTCGAATCCTATTCATTGCATTGCTTGTATTTTTGTCATTCGGAATCGCTATTCACTTCTTAGAACCTGGGACCTTTCCAACGATTTTTGACGGCATTTGGTGGGCGATTATTACGGCATCCACAGTGGGTTATGGCGATTATGTCCCACATTCTTTTTTGGGCAGGCTTACTGCCTTAATCTTAATATTACTTGGTGTTGGAATTGTCTCCTCCTATTTTGGAACGTTAGCAGCTGCTGCTGTAACAAAACAGGATGCCTTTGCTGAAGGGAGAGTCCCATTCAAAGGCAATGGCCATATTGTCATCATCGGCTGGAATGAACGGTCGAAGGAGCTGATTTCTAAGCTAACCAATGTTCATTAT
Organism: Neobacillus sp. 19; assembly: GCF_049463095.1. NCBI lineage: Bacteria > Bacillati > Bacillota > Bacilli > Caryophanales > Bacillaceae > Neobacillus > Neobacillus sp. 19. The sequence goes on along the minus strand of NZ_JBMPZU010000031.1, from coordinate 312,647 downwards.
CCGCAAATGATTGTCTTAATTGATGAAACACTTGAAGCCAATCCAGTAAAATCAAGATTTGTTCATTTTATTCAAGGAAAAGGACATGTGGATGAAACAATTATCAAGAGTGATATTGAAAAAGCGGAAAAGGTACTGATTACCGCTGACCGCGGCAATGATGAGCTTCAAGCGGATATGAATAGTATCCTAACCCTGCTGACAATCAAAGGATTATGTGTAAAGGTTAAATGCATTGTTGAAATATTAACAGCTGAACAAGTTGTTAATGCAATAAGAGCAGGTGCGGATGAGGTCATTCAATCTAATAAATTGACGAGCGTATTTATGGTGAATAGCCTGCATTCTAATGGGGACGGGCTATTGTCAAACGTGGTCCATCAACTGCAGGAAAGCAGATTGTCTGCCTCAACTGCTACAGGGGATGAAATTGGAAAGTCCTTCAATGAAATATGCCTGATGCTACTAACACACGGGTTCCTGTTAATTGGCATTAAAAGAGGGGAAGAAACGATTTTGAACCCCTCTCACACATTTGAAATTGAAGCAGACGATCAGCTATTAATTTTTAAATAGAAAGAGTGCTGAAACATGTGTTATCAGCACTCTTTTTTATTTTATTTTAGCCGTTTTTCAAGTTCGGCTTTCTTTTCTTCGTATCCAGGTTTGCCTAATAGAGCAAACATATTAACTTTATACGCCTCTACTCCCGGCTGATCGAACGGATTCACACCAAGCAGATAACCGCTCATGGCACATGCTTTTTCAAAGAAGTAGACAAGGTAACCAAATGTATATTCATCCATCGCCGGGATGGATAAAATAAGGTTAGGCACACCACCGTCGGTATGGGCGAGCATTGTTCCTTCGAATGCCTTGTTATTAACATAATCAATCGTTTGCCCTGCTAAATAATTCAAGCCATCTAAATCATTTTCAAACGCCTCAATTTTTAACTCACGACGCGGTTTTTCCACCTTAATTATTGTTTCAAACAAATCGCGGCGTCCTTCTTGGACATATTGTCCAAGTGAATGCAGATCTGTTGAAAAGTTTGCCGAAGATGGGTAAATCCCTTTTTGGTCCTTCCCTTCACTCTCGCCAAACAATTGCTTCCACCATTCAGAAAAATATTGAAGTCCCGGTTCGTAATTAATGAGCATTTCAATTGTTTTCCCTTTATTATAAAGTACATTTCTTACTGCTGCATATTGGTAAGCAGGATTTTCTTCAAGCTCCGATGAACTATAGTCACCTTGCGCCTGTCTTGCACCCTCCATCATCTTTTCAATGTCGGCGCCGCAAGCAGCAATAGGCAGTAATCCAACTGCTGTTAAGACAGAATAACGGCCGCCCACATCATCCGGAATCACGAACGTTTCATAACCTTCTTCTGTTGCTAAGGTCTTGAGCGCACCTCTTGCTTTGTCTGTTGTCGCATAAATTCGTTTTTGTGCTTCTGCAGCGCCATACTTTTCCTCTAATAGCTTGCGGAAAATACGGAAGGCAATCGCCGGTTCCGTTGTCGTTCCAGATTTAGAGATTACGTTAACAGAGAAATCCTTGCCATCAAGGAGATCGATGACATCCTGCATGTAACTTGAGCTAATATTGTTTCCGACAAAAATGATTTGCGGCGTTTTTCTTTTTTCTTTCGGCAGGGCATTGTAAAAGCTGTGTGACAGCATTTCAATCGCAGCCTTTGCCCCAAGATAGGAACCGCCAATTCCAATGACGAGAAGGACATCAGAATCTGACTTAATTTTCTCAGCTGCCTTTTGAATCCGTGAGAATTCTTCTTTGTCATAGTTAGTTGGCAGCTCAATCCAGCCTAAAAAATCGCTGCCGGCTCCAGTTTTCTCGTTTAAGGAATGGTGGGCAACTTTCACCGCATCCCTTAGATATGTAAGTTCATGTTCCCCAAAAAAAGGGAGAGCCTTCGAGTAATCAAAACGAACATGTGTCATGAATGATCCTCCATTAAAATTTATTTTCATTTCTCACTTTAACGAATGACAGACATATTATCAAGAAGGGCACCTCTTGAAAGCGCACCCATCTTTCGATAATTTTCTACATTTACAATGATGCCCGATAAATGGCTAAAACATCATCTCGATTTAACTTCGTAAAGTTACCGAACGCACCGTTAGCCATCGCACGGTCAGCCATTACATCGAGCTTCGTAACATCAATATCATAATCAGCTAAACGTGAAGGTGCCTCAATACTATTCCAGAATTCACGCAGCCGCTGTATTCCATCAAGACCTACTTCCTTAGCACTTTTGCCTTCTGCATTTACGCCAAACACCCGGACAGCAAGCTGTTTGAAACGCTCAGGCTTCACGTGAAGGTTATGCTCCATCCAGTGCGGGAACAGAATTGCCAGACCGCCGCCATGTGGAATGTCATACACAGCCGATACCGCATGCTCAAGGTTGTGTGTCGCCCAATCGCCTCGGTAACCCATATTTAACATACCGTTCAATGCCATGGTGCCGCTGTATAGAATCGTTGCCCGCTGCTCATAGTTCTCCAGATCCGCCAACAACTTCGGAGCAGTTTCCATCACCGTAATCAATAACGATTCACACATGCGATCCTGAAAATCTGTGTTCTCTTCCAGGTGGAAATAATGTTCAAGGACGTGTGACATCATATCGACTATTCCATAAATGGTTTGGTTTCTAGGTACGGTAAAGGTGTTTACCGGGTCTAAAATAGAGAATTTCGGGAATGTCACAGCACTTCCCCAGCCGTATTTTTCATTCGTTTCCCAATTAGTGATCACCGATCCGGCATTCATCTCTGAACCGGTTGCCGCAAGTGTCAGGACTGTTCCAAATGGAAGAGCTTCCTTAGCAAAGGCCTTCTTAACCACTAAGTCCCAGGCGTCTCCATCATATTTAGCCCCGGCTGCAATTAACTTGGTGCAATCAATGACACTGCCGCCCCCAACAGCTAAAAGGAATTCAATTCCTTCCTGTTTACAAATTTCCACTCCTTTACGGGCAGTAGAAATGCGGGGATTTGGCTCCACACCGGACAGTTCAAATACTTCAGCACCGATTTCTTGTAAAAGTGAGGTAACTTCCTCATATATGCCGTTTCGCTTAATGCTCCCTCCGCCATAGACGAGTAAGACCTTATTACCGTATTGAGGAATTTCTGTTTTTAATTGTTCGAGCTGCCCCTTACCAAAAATTAATTTTGTAGGATTAGAAAAAGTAAAATTCTGCATAATGAACACCTTCCTTTTCTGTTACCATTATTGATGAAAATTTTTTTTTTTGCAAAAAAAGAACCCTGCACCAATGATGCAAGGATTTATTCCTATACCCAGCCTCTAAAGAGAGACGCTTCCGCCAATCTCCTTACGCCTACCATATACGCAGCCAAACGCATATTTACATTGCGAGTCTCTGCAAGTTCATAAATTTCATTGAAGGATTTCACAAGTTTTTCTTTTAATTTTCCTACTACTTCTTCTTCCGACCAATAATACCCCTGTTTATTTTGAACCCATTCAAAATATGAGACAGTCACACCGCCTGCACCTGCCAGGACATCAGGCACAAGCAAAATTCCCCGCTCAGTAAGAATATTTGTGGCCTCAAGTGTTGTCGGTCCATTCGCTGCTTCGACTACAATACCTGCCTTGATGCTATCGGCATTTTCCGCTGTAATTTGATTTGATACTGCGGCTGGCACTAAAATATCACAATCCATCAGGAGCAGCTCCTCGTTTGTAATTACACCTTCAAATAACGATGTCACCGTACCAAAGCTGTCACGCCGATCCAATAGATATTGAATATTTAATCCATCGGGATCATAAAGGGCTCCATATACATCCGAAATACCAATGATTATTGCGCCGGCATCATGTAAAAACTTGGCAATGTAACCACCGGCATTCCCGAAACCTTGGATAATCACACGAGCCCCTTTGACCTGCATTTCACGCTTCTTTGCCGCTTCTTCAATACAAATAGTAACTCCCTTTGCCCCCGCTTTTTCCCGCCCCTCAGACCCTCCAAGCACAAGGGGTTTCCCTGTAATAAAGCCGGGGGAATCGTTTTGCCGGAGACGGCTGTATTCGTCCAACATCCAGGCCATTATTTGCGAATTCGTGTACATATCCGGTGCCGGGATATCCTTTGTCGGCCCAACAATTTGGCTGATCGCCCGCACGTAACCGCGGCTTAAACGTTCCAGTTCACCGAATGACATCGTTCGCGGGTTACAGATAATACCGCCCTTTCCCCCGCCAAAAGGTAAATCCGCAATCCCGCATTTCATGCTCATCCACATGGATAATGCCTTCACTTCATCTTCACTTACGCCGGGATGAAAGCGGACGCCGCCCATAGTCGGCCCAATGGCATCGTTATGCTGGGCACGGAAACCGGTAAAAATTTTCGTAGACCTGTCATCCATGCGAACCGGAATCCTGACACGGACTGTTTTTAAAGGTTCCGCTAATAAATGAACCATATCTTGTTTATACCCAAGTTTTTTCAAGGCATCCTGAATCACAATCTGCGTTGATGTAAGAAGGTTTACAATTTCTTTTTTCTTTCCGTCTCCATCAGTAGTCCCCATTTTGGCACCCCTAGTATTTTTTACAATCTACCCCAATACTTTGTTGATCCGCTCGATTGCCCAATCCAGTTCCTCTTTACTGATGACAAGCGGCGGTGCAAATCGAATAACCGTATCATGCGTTTCTTTACACAATAACCCAAGATCTTTTAATTGTTCACAATATGGACGGGCCGATTCCGATAATTCCACACCAATAAACAATCCGCGTCCACGGACTTCCTTAATTTTAGGATTCTTGATTTCTTTTAATTTGCTGATGAAATACTCCCCAAGCTCTAAGGACTTTTCCGCAAGCTTTTCGTCCACAAGCACATCTAAAGCAGCGATTGACACGGCGCATGCCATCGGATTCCCGCCAAAAGTAGAACCGTGGGAACCGGGATTAAATACCCCTAAAATATCCTTGTTGGCAACTACACAGGAAATGGGGAACACACCTCCGCCAAGTGCTTTACCGAGGATATACATATCCGGCTCAATGCCTTCCCATTCACAGGCAAACATTTTTCCCGTCCGGGCTAATCCTGCTTGAATTTCATCAGCAATGAACAGGACATTGTTTTCCTTACATAAATCAAATGCAGCCTTGATAAATCCTTGAGGCGGAATGACAATCCCTGCTTCACCTTGAATTGGTTCGATTAAGAAGGCGGCTGTATTTGGTGTAATCGCAGCTTTCAATGCCTCTAAATCACCATACGGAACCAGCTTAATGCCCGGTAGCATCGGTCCAAATCCCCGTTTATATTCAGGGTCGGATGATAATGAAACCGCGGTCATCGTTCGCCCATGGAAATTACCAATACAGGCAATAATTTCCGCCCGATCCTCTTCCACGCCTTTGACATCATAGCTCCAGCGCCGTGCTGCCTTCACCGCCGTTTCAACTGCTTCAGCACCCGTGTTCATTGGTAAAACCATATCTTTATTCGCTAATTGGCATACCTTCTCATACCATGGCCCAAGCTGGTCGTTATGAAATGCACGTGAGGTTAACGTAACCTTATCAGCCTGGTCTTTTAATGCTTGAATAATTTTTGGATGGCGGTGTCCTTGATTAACCGCGGAGTAGGCACTAAGCATGTCCATGTATTTGCCGCCTTCAGGGTCTTCTACCCAAACACCTTCAGCACGTGAAATGACAATTGGAAGCGGATGATAATTATTAGCGCCGTATTTCTCTGTTTTTTCGATCAATTCGTTTGTATTACTATTTCTTGGCATAAAATTATTTCCTCCATTTCAATATTGATTATGTATAGATACTTCTATTGTAGCCGAGCAGGAAAAAAGAATGAACACTTCTGACTGATATTTAATAAAAAAAGCCTGGACCAATAAAATTGATCTCAGGCTTCTAAAATTATTTTTTAATTAAATCTTCACGCTGCGATTGGTCAATCCACTCTTGAAGCTTATCTTTTAATGTGTTAAATCCTTGCTGGCCTTCTGCTTCAGGAATAATTGCTGCAGCCGTGCGTTTGCGAGGTTTCTTTGGTTTTGCAGCCTGTTGAACAGGTGCTTCTTCCGTTGCGCGGATGGAAAGGCCAATTTTTCCAGCCCCTTCATCGATTGATAAAACTTTTACTTTAACCTCATCGCCAACCTTAAGGTGGTCGTTAATATCTTTCACATATCCGTGCGTAATTTCTGAAATATGAACAAGACCTTGCGTAGTTTCGTCAAGCGCAACAAACGCTCCATATGGCTGAATACCCGTTACTTTACCAGTTACGATACTTCCAGTTTCAATCTTTTCTGTCATGAAAACACTCCTAAGTAAATGAATTATTTATCCCTTATATACGCATTAAAAGATTATATCATATTTATATACTTTAATCAAAAAAGCTTTTTTTCTAACAAAACGTCTATACGATTCAACTGAAAAAATAGTAACAAAATGTTCAAAAACGGAATAAGAATAGGGATTATTCCCATGATATACTAATAGTGAGAAATTATATTTTCAAACGAGGTGAACAGTATGAATTCGATCGGTCAAACAATTAAAACCTGCCGCGAAATGCTCCATATGACCCAAGAAGAATTGGCTCAAAAGGTAAGAGTAGGAACGCATACAATTGAAAAGTATGAATCCGGGGAACAAATTCCAAGTACTCAAACAATCTTGAAGTTATCAACTGTTTTAGATATCCCGGCTTCTGAATTATTAAAGCACCATATTCATACAAACTCCTCCACAAATCCTTAATAGAATCCTAAAATGTAAAAGCGGTGAATGTACCGCTTTTTTATTTTTTCTGCTTTTCCTGTATAAAAAAAGGAAATATTGGTAAACCTTTAGCTATAAGGCTTTCTAGTATTCCCCCTTTTTGAAGAGGACAACCCATTTGGATTGTCCTCTTTTTTTGTGTTTGCTGTTTATTTTAAAAAGTACATGATTCATTTTCTTTTATTGCTAATAACGCCCACGCAATTTTTAAGCAGCTTTCCATTGGAATGACTTCTTCAAAGGAAAATTCGTAAATCGCCTGGATTCTTTTAGCCAGCTTTGATGGATCATTTAGTTCATGAACCGCCTGAATTGCATCAGCAATTTCCGTATCATAATCCCCATTTTGCAGATGAAAGGGATCCCATTCATTTAATACATCCACATACTGCAAATTAGTTTGAAGCTCTTTTCTCATATTTTTATCTCCTATTATTTTTACATTTGATAAAAATATTCTATCATAAGAGGTAGAAAGTAGAAAAATCGAAACTGGCGGTGAGTAAATGAGTATTTTTAATGAGAAGATTGACCGATTAAAGACATCATCAGTGAAATGGGAACTTACAAAAGACATCTTTGGGGAAGCTGATTTGTGGCCAATGTGGGTGGCTGATATGGATTTTAAGCCGCCGCAAGCGGTCATAGATGCAATCAAAAGCCGGGTAGATCATGGAATTTTTGGCTATACCTTTGTTCCTCCATCGACAGCGGGGGCGATTACTGATTGGCTGCAAAAAAGACATCAATGGGAGGTCAGCCCTACATGGCTGTTATATTGCAGCGGTGTCGTTCAAGCGATTAGTGCTGCAATCCAGTCGTTTACTGCAGAGGGTGATCGGATATTGCTGCAGGCTCCTGTCTACACTCCCTTTTTTGACATGATTAAGAAAAATAATAGGATAGTGGTAAATTCACCGTTAACCTTGGTAAATGAAAGATACGAGATTGATTTTGCCAGTTTTGAACAAGAATTACAGCAGGGCTGCAAGCTGTTCTTGCTATGCAGCCCGCACAATCCCGGCGGCAGGGTTTGGGGGCGTGATGAGCTCTTAAAAATTGGTGAGCTTTGTTTGAAATACAATTGTCTTATACTATCAGATGAAATTCACTCTGATATTATCTTTAGGGAGTTTAAGCATATCCCCATTGCTTCTTTAAGTTCAAAGTTGTCTGAGCGTGTTATTACCTTAGTCGCCCCAAGCAAAACCTTTAATCTTGCTGGATTGCAGGCTTCTGCAGTCATTATTAAAAATGAAGATTTACGAAATCAATTTCAAGGAACCTTAACCCGCCAAGGAATTTTCTCGTTAAATACTTTTGGGATTATAGGCATGGAGGCGGCCTACAGGGAAGGTGAACCATGGCTTGAGCAGCTGATTGATTACTTGCAGGGAAACAAAGACAATGTTCTTGACTATCTCCACGACCATTTGCCCGAGATTACCTGTGTTCAGTCTGAAGGGACCTATCTCCTCTGGCTCGATTGCCGGAAGCTGAATGTCAGCGATGCTGAATTACACCAGTTATTAATTGAAAAAGGGAAATTGGCATTAGAGCCTGGTACCAAATACGGTCCAGGAGGAGAAGGGTTCGTCCGAATGAATATTGCCTGCCCAAGGGAAGACGTAATGGAAGGGCTTGATCGATTGAAAAAAGCTCTTGGATAAACAAGTGTAGCTTCATGAGGACAGTTAGCATATTTTTTTCACTGTTCCTGTCCTCATAAACTACTTAGTTGATCATCGTTATCAGCTTGTCCAAAATTTGTTCAGCAGAGACGAGCGCTTCCCCGCCGCCTTGCGCAAAGGAATCGTTGCCCCCGCCCTTACCGTTAATGAGAGGTAAAACATCGCTAATCAGCTTCTTCATATTCTCTGTTCGCGATGCGCCGCGGGCACAAACCAGCTGCAACCGGGAATCATTCACGGACGCAAACACAACCAATGTCGAATCATCCTCTGCTACAACAAGTCGAGCCAGTTTCTGAAGCTCCTGAATGGTCCGATATTCAAACGATTCAGCCACCAATTGATTCTGTTTAGCCAACAATTCCTTCGCTTCATATTGGAGTAAACGCTCTCTCGTTTGTTCAAGCTCCTTTTCCAAGCGTTTATCATTTTCAAGCAGCCGTTTGACTGCCGTTTCCATTTCCTTTTCCGGGGCATTGAGGTGCTTCGTTAATCCAAGAAGTACCTTTTGCTTCTCTCCAAGCAGTTTAATGATTCGATCGCCGCAGGCAAATTGAACGCGGACTTTTTTCCGTTGTCTTTCCCAATCCAGGATTTTTATCGCCCTTACCTCTCCGGTTGTCTTTGGATGTGTGCCCCCGCAGCCGTTATAATCAAACTCCGGAATAATCACAAGTCGGATATCCTCTTTAACCTTTGTTTCTTTTCTTAATGCATATTGGGATAGTTCCTCCTCCGTTACCCATTTGATTTCGATAGGCCTATTTTCTAAAATTATTTCATTTGCCAGCTTCTCTACATTCAGCACTTCATCGGCAGTTAGATTATCCGTTTCCAAATCGATTGTCAGGTTGTCCATACCTAAATGGAAGCCGATGGTTTTATAATCAAACAAATGCTCAAAGGCGGCTGACAAAATATGCTGTCCTGCGTGCTGCTGCATATGATCAAATCGCCGGTCCCAGTCAATCCAGCTTGTTACCTCTCCTTCGCTTTCCTGTAAGGGGCTAACAAGGTAATGGCGGATCTCTCCGTCCCTTTCTTCCACATTCACGACTTCTTGACCCGCAATCGCGCCGGTATCATGCGGTTGCCCTCCGCCTGTAGGATAAAAGGCGGTTTGGTCTATAATAACATACCAATTGCCAGCCTCATCTTTCTCCTGCTTCAAAATACGGGCAGTAAATGTGTGTATGTAAGCATCTTGATAATAAAGTTTGTTGTTCATCGAAAATGCACCTCCATTGCTTTTAATCTGATGAACCTATTGTCTAAAAATAAAGTCAATTAATCAAGTTAGAAATAGAAAAACCTGTCCCTTTTACAGAACAGGTTTAACTCAATTAAGTTGCCCGTTACTTTTTGTCTGTTTTCCGCTGCCCTATTGTTGCCGGGTTAAATCCGCCCATTCCCTGAGGGAAGCCCGTCTGCTGCTGTCCGCCCATCATTTGCGGGAAGCCTGGCTGCTGCTGCCCAAAACCGCCCATTTGTGGATAGCCGTGCCCGAAACCACCCATTTGCGGATAGCCATGTTGATAGCCGCCCATTTGCGGATAGCCATGGTATCCACCCATCATTTGTGGACTGCCATGATACGGGTAACCTCCCATTTGCTGTTGAAAGCCTGGCTGCTGGAAACCGCCGCCCATCATCTGCGGAAAGCCCATTTGTTGACCAGGAAAACCGCCAAATTGTCTTTTCTCCATTTCATTCGCCTCCTAACATTCTCTCTGCTAGTGTATGAACCATTTTTTGGATAAGCTTAGATTCCTACCTATAAAATTAAAAATTTTATTTTTTACGGCAAAAAAAATAAAAGCCATCCGGCGGATAGCTTTTTCATCTACTTTTTCTCGTCTTGTGCCTTTTTTTGGCCAGCTTTTTTATTTTTTGAAATTTCCCCGCAGGCTATTCTATTTCCAGAGTCCCCTGCTGGCTGACTCATCCCATCATCTTTACCGGCATGTATCACAATGGACGTACCTTCTTTTGTAAACAGTGATTGTTTCCCGTCCAATAAGGTGACATTCAGGGGCCATTAGGTCTGCCTTGGCCGTCCCGTCCTCATCGGCAATCAAATTCGGCAGGTCCCCGGCATGTGCCCCTTTAGGGTGAAGCAGGCCATGTTCTTTCTGTTCAGGATTAAAATGGTTTCCCGCTGATTTAAAGTCTGGCGCCTTACATTTTCCCGCGTCATGTATATGAATAGCATGCTCCCCTGCTGGAAGCCCCTTTACATTTACTGTCATTTTCACACCGCTTGACTGTTCAGCTAATGCGATCGTCCCGAGTGTATCCCCGGCAGCATTAAACATTTCGACATCAACCTTTTTGACTTCCTTTTCCAGACACCCTGAAAGCAAGAGAAGTGGAATGATTAACCAGCTTTTCTTCATCTCTATTCCCCCAACTATTAAACAATTTGCCTTTAGTATGGACAATTAGGAATTGACCTATTCAACATCATTGGGATCTAAAGGTAAATAAAGAAAACTCGCCGATTGGCGAGCAGTTAGGCGAAGACAGAGGCGTAGTTGCACTTATGCCTGTTAAGAAAGTTATACTTTCTTATCGGCCAAAAAAGGAACAGTGACGACTAACTGTTCCTTTGAGTAGACTGATTATTTTTCAATTGTTCTTCTAATGCTTTGGCCTTTTCAGCTTCCCGCTTTGAAACTTTTATGATTAAACGCATGGTAAAAAAGGCGCCAATCATAAAAATCGTTAAGCTGATAGCAGCCGGTATATATTCTGATTTATCTTCTGGAAAGTACAAAAACAGGGCTAGAACTGACGGTTGAAACATTTTTTCTTCTCCCTTTCTTTTTAAAGGAACTGCTTTATCTATTATAGCAACAAAAAACATTTCACATCAATGAATCAATCCAAGAAGATCTGCTTATTTTAAAACGGTAATCTTTTTAATTGTAATATCTGTTTCCGGCTTGTCCTGGGCACCAACTTGTGTTTCAGCAATTTTATCGACAATATCCATACCTTCGACTACTTGTCCAAAAACGGTGTGCCGGTGATCCAGCCATGGTGTACCGCCATTTTCATCATAGGATTGAATCATTTCCGCCGGATAGCCGGCCTCTTCCATTTTCGCCTTCATCGCTGGATCAAGGGCTGTACTTTGAACAATAAAAAATTGACTTCCATTCGTATTTGCACCTGAATTGGCCATTGACAGGGCACCGCGAAGATTAAAAAGATTTTTTGAGAATTCGTCTTCAAACGGTTTTCCCCAAATGCTTTCGCCGCCGGTACCGTTACCGCTCGGATCTCCGCCCTGAATCATGAAGTCCTTGATGACACGGTGAAAAATCAGTCCATTATAATATCCTTCTTCGCTATGCTTCACAAAGTTTTCTACTGCTTTTGGTGCATATTCAGGAAATAATTTAATCTTGATGTTTCCCATTGATGTTTCCATTTCAACTAATTTTTCATTTTCTGTTACCTCTGTTGAAAGCTGTGGATAAACAGCATTTGCCACTTCTTGATCTCCTTCCTTTTGCTCTGTTTTTGGCACAGCAGTGTCCGTTTTTGATTGGCTTTCCTCTTTCTTCGTGCCGGCGGTTCCGCATGCGGCCAATACTAGAACAATCGCTAATAAGGTAAATAGTATTTTCAAATTCTTTTTCATTTTTTATAATCCCTCCATTTTAACACTTTAACCGAAATTTCGTTTTTTTGCACTTTGTTTTTCATTTTGACCTTTTTCTTATAGAATGAAAGGTAGAAGGAAAAATTGCAGGCAGGAGTGATTTTAGTGGCAGAATTGCAGGTTGGGGATGTCGTAACGGCGATTTATAAAACCGGAAAATATATCGGGGAAATAACAGAGATCCGTCCGCAGCATTATTTAGTCAGGGTGCTGGCGGTCTTGAAACACCCGATGCAAGGAGATCTACACAGTCCAAAGGATGCGGATGTATTAATTTTTCATGAAAGACGGGCGCTCAGCTTCCGGGAACAGGCTAATATCCCAAAACAGATGGTAAAGCACTTTGAAGATGAAGTCCCTGAGTATCAGGTGTCATTAAAAGAGGCTATGGCCAAAATGAAAGCAGAATTGGCGGAGGCCCAGACAAAATGGGCTGAAATGAGCTTAAAAGCACTGGAAACATTGGAGAAGGATTATAAATTTTAGACAAATTTAAGGCCAAATCAGTTTGAATGATTTGGCCTTTTATGCAAATTCATTTAACAGCTTTGAAAAATCAACCCGATCCCCAATCGTCGTTGGTTTTGGCTTTTCCAAATAGCGTTTATCCTTTTCCACCAGTTTAAATATATTATACGTTGTCATGGCATCATCAAGTGCCCGATGATGTCTGCCAGTGCCTTCTTTGCCATATTCCTGTACAGCTTTCCATAGACCCGTTTGATTTTGATCCCCAAAGAACCGTTTATATTCCATCGATAAATCTAATTCAGCACCATTAAAAGGAAAATCTACCCCTGCCATTAAACAATTATGCCGCAGCACCTTCATGTCCATATTTCCCCATGTAACAATGGTCGTGTCATAATGTTCTTTATTGAACTCCGCCAATTTTTTTACAAGTTCATAAATTGATAGCCCCTTGTCAACCTGCTGCTGTGAAATATGTAGGAATGATTTACAGCGTTCTGATAATTTCGGGAACTTTAATGGAGTAACATAGGATGAGAATTGCTCTGTAACCTGATCGTCCGCTACAGCCACAATACCAACCTCGATAATTTCCGCGAAAAAATCCTTCATCCGGACATTTCGTTCAGGCATTGTGAACTCAAAATCAATAAATAAATATTGCCGCCTTGTTCTCATCGTTTTCACCACCCTTTCTTTTCCATCTTACTACCATTATATAAAGAAACATGTACAAAAAATTGTGCTTTTTCTCTATTTTTATATTTAACATTATAACACGAATTCCGTATGAGTTTTTTAAATTTTTGTACAATTAATTCGAAGGCAGGTGGAAAAATACCCCATCCCATATACCTAACATATCTATTATTTTTTCAGTTTAATAACCGCCATTGTACACCGTGATACACAAATCAGCCGGTCTTCTTCATCGGTTATTTTGATATCCCAAACCATTGTTGATTTACCTTGATGCAGCACAGTTCCCACAGCTGTGACGATCCCTTCCGTTTTTGGACGAACATGGTTCGCATTTATTTCTAAACCCGCGACACCTTCTGTTTGCTTGTCCACTAGTTCATAGGCACCGACACTCGCAACTGTCTCCGCCAAGGCAACGGAGGCACCTCCGTGCAGTAAGCCAAACGGTTGTTTCGTCCGCTCATCAACCGGCATGGTCGCAACGACTTTCCCTTCTTCTAAAAGAGTAATCTCAATCCCCAGTGCTTCAATTAATGTATCTTTGATCATTTTTATTCCTCCAATATGTAATTTACTACTTCTTATTCTTATTCTTCATGTTTGGCAAATTTTCCTTTATTGAAAAAAACAGCCGCGAGAGCTGTTTTTCACTTTGGTATCAATAGTATCCTGGATAGCCCATCGGAGGGTATCCCATTGGCGGATAGCCCATTGGGGGATAGCCATAACCGCCATAAAATGGGCGGCTGGCTACAAATCCGCCGGCCAATCCGCCGCCAATTAATCCTCCTAAAAAGCCAAGCCCTCCTATCGCTAACGGCCAGCCAAGAAAACCGATAAACCTCTGATCCTGCACCGGGTATGCATTTCGATAAAGATACGGGCTTTGATAAGGGTACATGCCGCACTGCCTCCTTTTTTCTGCGATACTTGCCTACACTATTTCATATGCGAAAGGCGCGGGTTTGGAGTGGGCTAAAAAGAAAAGCACAATCGCCCTGCTCAGCGGCGTATGGCAAGCTCGAAAAGCAAACGTTTTTTCTGAGTGGGATTGTTTTTCTATCAGTTGTCCTTCATCACGCCTATGTGGGATTTTAAAAAGCCTCCGAACAAGTCCGGAGGCCTTCCACATTATTTCTTTTCAATCGGCTCAAATCGTTCTACGAACAATGCTAGTGTACGGGTCATGACCCCTGTCGCACCTGCTGGGCCGAGATCATAGGCTTTCTTTGAGGTGGCTGTGCCGGCAATATCTAAATGAACCCATGGGGTGCCCTCAGCAAATTCACCGATAAAGGCGCCGGCGACAAGGGCATGGCCCTCACTGCCCGGTGAATTGTTCAAATCAGCGACTTTACTGTTTCGAACACGCTCTTTTTCCGTTTCAAATAACGGCAAGAGCCACATTTGCTCTCCGGCTTCAACCGATGCTTCAAGGACTTGTTCATATAATGTTTCATGGTTCGTCATAGCACCCGTCGTATGTAGGCCCAGTGCCGTGATCACCCCGCCGGTTAAGGTCGCGACGTCGACTAAATAATCTGCCCCGTGATGCTTCGCATAGGTAACGGCATCAGCAAGAACAAGACGGCCTTCTGCATCGGTGTTTAATACCTCGATTGTTTTTCCGCTCATGGACGTAATCACGTCATCCGGCTTAAAGGCGCCGCCGCTGATCATATTGTCTGTAGAAGGGATTACCGCGACTACATTTTGCTCAGGCCTGATTTCACCGATGATTTCCATGGCGCCGAGAACCGCAGCTGCTCCGCCCATGTCCGTTTTCATGCCAACGATGCCGGCCTTTGTTTTAATCGAATAGCCACCGGTATCAAAGGTAATTCCTTTTCCCACTAAGCCGATGACATCCTTCCATTCATCTTTTCCTTGATATTTCAGCACAATCATTTTTGGCGGCTGGACAGATCCTTGATTTACCGCAAGGAAAGCCCCCATTCCAAGCTTTTCAATTTCCGCTTTATCAAGTATTTCTACTTCAAAATCATATTTTGCCGCAAGTGTTGTTGCATAGGAAGCCATTTCAGTTGCCGTTAGCATGTTCCCTGGGATATTCACAAGCGTTCGTGCCGAATTTGTCCCCTTCCCAAATGCAAAGCCCACTGCCAGCGATGCTTGAACATCTTCTTCCTCAAAGGCCTCACTATAAACAGTTACATTCTCAAGTTTTTTCTCCGGCTCATTGGACTTTTGCCGATAGCCCTCAAATTGATAGGTCGACAGCGCGAATGCTTCACTCATAGCATGTGCTGCGTCTAGGCCGTCTAATTCCTCCGTAATGAAAGAGTCTAAATAAATAGCTGTTTCTTCAAGCTTGCCAGCCTTAACTTCCTTAAAAAGCTGGCCAAATGCTTCTCTTAATTTATCAAAGGTTAATTCTTTTTCCTTGCCCAGTCCAACAACCCATATTCGTTTTGCGCCAATTTTTTCAAAGCTATGTACTTTATTGATCCTTTTTATCTTTGCTGATAAGTCACCCGACTTAACCAGCTCTGTCAGTTGCCCATCAAACTTTTCATCCAGTACCGCCAATGTCCCTGAAAATTTCTCCGGCTTATCCAAAAGTCCGATGATTAAGCCCTCATGCTGGGCAGTTAACTCCCATTGCTTTTTTACATGAAACACAAACATTCACCTCCATAATTTTCTTCTCCATTATATCGGAAAAATGTATTTATTTCGACTAACTAATAATCTTCCAAATACAGCAGGAGGCGGGGAATCTTTGGCAGATCCCCAACCATTACAAATGGAATCCGGTCAATATTTTTTGGGAAAATGGTCAGACATTCTTCGATAAAAGGATAGACCTTCTCCAAATCCAGTCCCCAGAATTTAGGTCGGTAGGCTTGCAAATAGTCATGAGCCGTTTGCATCATCATGCGTGCACCTTTGACATTACCGTACTCATAGTGGTATATGGCCACACTCATTTGCAATAATCCCTTTAAAAATAAATTATCTTTTTCCGTCATCCACATTTCTTCAAGCAAGTCGTGGCAAGTGTAATAATCCCCTTCATTAAACGAAACAAAAAACTCATAGTATTCAATTGGGTAATCATTTAGCAAAAATGGATCCCCCCTCCAAGTTTACCTATTGTCTTTATAAAGTAACACAAAAAAACAGGCGATGTGCCTGCTTTTTACCTTTTTTCAGAACTAATATACTGCTGGCGGAAAACCTGCAGGGTTTTATCCTCGTTTAATGCCTGCAATTGATCCTCTGTAATCTTTCCATTCCCATTTTGAACCACGTAGACATCAACCTGCTTTTTGCCCCAGTGCTTATAAACATCTTCAACAGTTTCATAATAAAGATCCAGTTCGTTACCCTTGATCGCGCCACCCTTATCAGCCACAACCCCGTATCCATAACCTGGAATAAAGAGGACAGTGCCAATTGGAAAAACAGTTAAGTCAGCTGCGATAGTAGAAAATAAATCACGTTTCACCTTTACACCAGAGTAGGTGATCCCATATTCAGGATGGCCCTGCCTTTTTCCTGTTGATTCAAAACCAGCAGTGTAGCCAGTGGCTGTAACCGTATGCTTAGGGTACTTTGACCAATCAAATGCCTCCTCCAGCAACGGCGGTGTTGTCCCTGAAACGGATTCACTCGATGAGATTTTTGAAGCAAATTGGAAAATCAGCGTTTTTGCATTTACGCCGGATATGGATTGGAAGGTTGCTCCTAACGCCATAAAGAATAGGCAGGTCATGGCAATGCGCTTTATCCAATTTTTCATTTTATTCATTGAATTTTTCACTCCTCCCAAAATATTCATTCCCAATAAGCAAGGAATTATACAAAAAGACAATAAAAAAAGACTTCTACCTGAATGGTAAAAGCCTTAAAACATTTGGTATCCATTTTTCCGTAACAGTTTAATCGTAAATCCGGCGGCGATTGCCCCTGCCAGTCCGCTGATTAAAATGAGAATATCTGCTGTTGCCAACGTACTGAATCTTTCCCCAAGGTCAAGAAAAGCCGCTTTACTATTTGTAAAATATTCGCTAAAACTCACTTTATCTACAATAAAAATGGCGACAATAGGGTACACGATCGCCATAACCCATGACATTCTTAGCAGCATATTCAAGATAAATCCAATTCCAAAAAATAAGACAAAAAATAACACGATGGATATGATTAAGACAACGATGCTCATTTGCACCTGAGATTCCCCCTTTATACATCAACATTTAGTGTACTGAATGTCGAAAAGGGAGTCAATAAAAATAGCCCCTCGAAATTCATTCGAGGAACCACAGTGAATTGATTCTATTCCTTTTTCTTCCCTGTACCGCAGCAGCAGGAACAAGTTTCCGAGCCTCCAAGCACCAATTGAAAATATCCATTACCGGAACAATAATCGCAGTTTTTTGACTCCATGCTCTTACTCGTCATTCCCATCATCTCCTAAAAATCATTTACTTAATTTTCTGATAATATAGCAAGGATTCTGAAAAAAGGAAAGAACGAAAATCACGCAAAATCAGAAAAGAAAACGGATACATAGGAAGTTTTCTTTCATTTTCAAAGCGTCACTTAAATTTTCGAAAAATTACAAATATAACTTATAGGCTGTATAGCCGAATTGATTGCCCGGGTTAACCCCATCTATCCCTGGTTTAATGGGAGTGGCACTTTCGTTAAGCAAATAGTGTAAGAGGATGGACGCATCCTTCTCACGGATTAGCTCCTCCGGTGACATGAAACAGGCATCGTATAACTCGTAGTCCTGATGGATCACCTGCTGCTCTCCCAACGGTTCCAATAAAAACAAGAGCATATTATCACTGATTTCCTCATTGATGACTCCGGTTCGTAAGCCGATCAGCCCTTTAACTGTACAATTAATTCCAGTTTCCTCCATTACTTCTCGTAAAACGGCTTCATCCGCCGTTTCTCCTTCTTCAACAAATCCAGCTGGCAAAGACCATTGCCCCTTCAGCCCGCCATATCTTTTCTTCACTACCAGCCAATTTCCCTCACTTGACTTCACCAATCCGGAAACAGCTAACCACACCTTGCCTCGTTTTTCACGATTGCTCATCCCAACACCCCCTAAAAAATACATCTTAAATTTAATCATACCAAAAAGAGGACAGATATCTCTGTCCCCTCAAAAAAACTTTTTTAGAAAACGTTAAATTTACCTTTTTTCAATACAAGACCTGCGCCGCCAATCATGTAAAGGGCACGGTTGTCGACTACCTTTTTCATGAAGGATGCCTTTGTACCGGTAATCTTCTTACCAAATACCACACCAATAGCATCATCTTCACCTAATGAGCAAACCGTTCCTTTATTGTCAAAAGTAAAGGATTCAAGATCTGCCTTGTTACGGATTAGTGCCGCAATATTACGCGCTACAACCTCACCTTGCTGCATCGCAATTTGCGCTGTTGGCGGATATGGGCGATTAATTTCTTCATTAATCATTAATGAACTGTCGCCAATAATGAACACATTATCAAATCCAGGTGCACGAAGATCAGGATTTACCTTTACGCGGCCGCGCATTGCATCGAAACCGGACTTTTCAATAATCGCATTTCCACGGACACCAGCAGCCCAAACAACGGTTTCAGCCTTAATTTCATATGGTTCTTCGTCGCCTTTTCCGACAAGAATCGAACCAGGTTTCGCTTCCTTGATAGCCGTACCAATTAAAAACTCTACGCCTTTACGCTCTAATTGTGAAACAGCATAATTCACTAGTTCCGGGTCAAAACCAGGTAATACGGTAGGGGCTGCTTCCACACAAGTAATTTTTACTTTATGGAAATCTACATCGTACTCATGGCATAATTCCGGAATACGGTTTGTTAATTCACCAAGGAATTCAATACCGGTGAATCCAGCACCGCCGACAACGATAGATAGACGGTTATCGTTCTTCTCTGCTTCCATATTGTAAGTGGCAAATTGATATTCAATGTGCTCACGCAATTGACGGGAAGAATTGACATTGGTAATGCCAAATGCGTACTCTTTTAACCCTTTAATACCGAAAGTTTCAGGCTCGCCGCCAAGAGCGATTACAAGGTAGTCATAATTGACTTCCCCTTTTTCTAAAATCACTTTCTTTTCATCTTTATTAATTTCAACTACCGTATCTTGAACAAAATCGACCTTGCTGCGATCAATGACATTACTAATATCATACCGTACTTTGTCGTGATGCAGTGTACCTGCCGATGCTTCATGTAACCAAGTAGTTTCATAATGGTAATCATTTTTATTTACTAATACAATATCCGCTTCATTTACACCAATTAACTTTTGCAAACGAACTGTTGTTAGAAGTCCGCCGTAACCTGCACCGAGAATTACAATTTTAGGCTTTCTCAAAGTGATCACTTCCACCTTTTTATATATTTTTGTATAAATCTTCTTTTTCTTATCTTCCACTGCTTTAACCATTTTTATTTTAATTCAAGGAAAAATGTATGTGAGATAATTCACGAATAGGAATAGAGAAAAAGAAACTAAATCGTAAGCACACAGCGAATGAGAAAGATTTAGAAGATTGATAAACAAAAAGATGTTAGAACTTCCCAGTCATTCATAAAAATGTGCTTTTTTTGTCACAAATATTTAACAATATATCCACAATACATCTTATGCTACTTTGACTCTATTTTCAAGCGATTTATAGAAATAATTTAACAAAGATTAATGGAAACTTTACATATTCATTACATGGAAAAATTAAGATAACCTTTTTATCAGTCAGAATATTTGACATAAAGATGTGAGGAATTTTTTGTTTTGTGATATTATATGAATGGAGTTTGTTACTACATGTTGGGGGGATACGGAGTGCAAGAAAATCAAAAAGTTTATGACATAACGATCATCGGCGGCGGTCCTGCCGGCCTATTTACTGCCTTTTACGGGGGAATGAGACAAGCATCAGTAAAAATCATTGAAAGCTTGCCACAGCTAGGCGGTCAATTGTCAGCCCTTTATCCAGAAAAATATATTTATGATGTTGCCGGGTTCCCAAAAATCCGCGCACAAGAATTGATAAATAATCTAAAAGAACAAATGGCTAAGTTCGATCCGACTGTTGCACTTGAGCAATCGGTAGAAAAGTTGGAAAAGCAGGAAGATGGTACCTTTAAATTAACGACTAATAAAGAAGTCCACTACTCCAAAACAATTATTATTACTGCGGGAAATGGGGCATTCCAACCGCGCCGCCTAGAGCTTGAAAGTGCGGCACAATATGAAAAGAAAAACCTTTACTATTTTATTGAGGATTTAAACCAGTTTGCCGGCCAAAAGGTAGTTGTATTTGGCGGAGGAGATTCTGCGGTTGACTGGGCATTAATGCTCGAGCCAATTGCTGAACAAGTGACCATTGTTCATCGCCGTGATAAATTCCGTGCCCATGAACATAGCGTCGAAAACTTGTATAATTCTAAAGTCGATGTCAAAACTCCATTTGTTCCTGCAGAATTAATCGGGGATGAAAACGGAATTAAACAGGTTGTACTTGAAACAGTTAATGGCGAAGAAAAAGTCACAATTGATGTCGATGCTGTTATCTGTAACTACGGATTTGTTTCTTCACTTGGCCCGATTAAGGAGTGGGGTCTGGAGATCGAAAAGAATTCCATTGTTGTTAATTCAAAAATGGAAACGAATACACCTGGCATTTATGCTGCCGGCGATATTTGCACATATGATGGTAAAGTGAAATTAATTGCCTGCGGATTTGGCGAAGCACCGACTGCCGTTAACAACGCCAAATCTTATATTGATCCAAAAGCAAAAGTACAGCCATTACACAGTTCTTCCATGTTTAATAAATAAATTGCAAAAGACGCCCATTGCTGGGCGTCTTTTATTGTTGGACTAGCATTCCTCAGGTGTTCCGGTTGCTGTTGCTGTACGGAAGGATGAACCGCAGCCACACGATGCGATGGCGTTTGGATTTTCAATCGTGAAGCCTCCGCCCATCATCGATTCTTTATAATCAATTTTTGTCCCTTGCAAAATGGCGGAACTTTCTTTATCAACGAGCACTTGGATTCCATGCTGCTCGAACTGAAGGTCATCTTCGTTTACCTCATGATCGAAGCCCATGCCATATGACAGGCCGCTGCAGCCGCCGCCCTTAACACTTACTCGTAAAAAAGCACCTTCTTCTTCATTATGCTTCATCATTTCTTTTATGTGCAGGGACGCAGCTTCTGAAACAATTACAACTTCTTTACTCATCATTACTCCCCCTTTTTATGAGGCTTTTATTATAGTATATACACTTGATGTCCAGTACTCAAATGTTTAGATTCTTATTATTAACATATGATACAAATATAAAAAAGGGAGCGGCACGCCCCCCTCTTCATGAGAATTGTCCAGCACCAGCGCCCTAGCGGCTAGTGTCCTTCTGCTTTTCTATTTTAAAACATCGGATTTTCATCCAGGTATTGATATATGTTATCGACCAGTTCATCGGGTGTGTTTCCTGTTACAACTTCACCATTCACGAGTGCATAGAGAGTCATTGCACATTTCCCGCAGTAGCCGAGACACCCATATTCAATAATATCCAAGTTAGGATCTCTTTGTAGTTTTTCTAGTGCCCTTTGTGCACCGTTTGCCAGGTTACTAATACAAAATTCAATGATCGGCTTTATCAATGTCTTCACCTCTCCACAACTATTTATCCTACTACATTTAAGGGGTTCCGTCAATTACCATGTTTATGGCAATCGTGTCAAGATGAGTGTGATTATTGTTGTTATTTGGACACAATTTAGATATACTCGTATGTGGTTAATAAAACGGAAAATTATCTTAATATACTTGTCTTTTAAATGAAAGTGGCTAAACAAAGGGGAATGTAAAAATGAAAAACCTTGTCATTCTTGGTGGCGGTTATGGCGGAATGAAGATTTTGAACGAGCTCCTTCCCAACCATTTACCGGAGGACGTAACGATTACATTAGTTGACCGCGTCCCATACCATTGCTTAAAAACGGAATACTACGCATTAGCTGCCGGCACGATTTCTGATAAAGAAGTCCGTGTTGCTTTCCCGGAACATCCTCGTTTGGATGTAAAGTACGGAGAAGTTATCGGTATCGACCGGACGAACCGAACAATTAATTTGAAGAACGCTCAACCTATTGTATATGATGACCTTATTATTGGACTCGGTTGTGAGGATAAGTATCACGGGGTTCCAGGTGCAGACCAATTTACTTACAGTATCCAAAGCATTGAGAAAGCACGGCTCACCTATTCCGTGCTAAATAATCTTGGCCCTGGTTCTGTTGTCGGGATTGTCGGTGCCGGTTTAAGTGGAGTGGAGCTTGCGAGCGAATTAAGTGAAAGCCGTGAAGACCTAAACATTAAATTATTTGATCGCGGAAAACATATTCTCTCAGCGTTTCCGGAGCGGTTAAGTAAATATGTTGAAAATTGGTTTGTCAGAAATAATGTTGAGATTATTAATAATTCCAATATTACTAAGGTGGAAGAAAAAAGGTTATACAATCATGATGAACCGATTGATTGTGATGTAATTGTTTGGACGGCAGGAATTCAAGCAAATAAAATCGCCCGTGAAATGGATGGGGAAAAGGATCGTTCGGGACGACTGATCGTTACGAACCATCATCACCTGCCAGCGGATGAACATGTGTTTATCGTCGGAGACTGCGCAAGCTCACCACATGCACCAAGTGCCCAGCTTGCGGAAGGACAAGCGGAACAAGTGGTCGAAGTCTTGAAAAAGCGCTGGAATGGTGAACCATTGCCGGAAAGTTTCCCGCCGATCAAATTAAAAGGCATCCTTGGCTCTCTTGGAAAAAAGCAAGGCTTCGGAATGATGGCAGACCACGCCATTACAGGACGTGTCGCCCGCCTTATAAAGTCTGGGATCCTATGGATGTACAAGTTTCATAATGGATGACAAAAAGGAGCATTCCGTCAGTGGAATGCTCCTTTTCTTTAAATCGCTTTATATCCATATTTCTCTAGTTCTGCAAAAATCGTTTTTAACCTTGGGTTGCCCTCACCAACAATCTTTTCCTTTATGACAACAACCGGGTAAAACATATCTTCTTCAATGACTCTTTTGGCAAAAATTTCTTTTTCTCTTTCGGCTAAAGGCTGATAAATATCCACATAGCTCATTTTAAACGGTTGATCGGGGAACTTCCTGGCAATAGCTGCTTCCAGCCATTCAAAGGTCTCTTTGGAGGAAGGCAGATTTATACAGCTTGGACATAAGGTTTCTGCCCCGTAAAGAACAATTTCCACTTCATTCATACTCATAAAAAACCATTCCCGTCGTTTTTCTTTTCATTTTACTATAAATAATAGGCTAATGTCTGTAAATCTTTATTTTCCTAATTTCTGAGAATGGATTTTTAGCACGGTTGACATTATAATATAAGTAGGAAAGGAGTCGATTAACATGGAAGAACAAGAAATGTTTGAGCAAGTTCAAGAAGTATTAGATAAATTACGTCCATTTCTTCTTCGCGATGGCGGGGATTGCGAATTAGTTGATGTAGAGGATGGCATTGTTAAGCTCCGCTTGCTAGGTGCGTGCGGCAGCTGCCCGAGCTCAACGATCACTTTAAAAGCCGGCATTGAAAGAGCACTTTTAGAAGAAGTACCCGGCGTCGTTGAAGTAGAACAAGTATTTTAATAAATGGAAATAGCGATTGCCGAAGTTGGCAATCGCTTTATTTATATGCGCTTCAGTCCATACGCCGCTGACCAGGCCGCTTCCGCTTTTCTTATTGAAAAAGCCATTCGAGCTGGGGCAAGTTTAACCGTTTAATCGGCGCTCCTGAAATTTGGAAGAATCCTGCTAAAAATCGTTCATACTCACTTGATTGCCGCAATATTTTACTTAGCCTCTCTTCTAATACCTTCTTTTCCTGCTCGGAACGCGTTATATAATAACTTTCAATACAATCGAAATAGTGCAATGGAAAGACTAAACGGGAATACAGTAAGCGCCAAGAAAAGGAAGATAACGGCGCAACGCTTTGGTATTCCTCAAAAAACTGTCTTAATTCCATATCATATGTTTGGATATTGCGAAAATACCGCTCCCTAGTCCACTCGGCTAAGTCACGGCTTCGATGGTCAAATACCCAGTCAAACGGATTTTTTATCATGTACTGATTATGAGGGCCCCACGTTTTATTGGTAAAACGCTCATGGCAAACCGTACCGCTATCTGTCTCAGCAGGTTCATCATCAAGCTCAGAATCGAACTAAATATTGGATCGCATTCTCTGTTAATCCAAGATAATATGGGAAAGAGTCGATAAACATGCGTTCAAATTCATCTTCCGGTGTTTGAAACAATAGACCATTCCACACCCTTTCCATTTGCTCAAGACGCTTTTCCCACAAGGACTTCCATTCCCCAATCCGGCTTGACCTTTCGATTTGAAAAGGAACCCTCCGGCCGCGTTCATGGAATTTCGCCAGTTTCCGGCCCAATTTTATTTTTCGCCCCTCTTCGATTTGCCGGCTTGCTAATACACAATATTTATTTTGTTCCCATGTTGTAATTAACTGGCCTTCCTTCGACGGTAAAAAAATAGGCACGTTTGGATCTCCATAATTCCGTAAATGCTCAGCAATTTTCTCTAGTTCGGAAATATCTGCTTCTTCCTTGCCAGCCGGATTCGAAATTAAATAGAGCCAGCCATTCCCTCTCAGTGCATCATAGGCATCTAATTTTACGTATTCCTCCACAGTAATTCCATATTGGTTTTCAAGCATTTTCTGAAGCATCTTACCACCCCGTCTTTGTACCTCTTTTTAACTCATGTATATGTAACAGCATGGAAAAACTTGTTGTCTTCCCTGTTTTTTTACGATTAAGAATTCGGAAAAATATAGGTAAGGATTTGAATTACTCTTTTACATAATAATTGCATATAATATGGAAATGAAGTATATATATAGTGGAAAACTAAAGAAAAGGTGATTAATGATGGCAGACGACAAAAAACTAGATCTAACCGAAGAAACCGCACGCAGATGGCTGAAAGAAAGAGGCGTAGAAGTACAGGACATGGCCGATTTAGTCTTCTTTTTACAGGAAAAATATCATGAAAATTTAAAGATGGAAGATTGCTTAGCTAACGTGGAACGAGTCCTTTCCAAACGTGAAGTACAAAATGCCATAATAACTGGAATCCAGCTTGATATGCTCGCCGAAAAAGGAATGCTCGAAGAACCATTACAATCGATTATTGGAACTGATGAAAGCCTTTATGGCGTTGATGAGATCCTCGCCTTTTCGATTGTGAATGTTTACGGTTCCATCGGGTTTACTAATTATGGATACATTGATAAACTGAAGCCTGGAATTTTGGCACATTTAAATGATAAATCAACAGGTGAATGTCATACCTTTTTAGATGATATTGTCGGGGCAATCGCCGCCGCTGCTTCCAGCAGGCTGGCACATCGAGCATCCCGTGCAGAGAAGGAATAAAGGAAGTCAAAAAAGGATGGAGATTTCCATCCTTTTTAACATTCCCATTGATCCAAAGTATCAATAGCATAGGTTGGCTTACGGCCGTAGCCGGCAAGCAATTCCTTCGTGGTTACCCCTGTATGGACAAGGAGCGTGTCCATTCCGGCATTCATTCCTGCTGCAATATCGGTATCATAGTTATCGCCAACCATCAGGGTTTCTTCTTTCGCGATCCCTAATACCTTTAGGGCTTGTTCCATAATAATCGATTCAGGCTTGCCGATGAAAATCGGTTTTGTCTGTGTGGAAACCGTAATCACGGATGTCAGCGATCCATTGCCCGGAAGCAGTCCCCTCTCCGTTGGAATGGCAATATCCCCATTGGTTGAAATAAATACCGCACCATTGCGGACAGCTAAGCAGGCAACCGCCAACTTTTCATAGCTAATCGCACGGTCGATTCCTACAACAACAAACTCGGCGTCTTCTCCGGCAAATTTCAGTCCTTTTTCCTCAATCGCAGACCGGATTCCTTCCTCGCCAATCACATAAACTGATGCATCATTCTTTCGTTCAACTATATAATTGGCCGTCGCCTGACTTGTGGTGAATACAAGCTTTTCGTCCGCCGGTATGTCAAATCTGAGCAGTTTTTCGGCCACCTGCGCCGGTGTTCGCGAAGAATTATTCGTGACGAATAAATAAGGGATTTTTTGATCACGCAGCTGTTGGACAAAACGTGACGCGGCTTCAATCCGCTCTGTTCCTTTGTACATCGTTCCATCTAGGTCAATCAAATAACCTTTATATTTTCTCATGGCTATCACCCCTAAGTTATATCTTTCCCGTTAAACAGAAAAAGACCGTATCACGGTCAATTTTTAAATGCAGACACCGGTCCTAATTCATTTGTAAGGTATTCACGGACATTCTCCGAAAAACGGCCGAATTCAGGTAGGTACTTAGCAAATTGCTCCTGAAGTTCACGATGATCAACGTCCATGTAATCCTGAACAAGCATTTTCCGATATGGAATAAGGCTTTTAAATGCTTCTCCCGTTTCCTTTGTGATGACCTTTTCATCCATTAAAATATCGATAATGTCCTCGTAGCTGCCTGGGTCCCGCATAATAAAGCCGTCAATCATGTCATTTCCGACATCCAATACTGCTTCAAGCATCATTTGACATAAACGCTCCAATGCCGTCTTTTCTATTGGTGTTGACCAATCCTTTTGTTCGTGAAAAAGATTAACTTTTGTCTCTAAATATTGGAGGAATGCTTCAATTCTTTCTCTGTCAACAAAATACATCTAGCCCACTTCCCTCTATGTAGTCCCTTTCATTTTTATTGTAACACAATCCTTCTATGGTTCGTATTTTTCCCCAGCAGAAATCAGTGAAACATGGCCTGAAATTTGATACTATAAAGAAGATGGAAAAATAGTGAACACCTTAAAGGAGACCATTTCATGACTGAACGCTTTTTCTTATACGATGATACGGAAGATACAAAAACAAGATTTGTCAGTTTTGTTGGTGAAAACCAGCGCTTCGATTTAGCGATTGTTCAAACGAATCGCCATTATGGAAAGTCATTAGTTCTTGATATCCAGGGAAATCGGTTTGCCATTATCGGCCAGGACGATTTGGAGGAAGAGGGATACTTAGAATTTGCCTTTCAATTAAATGAGCAAGATGCGGAAGAACTGCGCAGTTTTTTAACTGAAATCATTTGATCCTCACATGTTTTTCACCCTCTTTGAAATACTAAAGGGTAAAGGAGTGAAAGCATGGGTAATAAGGACTCAGAAAAATATACAGAATTATCAACGGTTGAACAACAACAAAATTTCCTCACTGCCCAGGAGTTTCCAGAAGGCGCGTATGGTTCCTCCATCAGAAAAGACGAGCCAGTGCAAAATAAGAGTACTCCTTGGAAAGAGGGACAGCGGAAATACAGTGCTTTTAATTATGAATTTAAATCACTGCATCAGGATTTACCGCGGCAGATGGAAGGTGCACATCCGCCACATGATGACCCGGATACAGATATACAAGAGCCTTATTCGGAGGCATAAAAAAGAAGGTTCAGGGTTACCTGACCTTCTCATTTTTTTACCTTTTTCAAAACAAAATAGGCACAGCCGAAATTGCAGTATTCATAGAGGTACTCACTCAGTGTGCTTATTTTTGTATCAAATGTAGCCTTTTGGTTTTGATCGTCGAAGAAACCCTTCAGGCGAAGCTGCCCATAGCCCCAATCGCCTACAATATAATCGTACCTCGATAAAATATCACTGTACCTTGCTTTAAATGCTTCCTCATTATACGCGTCACGATATTCCTGCAGAATTTCATATCCGGTATTGTTAACCACAATCATCCTATTTCACCTCATTTGCCCAGCAAATACCTAATACCCATTATAACCGATTCCCCATCAATTACTAAGAAAAAAAATCCTTCCTTTGGCTATTCTAATAAAAGGAGGTGCTTTTAATTGAAAAAATTTATCATAATCGCTGGATTATGTACGATGACCGCTTTAACAGGGTGCTCAAAGGATACTGCCAGCAACGATATATACGAGGAAAGCGGTAATACCATTAACGTCAATAACAAAAGACATGAACTATACAATGAAGAAGCCGGTCGGGGAATTCGTAATGTCAGCGACAATTATGGCTTTGTCCGCCACCAAAAAAGTCCGGTGGCGAATGATAATATGGGAAATAATCACTATACGGCACTTGATCGTGAGCAGGTCGCTAACATTATTAGCAAGCAAAGCACAAGTATTCCTAACGTAAATGATGTTGCAACACTTGTCACAGATCAAGAAGTGTTAATTGCCTATGATACCAATTCAAAGGACCGCAACTTAACTGCAGACCAGGTGAAGCGGACAGCGATATCAGTGGTACCTAGATATTACCATGTGTATGTCACTGACAATAAAGTCTTGATGCGTGATGTTGAAAATTTGGCTAATACCGATTCAAATAGCAGAAATGCCCGTAATGTGGTCAATGGGCTGATCAAGCAAATGAAAAAGTCTCCACAAGGTTCTGCTGTAAATTCCAACGAAGATGCCAATGGTATGACTCAGAGTGACCATATGCGCAATCGC
Organism: Neobacillus sp. 19; assembly: GCF_049463095.1. Taxonomy (NCBI): domain Bacteria; kingdom Bacillati; phylum Bacillota; class Bacilli; order Caryophanales; family Bacillaceae; genus Neobacillus; species Neobacillus sp. 19. The sequence continues at coordinate 283,636 of NZ_JBMPZU010000031.1, read as the reverse complement.
TAAAGAAAACTTGCCGTTTGGCGAAGACAGAGGCGTAGTTGCACTTATGCCTAATAGGAAAGTTACACTTTCCTATCGGTTAAAGAAAAGAGTTCAGCCCTTTATTGCCGGGGCTGAACTCTTTTTACGCTTCTTTTTTTACTTCTGTTTCTCCAAGCATTTGTTTGTGTTTGGCAGCAGCATTGACTTGTTCATCGGCATGATAGGATGAACGGACAAGAGGGCCTGCTTGACAATGGCTAAAGCCTTTACTCATCGCAATTTGCTGTAATTCATTAAACTCATCCGGGCTATAGTATTTTTGCACCTTTAAATGACTCTTGGTCGGCTGCAGGTATTGCCCAATGGTCATGATATCAACGTTATTTGTTCTTAAATCATCCATGACTTCCAGGATTTCTTCTTTTGTCTCCCCAAGACCAATCATTAAGCTTGATTTTGTGGGAATGCTTGGCTGCATTTCTTTGGCACGGCGAAGAAATTCAAGCGACCGGTCATATTTAGCACGTGCTCTTACTCTTGGTGTTAACCGTTTAACTGTCTCAATGTTATGATTCAAAATATCCGGTTTCGCATCCATTAACAGCTGTAAATTTTCTTCCTTGCCTCCCATATCAGAAGGAAGAACTTCTATACTTGTAAATGGATTTTTCCGGCGAATCGCCCTTACTGTTTCCGCAAAAACAGCTGCCCCGCCATCCTTTAAATCATCCCGGGCTACTGCCGTCACGACCACATGCTTCAAGTTCATTAATTGAACAGAGTCCGCTACTCTTTCCGGCTCCTGCCAATCAAGCTCTGTTGGCAGCCCTGTTTTGACGGCACAGAAGCGGCAGGCACGCGTACAAGTATCTCCCAGAATCATAAATGTCGCCGTCCGTCTTTCCGCCCAGCATTCGTGAATGTTAGGGCAGCGGGCCTCTTCACAAACCGTATGAAGATTTTTTTCGCGCATCATTTTTTTTAAACCCGTATAAGACTCATTCGTGTTTAACTTTATTTTTAGCCATTCCGGCTTACGTAAAACTTCTTCTTTTTGGCTCAATTTTTACACTCCTTGAAATCCCAGTATGATAAAGTGAAACCTCTTCTGATGTCACTTTATCATACTGGAATAGGAACGACAAGGAATCAAATTATTAAGATCATGTCTTTTTTACTGATCCTTTCCCGTAGTTTAATGATTCCGTTTTCGATTACCAATTATTAACCCTAATGAAATGGACTAATAATCATAAACTAACTTTGTACCTTAATTGGAAGGAGGATCTCTGTTGCGGGCTGTTCTCATAATTGGAACGATCCTTATGCTCTTAACTTCACCATTGTCTGTCAGGGATGCTCACGCAAAAGAAGAACCTGATCCCTATCAGGAAAGAATGAAGCTATATAAAAAGATGGAAACAGTTACTCAGATTCCTTGGTATTATTTAGCGGCCATTGATCAATATGAAAGAAGTATCCGTTTTGCACGTCGCGATTTGCCAAAGCCTGAAAGTACCATTTCGATATATTTCAAGCCGGGCCAATGGGCAGGCTTAACAAATCCAAACCCATCGGAAGAAAATCCGGCTATTATCCAATTTTTTAATGGAATAGGTGTCGATGGCGACGGGGATGGAAAAGCGAGCTTGAAGAGTGATGAGGATGTTTTATATGCGTTTGCCAACTATCTTCTTTCATATGGTGTAGATCATGAGAATATAAAAATCGGGTTATGGAATTACTATCATCGTGATAAAACGGTAAGTATTATTGCCGGTAAGGCGAAAATTTATCGGCATTTCGGCCGTCTTGATTTAGATAAACAAGTCTTCCCTGTGCCTCTTCACAGCAATCACAGTTATCGCAGTACATGGGGGGATGCACGCGGCTGGGGCGGAAGAAGGATGCATGAAGGAACGGACATTTTCGCTGGTTACGGGGTACCGGTCCGTGCGACAAGCTATGGAATTATTGAAATGAAGGGCTGGAACAAGTTCGGCGGCTGGAGAATCGGCATCCGCGATATCAATAACACCTATCATTACTTAGCCCACCTAAGTGGGTTTGCCAAAGATTTAAGGGTTGGTCAAATCGTTGAGCCCGGCATGGTCATCGGCGGTGTTGGCAGCTCCGGATACGGTCCGCCGGGGACTTCCGGGAAATTCCCGCCCCATTTACATTACGGAATGTATAAGGACAATGGGATAACGGAATGGTCATTTGACCCGTACCCGCATTTAGCAAAATGGAAACGCCTGGAGCGAATGAATATGAAACGGAAATAGGACTGTCCTTTGGAGGATAGTCCTTTTAATTTCCTGATTTTTTCGTATCTGTTTTCTTTTCCGGTAACTGAATGGATGGCGTGATACCGCCGCCGCTGTTATAAAATTGCGGAACTTCTCCTTCTACCAACCTTCCCCCAACCGGAATGCTTTGTTTTAACTTGGTAATTTTTGTTGCAAATGGAGTGATAATTTGGACTGATACTTCGATTTCAACAGAGACCTGGATCCAGACACTATTGATTCCCATTTGTTTTGGTTCAATATGAACATCCGGCTCCACTTCACCAATCGCATGGAATTTAACCGGAATTTTAGGTCCAATATTCCCTAATAATGAAATATTGGTGGCCTGGCCTAATGGCACATACCAAACAATTCCATCTTCTTTACCGGTGTTTTCTGTTTCAATTTCCACATCTGATTCTAATAAGGCGATATCCCCCTTCTTTGCTGTTTTTAAATTCTTTTGAATTTGGGCAGTGGTTTCTGCTAACACCCGATTGATTAAATCTGTATTCAATTCGGCGTTTTGCTTTTTTCCATCACTGCTTTCCGTTATTTTAATAACCTGATTATTTTCCCCCACATTGGTAGTACGTTTCGTAATGGCTCTATTAATGACAAGGGATGCAATATTACGGGTTTCTGATTCCGCATATCTCATTAAGGCCGGCTCAATTCCCTTGTTTACCAGCATCAAACTGGCAGCAGTAGAGAATAGGAAAAAGACGAAAGTCAGCAGCATCACATATCGGAATGGCAGCGGCCCACGCTTGAAAAATCGCCGCCGTCGGAACTTTGCCAAAGAAATCCCCCCTTCATGCTATGTGTATGCTAAGAAGAGATGAACTAGCCCATGAAAAAAAGCCTGCTTTTTTAGCAAGCTTTAAACCATTTTTAGCAAGGCGTCTTTTCCGATCATCCCCTGATGAATCCCTAATTCTTCTGCCTCTACAGTTACTGACTCTAAAGGGGCATTTAGGAGCTGATCAATCGTTCGAACGCCGACAGCCCGGCCGGCAATGATTTTGCGATCCTTTAATTTTTTATTTAATAGGCCAACATCTAAAGCACCGCACATAATATAGCCTTTATCATTTGACACCGTTAAAAGGGTGGTTTTTGGTAGTATAACTGTCACAGCCACGAAAGTATGGCCGTTAATTTCAATTGGTGAAAGCTCAATCAAAGGGTCCCACACTCCTTTCCTCACTATCACAGTATGTTTGCGAAGGAAAATTCGTGATGGGCTAGGTTGGCATCTCAAGCTTCCATTTCAATAAATCACGCAAAAATTCCGGCAGAAAATAGTTCTTCTGCTTCTGCGGCAGTACTTCTGTGAAAAAATGGCCAAAAGTAAACATATCGGGGAGAGCTAATGTATAGTTGCTGTCCAGCTTTAATTCGCTGCCCTGAATGAAAATTTTATTTTTCTCAAAGCAAATTCCATCATAAACAAATATTCCTAAAACGGTCCCTCTAAAACCGAGGCCTTTTATTTGCCTGTGATGTAAGCTCTCGTCCATGGTTTGAGATAGGATCTCCAATAATTCTTTTCCCGTCAATTCGACTACACACGGATTGATCGGGTGTGGACAAACCTCGAGCAAATCGTATGTTGTCACCTCTTCAGATAATGTGCCTAAAAGAAGCCCCGCATTAATCATTGCACAGTCTGCCCGGCACCATTCTCTTAATGTCTTCGATAACAAACGTGAAAAATTGGTTTCCTGAAATGGATTGTGCAGCAATGGCTCGCTGAGGGTTGTGACCTTATGGCTTAACAGATCCTTCCCTTTGTTTAAAAAAGCAATAATTTGTTCCTGTTCATTTGGAACAATTGGAAGATCATTAAAGTCATAAAGAAGTGCCTCCTTACGAGTGACAGCCTTTTGTTCATTAAGGTGAATTGTCATCTTGCCAACATAAAAACCGTACTTTCCTGCAGCCCCAAGAAGTGTAGACCCGACAAGCTTTCCTTTTTCAAAAAAGTGATGGGTGTGAGCTCCTAAAATAACATCGATTTCCGGGAATGCTGTTGCAATCCGTTCATCATCATGGATGCCGAGATGGGACAGCAAGATAATGAAATCCGATTCTTTTTCTAGCGGTTCAAGCCATTTTTTAAGCTCGGAGATTGGATCTGTCAGCCTCCACCCGAGCAAATCATATAGATGTGTAAAGGGTGCGGTAAGACCGATTACGCCCAGTCGAGTTCCCTTTTGTGTTTGATAGATCTTATAGGGTTTTACCCATTGCGGATAACTGCCATTTTGGTAATAAAAGTTTGCAGCAAGAACATCGAACTCAGCATCGCTGTAAAGCTGATCTAAATCGTCAAAAGGAAGGTTTACTCCTTCGTTATTCCCTATCGCAGCCGCGGTAAACTGGCACTCATTTAACAGGGGGATATTCCCTTTCCCTTTCGTTGCTTCCGTATACGGATGCCAGCGGTCAATGAAATCGCCGATATCAAAGAGAAAGACGTCCTCACCTTGCTGCTGATGTAATTGTTTTTTCTGCAAAAGAAACTGCTGTATTCGCGGCCAATGTTCTAAGTGACTGTGAAAATCATTTGTATGGTATAGATGTATGGTTTCCATTTTTCTACCTTACCCTGTAATCCCTTGATAAATTAAGCGAACGGCTACCACCACAAGGATAATTCTGATAATCATAACAATGGTTTTACTCTTTAATTTGGAATTTAAAAGCACGCCAACCTTCGCGCCAATCCATGCCCCCGGTATCAGTGCCAATGCATAAAGCCAATCCACATTCCCCAGGGTGATATGGGTGATGGAACTCAAGATCGATGTTGGTAAAATCATAAACATCGATGTCGCCGTTGCCACGTGCGGCGGAAAGAAAAATAGCAAGATCATCGTTGGCACCATCAGCGAGCCGCCGCCAATCCCGAAAATCCCTGATAAAAAGCCGACAATGAAGGAAATGACGACGGCTAGAATCGGACTAAAACCATAGTCAAAGGTTTTCCCGCTATTGTCGGTAAAGCTCCGGACAATTCCCTTATCTTTCCGATACGGCAGAGGCTTTAATTTATCCTTAGCGACCATTACAATCGAGACAAACAGAATAAATAGTCCGAAATAAATATTGAAAGAGTGCAACTCTAATTTTTCCGTTACCCATGCACCAAGGATGCTCCCCGGCCCACTGCCAATCAGAAATATTAATCCACTTTTATAATCAACCGTTTTAAGTTTCATGTAGGCTAATGTAGAGGATAGCCCGGTAAAAATCATCGTAAAGAGAGATGTCCCGACTACTACCTGCGGTGTCAGGTGGCTGAATGTTGACAAGGTTGCTAAGTACAGCAAAGCAGGGACAACAATGATGCCTCCCCCCATGCCAATCAGCGAGCCTAGTGAGCTCGCAACCAGCCCTACTAAAACTAAAATAATCCATTCCATTTTGTTTTCACCTTCTAGTGTATGTCTAATTAAATAAATCCAGCTGCCTTGGAGCGAGCCCTTCATATTCAATATGTAAAAGTTTCATCATTTCTTTGGCATTGTCCGCCGCGTCGCCGCCGGAGTTGTTGTTAAACAGGAGATAGATGTTAGTGGTTTGTTGCGCTAAACATTGGACGCGTTTGGCCCACTCTTCCAGCTCTTGATGATTATAGCGATAAAGATAGCGGACCTCGCGCCAGTTTTCGGCGTTTCGCTTTTGCCAGCCATGAACATTGCGGCCGTGAAATCTAACAAGTACCTGACTAGCACTAGTCGTCTCCAGTACTGTTGGGACAGACCCTTCCCCGGATTGAGGTTCATCACAAATGCTGTGAATCCATTTCTCTGCCTTCATAAAATCAAGAGTTTGGCGGCGATATTGAGGTGCAAACCAGGATTGATGCCTAAATTCCAATGCACAGGGTATATCCTCCATTTCATGTTTACACCATCTTAAATAATCTACATTTTCTCGTTTGCAGGCAAACCACGGCGGAAATTGAAACAGGACCATGGCTAATTTATTTTGTTGTATGTATGGTTCCAATGACTCTTTAAAGGCGCTGAACATCGCTTGTTTGCTTTCAAATGGGATTTCGCCACGTTGGTGACCTGTCATCCCTTGATAGGCTTTTACGATAAACTGGAAGCTCTCTGGCGTTTCACTGACCCACTTTTCAGCATTTCTTTTTGGCTGAATGGCGTAGAAAGCGGTATCGACTTCAACGGTCGGAAAATGACCTGCGTATTCCTTAAGTTTATCACGTGAGGGCGTGTGACTGGGGTATAAGCTGTCGTGGTCTCCCCAACCCGTTACACCAATATAGATCAAGAAGCTCACCTCCATTTATTAATAATAGCATAACCAATTTTAGAAGATGCTAGATTTTTCGATTTACGAAGCTTCCTTTTAATATTGGAAAGGATAACGACAGTAATTTGCTGTTATCCGACAGTGAACAAATCTTATTCGACAGTAACCAACTGTTATCCGACAGTAACCTTTCCAATTGACAGGTAATTTGTGTTATCCGACAGTAAATAAACCTTATATGACAGTAAGCCGCCTCTATCCAACAGTAAACTCTTCTCAAACGACAGTAAATCACATCTGCAACGCAAAAACCCGCCTGCTAACGCAGCAAGCGGGGAAATTTTTCAACGATATTAACCGATGGATCCTTCCATCTCGAACTTGATTAAACGGTTCATTTCGACGGCGTATTCCATTGGCAGTTCTTTTGTAAATGGCTCGATGAAGCCCATTACAATCATCTCAGTAGCTTCTTGTTCTGAAATACCGCGGCTCATCAAGTAGAAGAGCTGCTCTTCAGATACTTTCGAAACTTTCGCTTCGTGCTCAAGAGAGATATTGTCATTTAGGATTTCGTTGTATGGAATGGTATCAGATGTTGATTGATTATCCATAATCAACGTATCACATTCAATGTTGGCACGGGCGCCATCGGCTTTTCGGCCAAACTGAACGATCCCACGGTAAGTTACTTTCCCGCCGTGCTTCGAAATGGATTTCGAAACGATAGTGGAAGATGTATTTGGAGCTAAGTGAATCATTTTTGCTCCGGCATCCTGGTGCTGGCCTTTACCGGCAATCGCGATGGATAACGTCATGCCGCGGGCGCCTTCACCTTTTAAAATAACCGCTGGGTATTTCATCGTTAATTTAGAACCGATATTACCGTCAATCCATTCCATCGTTGCGTTTTCTTCACAGACAGCACGTTTTGTTACAAGGTTATACACGTTGTTTGCCCAGTTTTGGATCGTTGTATAACGGCAGTAAGCATCCTTTTTAATGACAATTTCAACAACCGCACTATGCAAGGAGTTCGTTGTATAAACCGGAGCGGTACAGCCCTCAACGTAATGGACATGCGCGCCCTCATCAACGATAATCAGCGTCCGTTCGAATTGCCCCATGTTTTCGGAGTTAATTCGGAAATACGCCTGTAATGGAGTATCTACTTTTATACCAGGCGGTACATAAATAAACGATCCACCTGACCAAACTGCAGAGTTTAGTGCCGCAAATTTGTTATCAGTTGGTGGAATTACCTTTGCCCAGTGTTCACGGAAAATATCTTCATTTTCACGTAAGGCAGAATCGGTATCCTTAAAGACTATACCTAATTCTTCTAGGTCTTCCTTCATGTTGTGGTAAACAACCTCGGACTCATATTGAGCCGAAACCCCGGCAAGATACTTTTGCTCAGCTTCAGGAATTCCCAGCTTATCGAAGGTTGCCTTAATTTCTTCCGGCACTTCATCCCAAGATTTCTCAGACTTCTCAGACGGCTTAACGTAATAGGTAATCTCATCGAAGTTTAATGAATTTAAATCTCCGCCCCATTGCGGCATTGGCATTTTGTAAAAATGCTCCAGTGATTTTAAGCGGAAGTCTAACATCCACTGCGGTTCACTTTTCATTTTTGAAATCTCTTCAACAATCTCACGTGTTAATCCACGTTTTGATCGGAATATGGAAACGTCTTTATCGGCAAAACCATATTTATAATCACCGATCTCAGGCATCTTTTTAGCCATCGTCGTATTCCTCCATTCTTAAACGATGGGGCTAGAGCACCCCAGCGTTTTATTGTTGTTCCTCTTCCTTCAAGCCTTTTTCCATCGCCTTCCACGCTAATGTCGCGCATTTGATGCGGGCTGGAAATTTGGCTACACCTTGAAGTGCTTCAATATCACCTAAATCAATCGAATCGTCTGGCTCTTTGCCTAACATCATTTCAGAAAAAATATGTGATAATTGGATCGCATCTTCGACCTTTTTCCCTTTGATTGCCTGCGTCATCATTGAGGCGGATGACATTGAAATCGAGCAGCCTTCGCCCTCAAATCTTGCATCCTCAACGATTCCATTTTCCACTTTAAATGTCAATTGAATCCGGTCACCGCAGGTTGGGTTGTTCATGTTAATGGTATGACTTCCATCTTCCAACACACCGCGATTGCGGGGTTTTTTATAATGGTCCATAATCACTCTTCGGTAAAGTGCATCTAAATTAGAAGACATCGCTGAAATACTCCTTTGTTTTGACAAGCCCTTCAACGAGTTTATCAATATCCTCTTCAGAATTATATAAATAGAAGCTTGCTCGCGCTGTAGCTGAAGCTTTCAGCCATCTCATCAGCGGCTGTGCACAATGATGTCCGGCACGTACAGCAATTCCTTCTGCATCTAATACGGTTGCCACATCATGCGGATGGACATCTTCAATATTAAACGTCACAAGTCCTGCACGCTTGGCTGCATCATGCGGTCCGTAAATGGTCATTCCTTCAACGGTTGACATTTTTTCTAATGCATAGGCAGCAAGCTTATGTTCATGCTCGGCAATATTGTCTAAACCAATTTCATTTAAAAAGTCAATTGCTGCGCCAAGTCCGATCGCTCCGGCAATAATTGGCGTACCGCCTTCGAATTTCCACGGCAGCTCTTTCCAGGTTGATTCGTACAAATGAACAAAATCAATCATTTCGCCGCCAAATTCAATTGGCTCCATATTTTCTAGAAGATGTTTTTTTCCATAAAGAACACCTATGCCAGTAGGAGCACACATTTTGTGTCCGGAAAAAGCAAGAAAATCACAATCCAGGTCTTGGACATCAATCTTCATGTGCGGCACACTTTGGGCACCATCGACCACCATGATGGCACCATTTTCATGGGCAATCTGGGCAATTTCTTTAACAGGATTGATCACGCCAAGTACGTTTGACACCTGCATGACAGACACAATTTTTGTATTTTCCGTTACAGTTGCACGGACATCATCAAGTGAAATGGTGCCATCCTCTTGCAATGGAATGTACTTTAACTGCGCACCCGTCCGTCTTGCAACCTGCTGCCACGGAATAATATTACTGTGATGCTCCATATAGGTAATGACGATTTCGTCGCCTTCTTTTACATTCGCAGCAGCATAGCTTGCTGCCACGGTATTAATTGAAGTGGTTGTTCCTCTTGTAAAAATAACTTCCTGCGTCGATTTCGCATTTATAAACTTGCGAACCTTTTCCCTTGCCCCTTCATATGCATCCGTAGCTCTAGTTCCAAGCGTATGAACACCGCGATGGACATTGGAATTGATTTCACGATAATATTTATCAACAGCCTCGATTACCTGAAGCGGCTTCTGTGAAGTTGCCGAACTATCCAAATAAACGAGCGGCTTGCCATTTACCTCTTGATCGAGTATCGGAAATTGTTTACGAATATCCTGGATATTCATTAGCGTACTTTCCTTTCAATCACTTCGACAAGCTGTTTCTTTACTCCTTCAATCGGAAGTTGATTCACGACTGGTGCTAGGAAACCATGAATGACTAACCGTTCCGCTTCTTGTTTAGGAACTCCGCGGCTCATTAAATAATACAGCTGCAATGGATCAACGCGGCCTACAGAAGCTGCGTGTCCTGCCACAACATCATCTTCATCAATCAGCAAAATAGGATTGGCGTCGCCGCGTGCTTTTTCACTGAGCATCAGAACACGTGAAGTTTGTTCCGCATCTGATTTAGAGGCACCATGTTCAATTTTACCGATCCCGTTAAAGATGGATGTAGCACTATCCTTTACTACCCCGTGATTTAAAATATTCCCGGTAGTATGCTTTCCAAAGTGAACAACCTTCGTAGTAAAGTTTTGCGTTTGGTCGCCGCGGCCGACAACAACTGTTTTAGTATCGCCATTGGAACCATCGCCAAGTAAATTAGTGGTGTTTTCTGAGATCGTATTTCCTTCGTTCATCAAACCTAGTGACCATTCAATGTTGGCATCTCTGCCTGCAACACCGCGGCGATTAACATAAGTGGTAACACCATTAGCTAATGTATCAACCGCACCATATTGAATCTTCGCATTTACATTGGCAATCACTTCGGACAAGATGTTGACTAACGTATTCGATGTTTCCATTGTAGAAATATAGTTTTCCACATATGTGACGGAACTATTGTCATCTGCGACAACAATCACATGGTTAAACAAATTAGCTTCTTTATTATCATGTACATATACAGCTTGAATCGGTTCGGATATTTCTACGTTTTTTGGAACATACAAGAAAACTCCGCCATTTACAAGTGCAGCGTGAAGAGCAGTCAAACGGTGTTCATCCACGTTAATTGCCTGCGTCATATAATATTTTTTCAATAAGTCCCCGTGTTCCCTTGCTGCCGTGAAAATATCAGTGAAGATTACACCTTTGCTTTTTAGATCTTCTGATAAAGTTAAAAAGGCAGGGGTTTGATTTCGTTGAATGTACAAATTCTGACTTCCCGCTTCCAAATCAACCAATGCCTTTACTTCCTCCGGCAGGTCAGCTAGAGAGGCAAAGCCATCGCTTTTTACTGTATGTTGATTAAATTGCGTGAAATTCCATTTATCTATTTTCGTTTTATCAGGTCTAGGCATTGACAGTTGTTCGAAATCTTGTAATGCCTTTAGACGAAACTCTTCAAACCATGCAGGTTCGTTCATTTCTTTTGAAAAAGAACTTACAAAACCTTTATCAAATGGTAATTTTGTTTCTGTTGTCATTTTAATCCTCCTAACTTACGCTTCTTGCCCAACTGTTTCATCTTCAATTCCAAGTTCTTGCTTGATCCAGTCATATCCTTCTGCTTCTAAGCGTTGTGCCAGTTCCGGACCGCCTGATTTAACAATACGGCCTTGCATCATAACGTGCACGTAGTCAGGAGTGATATAGTTTAACAAACGTTGATAGTGAGTGATGACTAAGCAGCCGAATTCTTCCCCGCGCATTTCATTGATTCCTTTAGAAACAACCTTTAGCGCATCGATATCTAATCCGGAGTCGATTTCATCCAAGATGGCAATTTTAGGCTGAAGCATCATTAATTGCAAAATTTCATTACGCTTCTTTTCTCCGCCGGAGAAACCTTCGTTTAAGTAACGCTGTGCCATATCCAGATCCATTTCAAGGAATTCCATTTGTTTATCCATTTGACGGATAAATTTCATTAGTGAAATCTCGTTTCCTTCGCCGCGGCGGCTGTTGAGTGCTGAACGTAAAAAGTCAGCATTTGTTACGCCGTTAATCTCGCTTGGATATTGCATTGCTAAGAATAGACCTGCGCGTGCGCGCTCATCTACTTCCATTTCAAGCACGTTTTGGCCATCTAACGTAATGTTTCCGCTAGTGACTTCATATTTTGGGTGACCCATGATTGCCGATGATAACGTGGATTTACCAGTACCGTTCGGCCCCATGATTGCGTGAATTTCGCCACCCTTTATTTCAAGGTTAACACCTTTTAAAATTTCTTTCCCATCAATTTCTACATGTAAATCTTTGATCGTTAAAGTTGATCCAGCCATATCTATACCTCCAAAAAGAAAGTTTTGTATCATCTTGACCAATTAGGTCTATACTTCTATTCTCACTTTATTCTCATTACAATCTTATAACAAATGAAATGTATTAGCAACTCCTAAACAGTAAAAACAAAGTTACTATTTTCATTAAGCAACTTCTAATTGAGAATAAGAGTGTACTTTATGAGAAAATTCAGTCAATAAACCGTTATGTAAATTGGGCCCGTTTAAAATCATACCTCATTTTTTGGACAATTCCAACTGATTTAAAGGTCGAAGTCGTTTCTATTTTTACCCAATTGTCGGGAATCATGTACATGTGAACACCGCTCCAAGTGAAATAGGAAAAGCCAGTGATGGGAATCACTGACTTGTATCTTTCTTCCTATTTAATATATTACTTGGATAATACAACCGCACCTTTGTATTTATCAAGAATGAAATCTTGGATTTCTTTTGAACGAAGCACTTCTACAAGTGTTTTGATTTCTTTTCTGTTTTTATCCTCTGAACGAACAACCACAAGGTTTGCCGGCACAACGTCTTGGCCTTCAAATGCAATTCCGTACTTACCGATGTCAATACCGCCTTCTAATGCATAGTTGGTATTAATAACCACCGCATCCCCTTCACCGCTATCGAAAGAAGAGGCTAATAACTTCGCTTCAATTAAAGTAGAGAAATCAAGGTCCTTTGGATTTTCAACAATATCCTCAACTCTTGCATTGGCGCCAACGCCTTCTTTAAGTTTAATTAATCCTTCTTTTTCAAAAATAGGTAAGATACGTCCATGATCACTTAGTGAATCACTCATAATAATTTTCGCACCTTTTGGAAGGTCTTTTAAGCTTTTATATTTTTTAGAATAAATTCCAATTGGTTCCTTATGGATTTCACCAACGCTAACAAAATCAAAGTCCTTGTTTTCTTTCATTTGAAGGTCTAAATACCCTGGTGTTTGAAAATAGTTTGCATCGAGTTCTTTATCTCTTAAAGCTACGTTTGGCAGGATGTAATCTTGGAAAACTTTGATTTCTAGATCAATGCCTTTTTCTTTTAATAAAGGTTTTGCCGCTTCTAACACTTCCGCATGTGGTACTGCTGATGCACCAACCACTAATTTCTTGCTGTCACCCTTTTTAGCGGTATCATTTTTTTCCCCGCCGCACGCAGTCAGGGCAAACACTGCGAATGCAATGAAAAGAACACTTAGTAATTTTTTCATTAGTAAACTCCTCCTGTTATCGTTTATCTGTTTTATTTGTAAAATAATCTCCAACAAATTGGATAATAAAAACTAGAACTAAAATCGCGATGGTTGCAACTAAAGTCACTAACGGCCTATTGCGCTGAAAACCTTCAAGGTAGGCAAAATGGCCAAGTCCTCCGGCACCAATAACACCAGCCATTGCTGTAAAGCCTACTAGTGATATGGCCGTGACGGTAATCCCAGAAATTAATGCCGGTAAAGATTCCGGTATTAATACTTTAAAAATGATATGACTATGTGTGGCTCCCATCGATTGTGATGCTTCAATCACACCTTTATCGATTTCTCTTAAGGCAATTTCCACCATTCGAGCATAAAAAGGAGCTGCTCCAATAATCAGGGCCGGCAAAGCCGCATTGGCACCAAGCATAGTCCCTAATAATAATTTAGTAAAAGGAATCAATAACACAATTAAAATAATAAACGGGATGGATCTGAAAATATTAACAAACCCGGCAATAATGACATTCACTGTCCGGTTTGCCCAAATATTGCCTTTATCTGTTAAAAACAACAACAGACCTAGCAATAATCCTAAAACAAAGGTAGCAAACACTGAAATGGAAGTCATATAAAGTGTTTCTCGCGTGGCCTCTAATAAATTTTCCCACTTTATCATTTCCATAAAATCAGCCATTACTGATCACCTCCACGCCGACTTGCTGTGAGTGAATATAATCGATGGCTTTCTCTATCTCGGGAGCTTGCCCATCTAAGTGAATGAATAATGTACCGTATGATCCGTTTTGGGTGTGAGAAATTTTCCCTTGTAAAATATTAACGATCACATCATAATCACGAATGATATTTGTGATTAATGGCTGTTCTGCTGCTTCACCGACAAATGAGAGCTGAACCACTTGTCCTCTCGGATAACGTTCGATTAGATGTTCGATTGTTTCTTTCGTTTCTTCAGGTTCCGTCACTTGCTGGACAAATCGTTTCGTAATCGGCTGCTGCGGGTTTTTAAACACATCAAGCACTGATCCAAGCTCAACAACCCTGCCGCTTTCCATTACCGCCACCCGGTGACAGATTTTTCGAATAACATGCATTTCATGGGTAATCAAAACAATGGTTAACCCAAGGCGCTTATTAATATCCACTAACAATTCCAAAATGGAATCGGTTGTTTGCGGATCGAGAGCCGAAGTTGCCTCGTCACAAAGCAATACTTTGGGATTATTGGCGAGTGCTCTGGCAATCCCGACCCGCTGCTTTTGCCCGCCGCTTAATTGTGATGGATAGGCATTTTCTCGGCCTTCCAAGCCAACCAGCTTGATCAGCTCAGCCACTCGTTTTTTTCTTTGATCGCCTTTGACACCGGCGATTTCAAGTGGAAAAGCAATATTCTCGCTCACTGTTCTCGACCACAATAAGTTAAAATGCTGGAAAATCATGCTGATTTCCTGACGGGCTTGTCTAAGTTGAGCACCCTTAATCTTTGAAATCACTCTGCCGGCAACTGTCACGCTCCCATCGGTTGGAAGCTCCAGCCCGTTTAACATGCGGATGAGGGTACTCTTCCCGGCACCGCTATAACCAATCACTCCGAAAATTTCTCCTTCTTGAATTTCAAGGTTGACTTCATCAACTGCCTTCAATTCACCTTGCTTGGAAGGAAAAATCTTACGGACATTTTTTATTGAAATCATTGAATCACCTGCTTCTTATCCTGATTACAAGTTAGTTAAATATAGGGTTTGACTGTTTGGGAAAAAATATTTTAAAAAATAAAAAGCCTCTCTGCATAGGCAGAAAGGCATCACGAACTAAACCTTTCTCCCATCTCCCAAAGCAATTGCTTTGTGTGAATTGGCACCATTTCAATAATTGACGGTTGCCGGGCTTCATCGGGCACATCCCTCCACCTCTCTTGATAAGAGCTTACAGCATTCTATATTCAATTAACACGTTAATATTTCAGTAATTAGATTACGAAAGCTATCGTATCATGGATAAATAGGGGTGTCAACGAATAATTCTTCATATTCGGAAAAATGGATTTAGGTAAATTTAGGCATTAGTCTTCAATGACGATAATCCTGTTGCCGCTTCAATCGCAGATTCAAGATCCTCAATTAAGTCCTCAACATTTTCGATTCCAATCGAAAGACGGATTAAATCCTCTGATACACCCGCAGCCTTTAGTCCTTCCGCATCTAATTGCTGATGCGTCGTACTTGCCGGGTGAATGATCAAGCTTTTTGCATCGCCTACATTGGCCACATGTGCCCAAAGTGATAAGGAATCAATTAGTTTAGCTCCTGATTCTTTACCGCCCTTAATTCCGAAAACGACCATTGAACCAGCACCTTTTGGTAAATATTTTTTCGCTAATTCATAGTCAGGGTGTGATGCATGCCCTGGGTAGGAAACCCAGTCAACTGCTGGATGATTTTCCAAATAATCGACCACTTCTTTCGTATTGGCCACATGCTCCTTCATCCGAACATGAAGGGTTTCAAGTCCAAGCGTAAATTGGAAGGCATTTTGTGGACTTAAGGCAGGTCCAAGGTCACGCAATAATTGCACGCGAGCTTTAATGATGTACGCAATTGCACCGAGTGCTTCAGCATAGACCAAATCATGATAGCTGGAATCCGGAGTGGTGAATCCTGGGAATTTCGATGAATTCCAATCAAACTTACCGCCGTCAACGATGATTCCGCCTGTGGACGTTCCATTCCCTAACAGCCATTTCGTCGCTGAGTGGACGACAATATCTGCACCATACTCAATTGGCCGGCACAGATATGGCGTCGCAAAGGTATTATCAATAATTAACGGTACGCCTGCTTCATGAGCAACCTCCGCTACTTTTTCAATATCGAGGACACGAAGGCTCGGATTACCAATCGTTTCGGCAAAAACGGCCTTTGTTTTTTCCGTAATCGCTGCACGGAAGTTTTCAGGATCATCCCCATCAACAAATTTTACATTGATTCCGTATTTAGGAAGAGTAACGGCAAATAAATTGTAGGTTCCTCCATAAAGGTTTGCGGCAGAAACAATTTCATCCCCTGCTTCAGCAATATTTAAAATCGCAAGCGTAATCGCCGCCATTCCGCTGGCAACGGCAAGTGCGCCGACGCCGCCTTCTAACAATGCAACCCTTTCTTCAAAAACGGTTGTTGTTGGATTGTGAATCCGGGTATATATGTAACCTGGCTCCGCTAAGCTGAATAGGTTCGCTGCGTGCTCAGTATTTTTAAATTGATAGGCGTTGTTTTGATAGATTGGAACCGCACGTGCACCCGTTACCGGATCCGGTGATAATCCTCCATGAACACTTAATGTTTCAAAACGATACTTTTTTTGATTTTCTGCCATTCTTGCTTCCTCCTTTTATTGTTAAATAACAAAACCCCACTTCATAAGAAGAGGGGGCTCTCTCTTCTCATCTCCCAGAGCTTACTTAGCTCTGCTGGATTTAGCACCGTGTCCAAACCGGTTGCCGGGCTTCAAAGGGCCAGTCCCTCCGCCACTCTTGATAAGAATGCTTTATTGAATTGTTTTTATTAATAGAATATTTAAATAATACTTTACATGAAGTTTAATTCCGAGTCAATAGCTTTGTTTAAATTATTTTTGCCAACTGTGCTTTTGTTAAAAAGAAGATTGATTCTAGTAAAAGAATGGTTCTTAATGGTGCCATGATTTCTAGCTGTCCCTGCTGTTCAAGCACGCGCAGCCTTCCCGTCCCTTCAATCAGCTGTGTCATTGCGGTGGGGGAACCGCTAATCACATAATTCCCTTGTTGAAAGTCAGGATTTTTAGTGAAACAGATGCCGCCGCTTTTTATGATCAGCTGTATGCTTTGTTGTTCTTCCCATTGAAGAATGATTTGTACGTCCGCCTGCTGTATCAAGGGAAGAATATGCCCTTGTTCTATTACTTTTACTAGAAATGCTTCTACCGCTTCGATCATTTCCACCACTCCGGTCACTTACTTTTATAATTTCTAATTCAGTAAAAAGTAGTGGAATCCTCTATTAATCACTCGACAATTCTCATCCTATTTCCTCAACATTCCGATCATTTCCTGAGAAATATGTCGTATCTTTATGAAATTTTGGCTGTTGCAGATAGATCTTTTTTAACATAGAAGCCTCTAAATACTAGGAAAAAATAGACCGAACCGATTAGATATAGAGTTGCCGTTATCGTGAAAACATAGGCATAGCCCCAATATGAGCCGTATTTGACAACAACCCCAGTAGAAACCGGCCCCATGAACGCCCACCCTAAATTAAACACCATTTGGTTGACGGAATTCGCGAGGCCCTTCATCGAGTCGTTAACTTTCGACATCATTAACGACATTTGAATCGGATTCCCAGCATTCATTAACGCTTGACGGAACAAGAATCCAAGTGCCGCCAGCCATAAATGTTCTGTAAACGCAGTTAGTAAGAGGAATGGCAGCGATGCCAGCTGCAAATAAACAACCGCCCTTACGTCGCCGACTTTTTTGACCACTTGCGGCCCAATAAACATCGCTAAGGCCGTGGCCGCCTGACCAAGTGAGATGATTAAGCCGATAGATGTGGTGGACGCACGAAAGCGATCAGCAAAATACAGGTTAAGATAAGGTATGACAAGGCCTGCTCCGAAGCCAATCAATAGCTGGGCAATCGCAAATAAAACGATCAACCTCACCCCTTCATTTTTCCAGGAGGCTGAACCGGTCTTTTTTACGGTTGGTTTTGATTTCGGAGGTTCGTTGAATTTCGTAGCTGGGAAGATACCAATTAGATAAATGATAGCACCAATAATCAAAGTGAAACGAATACTATTGATATCACTGACAAAAAAGGAAAATAAGTCCGTTAACGTCCCGCCTAACAGGTTTCCCACAACATTTGCCGCAGTCATAAAGGCGAAATGGAGACTAAATAAATTCACCCTTTGATCCGCCGTCGAATTTTCCGCGAGCCATGGGATGCTAGATACTTGCAGAAAAGCCATTGTCAATCCGCTCGTGAAAGCAAGTCCGATAAGCACTCCTTGTGTGGAAAAAATACTCCGCAAAAGTAATACAGCACCGGAGATCAAAATGCCATAAAAAAACACTTTTTTCCGTCCGTATCGGTCACTTATCAGTCCTGCCGGTACTAAAATAATCGCTGTGGCAAGCGAAGTCATCGCAATGACCTGGCCATTAACCGCCTCTGTGTATCCGAGTTTTCGTATATAAAAATTATAAATTACCATAAAAATACCGAGGCCGATTTGTGTAAAAATATTAGCCATGAAGCTTAACTTGATGTTACGATTATACGTTTTAAATTGCGCCGCCCAGTTATGATAAAAGGCCATTTTGTTTCAGCCCCTTCAATTATTTCGTATCCCTAAGTATCATAATCCAGGAGGTAAGTTTTTGTAAATAAGGAAATTTTAGATTCCTCTAACATTTTTTCATCAAATCACCCTATTTTTGCAGCTGGAAAGCATTGATCAGGTTTTTACTCGCTGCTAGCATTTAACCGGTCTCTTTTACATTGAAAAAGCCAGGCGGCTAGCCTGGCTCAGGTTACTAACATTTAATCAAAAAGCAGACGCAACCCGCATCTGCTTAGTTTAAATGTTGTTTCATTTTTTCAAGCAAGTAGGGTACGGAATGAAACGCATACAGGGTTTCTTTCACCTTGCCTCCTTGAACAATTAACAGGCACGGTACACTTTCAATCGCAAACTCAACCGCTATATCCGGATAAAAGTTCAAGTTCAATTTACCCATTTTAACGGTAACTAACTCCTCCACGATTTGCAGCATTCTAGATGCAAGCTGACAGGTACCGCAGAGTGGTGTATAAAAATAGATTAGCCCGCTTTCCGCATCATCGAGGAAAGCTTCCAGATCATTTCGATTCCATTCATTCATAAATCATTATCCCATTTCTAAAAACTCAGTATGAACATCGATGTTCGCTCCCAGAAGGACGGTCGCCAAGTGGTGCACCGGCGCGGTCGCTACCTCGCGATACATACGATCTATATATAAATGTTCCGCTTGCGGAAACTCCCGTTTAAACCGTTTGCGAAGCTTCTCACCGGCGGCATCGGCATCAACTAGGATATAGACATCCTTATCTTCGAGAAAATCGATCAATTCATCCAATTTGGTATGACTTATCGTCCCATTGGTACAAATGATTTCGACCGGTTCCTTTACGATACTCTTTACCTTATTCTTATCCGATTTTCCTTCGACAATAAGAACTTTGTCAACATACGAATCATACATATCCACATCACCTGTAATAGAAGTTGTTTATGTTAACATATTCTAAAATATTGATTACGTGTGCCCTATTGATTGTGTATGTTAACTATATCACTACTGTCAGTATAAAAGTAGGGTTTTGCTTCTCTAATCAACGCCTACACTTTTTATTTTATGATAGGTTTCCCCATCTTAGTAGAAGAAAAAGTGGTAAATTAAGAGAAAAAGCACCCGCTAAGGTGCTTTTAAAAATTTAATGATTAGTCTTCCTTTGTCATTTCTTCATATTGTTCAGCTGTCATCAGCTTGTCCAACTCGCTAGAATCGGAAAGTTCAACAACAATCATCCAGGCTTTTTCGTATGGTGATTCATTTACGAATTCAGGACTGTCGCTTAGATCTTCATTCACTTCTACCACTTTACCGCTGACTGGTGCATAAAGCTCAGAAACAGTTTTTACAGATTCAACGCTGCCAAATGGCTCGTCAGCTGTTAATTCGTCGCCTACCTCTGGGAGTTCAACGAAAACGATATCTCCTAACTCATGTTGTGCAAAGTCAGTAATCCCAATGCGCACCTTTTCCCCTTCAACTTTTACCCACTCGTGTTCTTCTGAATAACGTAATTCTTTTGGTGTACTCATTAGCTTAAATCCCTCCATTTGTTTTTTCTAAAATCTATCATCGAATAAAATCGATTTCCATTAGTAAAGAGCGGGCTTACTTAAGCCACATTTTTTCATACTCTTCTTCTTTAAAGCCGACTGTAACATGCTCGCCATCCGTTAAAATCGGTCTTTTAATCAACATCCCGTCGGATGCCAGCAAATCAAGGAGTTCATCCTCGGTTGCAGATTTCATTTTATCTTTTATCCCTAATTCACGATATTTTAAACCGCTTGTATTAAAAAATTTCTTTAATTCCAAGCCGCTTTTTTGATAAAACGCCTGCAGCTGTTCGCGTGTCGGGGGCTGTTCAACAATATGTACTTCAGCATAGGAAAGCTGATGGGCATCCAGCCATTTCTTAGCGTTCCGGCAAGTGCCGCACTTTGGATACCAGTAAAAAGTCAGAGACATGGTTTCACCGCCTTTTACTAAAATGTGACCGCATCAATAGAATAGTACCATAACGTTTTTCAAATTCCTAACTAGAGGCCTGAAAAGTTCTCCATAAGAAAAATTCGACTAATTTCGTGAAAATCCTTCTTCCTCTAAGAATTATTTTTCAAAAAGTTCTTCTTTTCTACAATATTTTTTTAAAATATCTGCTGCACATTCAATCTTTCATTTTCAAAAAAATAAAGCCCCCTTCAACAGTGAAGGAAGCCTTGTGCAATTTATACGATATAGCGTTCTGCTTCGATGATTACATCTGCCGCTTCACGTTTTTTCGCAATCACGTTGATTGGTGTGTGGCGCGTAAATTTGCGAAGGGAGGACAGCATCATCCGCAGTGTATCCCCTTGTTCAATCGCTACTAGTGTTTCTTTCGCAGTTGCCTCGACTTCATTGAATGCTTCCTGACAGAAGATTTGCGTATAGAGAAGCTTTTGGCTGCTCTTTTCTAATCCTTCTTTAGCGACTGCCTTTTCTGTACGCAAGACAACGGATTCCATTGCATAGACGTTAGAAGCAATATCCGCAATGTTGGCGAGGATTTCCTGCTCTTTTTCAAGCGCCTTGCCATATTTCTGTGCTGCCAATCCGGCTGCTAATAAACCAATTTTCTTGGCATTTTTCACGAGATATTTTTCTTGAGCAAGCGGCTCATCGCCTGGATCTTCCGGCATTAACATCATTAATTCCTCTTGTAGCGCCATAGCTTTTTGGAACAGCGGCAGTTCCCCTTTGAAAGCTTTCTTCAAGAAGGTGCCTGGCACCAAGAGACGGTTGATTTCATTCGTCCCTTCAAAGATTCTGTTAATTCGGGAATCGCGGTAGGCTCTTTCAATTGGATACTCTTGCATAAATCCGTAACCGCCGTGAATTTGCACGCCTTCATCGACAACGTAATCTAACACTTCGGATGCAAAGAATTTATTAACGGAGCATTCGATGGCATATTCAGCGATTGAATTGGCTACTTTTTTAATATCTTTGGCATCTTCCGTTGAAAGCTGGCCTTGGTGGTCTTCATATAAGCCAACCGTACGATACACAGAGCTTTCCGCCGCGTAAATCTTTGATGCCAATGTTCCAAATTTCTCTTTTGTTAAATTGAACTGAGAAATGGGTGTTTTAAATTGCTGGCGGCCATTTGCATATTTAACGGTCATTTCAAACGCGGTTTTAGAACCGCCGACAGCTCCGACTGCTAATTTATAGCGGCCGATATTTAAAATGTTAAAAGCAATGACGTGGCCGCGGCCGAATTCACCTAATAAATTTCCAACTGGAACCGGCACGTCCTCCAATATAAGTGTCCGTGTGGATGAGCTCTTAATCCCCATCTTCTTCTCTTCCGCGCCAGTAGAAACGCCCTTGAACTCTCTTTCAACGATGAAGGCAGTGAAATGCTCGCCATCCACTTTTGCATAGACAACAAAGACATCGGCAAAGCCGGCATTAGTGATCCATTGCTTCTCACCATTTAGGATATAATGTGTGCCTTCAGCGTTTAATTTCGCTGTTGTTCTAGCACCTAGGGCGTCGGAACCTGAGCCCGGCTCTGTTAATGCATAGGCTGCAAGCTTTTCACCTGAAGCCAGGTCAGGTAAATATTTTTTCTTCTGCTCTTCATTACCGAATAAAACGATTGGCAGCGAGCCGATTCCAACGTGTGCCCCGTGGGAAAGGGAGAAACCGCCGGCTTTTGACATTTTTTCAGTCAGCAGAGAAGACGTGATTTTATCTAAGCCTAAGCCCTCATATTCTTCAGGCACATCTGCCGCTAAAAGACCTAGTTCACCTGCTTTTTTAAGCAGCTTTACCGTGCGGTCGAATTCATGTTTTTCTAAATATTCCACCTGTGGAAGAACATCTTTTTCAACGAAGTCTTCGGCTGTCTTGGCAATCATTAAATGCTCTTCCGTAAAATCCTCCGGTGTTAACATATCTTGATAGGAAATATCTTCGATTAAAAAGCTTCCGCCTTTAATGAACTTTTTTGTTTCGTTTGTCATGGAAAATTCCTCCTAATCATTTTTATTGTAGCAACTCAAATACTCCGGCAGCGCCCATGCCGCCGCCAATACACATGGTAACGACACCAAATTGTTCATTGCGGCGTTTTAATTCGTGAATCAGTGAAAGGGTTAATTTTGCCCCTGTACATCCAAGCGGGTGGCCAAGTGCAATCGCACCGCCATTGACGTTGACGATTTCTTCATTAAGGCCTAATTCCCGAATGACTTGCAGTGATTGAGAAGCAAATGCCTCATTTAATTCAAATAGGTTAATGTCGGAAAGCTCTAAACCGGCAAGCTGTACTGCTTTTGGTATCGCAACAACCGGGCCGACACCCATAATTTCCGGAGGGACGCCGCCAACAGCAAATGATCGGAATTTTGCTAATGGTTTTAAACCAAGGGCTTCAGCTTTTTCACGGTCCATCACCATCACAGCGGCAGCACCGTCACTAGTTTGTGAGGCATTCCCCGCTGTTACCGAACCCGTTACCGAGAAGGCTGGGCGAAGCTTCGCAAGAGTCTGCAGGTTTGTATCCGGACGAACCCCTTCGTCCTGTGAAAATTGAATCGTTTTTTCAACTAATTTATTGTCAGCGCCAACCGAACGAATGGTTACATCGACAGGAACAATTTCATCGACGAATTTGCCTTCCGCAATCGCTTTAGCGGCACGGTGGTGGCTTCGAACAGCAAAGGCATCTTGATCTTCACGGGAGATGCCATACTTTACAGCAACCTGCTCAGCGGTATGACCCATGCCCATATAATATTGCGGTGCGGTTTCAGCCAGTTTAATATTCGGACGGACAACATGGCCCATCATTGGGATCATGCTCATCGATTCCGCTCCTCCGGCAATCGCTGTATCTGTGTGCCCCAGCATAATGCCTTGGGCCGCATAGGCGATCGCTTGTAAACCCGATGAACAGAAACGATTGATGGTGATTGCGGGAACAGTATATGGCAGACCTGCCAGCGCCCCAATATTTCGGGCCACGTTATTTCCTTGTTCTGCTTCCGGCATCGCACAGCCGATGATTAAATCATCAATATTTCCCTCATAATTACCTGCACGCTTTAATGTTTCCTTAACAACTAACGCTCCCAAATCATCGGGGCGAACATGGGCAAGCGTTCCTTTCTTTGCCTTACCAACCGGTGTACGAGCTCCGGCAACGATTACCGCTTCTCTCATGCAAGTTCCCTCGCTTTCTTTCAAATTTTAAAAATACGAATCTATTTTTTCAAAAGGGTCTGACCTATTGCACTAACGCGTGTGTGGCAGAGAGGTCTGCCCAGTTGCATTCATGATTAGTTTCTTAACGGTTTGCCCTTCACAAGCATATGCTGCATCCGCTGCTGTGATTTTGGCTCTGCAATCAAGCTTAGGAATGCCTCTCTTTCTAGATCTAATAAATATTGTTCATCTACTTCAGTTCCAAACGGTACTTTACCGCCGGCAATGACGTAGGCAATCTTTTTGGCAATTTTTATATCATGCTCGGAAATATAGCCGGATAAGCGCATCGCCTCTGCACCAAGGAGTAAGGTCGCATAGCCAGTTTCACCAACGACAGGAACCTTTCTGCGCACTTTTGGCTTATACCCTTGTTCAGATAGGGCAAGGACAGCTTGCTTCGCATCATGAATTAAATGGTCGCTGTTGAAGCTGATGCCATCAGAAGAATCTAAGAAATTAGTTTCCCGCGCTTCTTCAGCGGAGGTAGAAACCTTAGCCATGGCAATCGTTTCAAATACTTTATTAGCAATATTTTGCAAGTCAAATGGAACACCGTTCGGCAGGTTTTCTAAGTGCTTCATATACAGCTCTTTGTTTCCGCCTCCGCCTGGAAGTAAGCCAACGCCGACTTCGACAAGTCCCATATAGGTTTCAGCTGATGCCTGGATATGTGCGGCTGGCAGACAAACCTCTGCGCCGCCACCAAGTGTCATCCCGAACGGAGCCGCGACAACAGGCTTCGAGCTGTATTTCACCTTTAACAAGGCACTGTGCAGGTGGCGGACAATCAAATCAAGTTCATAAATATTGTCGTCCTGCACCTCCATTAACATCATCGCCAGGTTCGCACCGACACAGAAATTTTTTCCTTGGTTGCCGATGACAAGACCTTTATAATTTTTCTCCACTTCATCAACTGCATAATTGATCATCTGCACAATATCAAGACCGATGGCATTGTTTGGTGAATGGAACTCTAACAGGGCAACCCCGTCACCAAGGTCAATTAAGCTTGCGCCGCTGTTCTTTTTAATGACGCCTTTTTGTTTCTTTATTTTTTTAAGATCAATCGCCTTCGGATTGGTTTCTACCAATCGATATTGACCATTATGGTAGTAGAACTGCTCGCCATTTTCTTCTAAGTAGAATGAGGAATTTCCTTTTTCCAGCATTTCCGAAACCCATGCTGGTACTTCTACGCCGGCTTCTTTCATCTTTTTAACCGATTTTTCAACACCTATGGCATCCCATGCTTCGAATGGACCCATTTCCCAGCCAAAGCCCCATTTCATCGCGCGGTCAATCGCCACGATGTTGTCGGCAATTTCACCTAATAGCTGTGCAGAATAAACAAAAGAGGCTGTAAAGGTATTCCATAAAAATTGTCCGGCTTTGTCCCCCGAGTATACAAGCGCTTTCAATTTATTCGCCGTGCCTTTTTCCTGCTTCGCTAACTCGATAGCAGGTGTGATCAGTTTTTTACGCGGGCCGTATTCCAGTGTATTTGGATCCAATTCAAGAATCTCTTTTCCTTTTTTCAAAAAGAAACCTTGACCGGATTTGCTTCCAAGCCAGCCTTTTTCGATCATCGTTTTTAAAAAGGCCGGAACGGCAAACACTTCTTTCTCTTTTCCTTCCACTTGTTCGTACACGTTGCCTGCTACATGATAGAAGGTATCCAAGCCAACGACATCAAGGGTACGAAAGGTGGCACTCTTGGGCCGGCCAATTAACGGGCCGGTTAGCGAATCTACCTCGCCAACACTTAAGCCGGCTTTCAGCATTTCCTGCACCGTGACAAGAAGGCCGTACGTGCCAATCCGGTTGGCAATAAAGTTTGGTGTATCCTTAGCGATGACAACCCCTTTTCCAAGTACATCCTCACCAAATGTTTTCATGAAGGAGAGAACTCCCGGGTCTGTGAATTGGGTTGGAATTACCTCCAATAATTTCAAATAGCGTGGCGGGTTAAAGAAATGGGTGCCCAAGAAATGCTTCTTGAAGTCGTCAGAACGGCCTTCCACCATCGCTTCAACCGAAATCCCCGAAGTGTTGGAACTGATGATACTGCCTTTCTTGCGGTATTGGTCGACCTTCTCAAACACCTGCTTCTTCACGTTTAAGTTTTCGACGACAACTTCAATGACCCAGTCAACGTCTTTTAGCTTAACTAAATCGTCTTCTAGATTCCCCGCTTCAATAAGAGCAAGATTCTTTTTCGCTGCCAGCGGTGCCGGCTTTTGCTTCAATAATTTTTGGATATTTGCTGCACTGATTTGGTTTCGTACTTGTTTGTCAGCTAATGACAGTCCTTTTGCTTCCTCTTCCTTTGTTAACTCCTGTGGCACAATATCCAATAGTAGTGTCGGTATGCCAATATTTGCTAGGTGGGCAGCAATTCCAGAGCCCATGACTCCAGATCCTAGGACAGCCGCTTTTTTTATTAATTGGTTCAACATTGTCTCCCCCTTCAAAACTTGAATGAATGCTCATTCATTTTTTTGTCAAAAAAAATTCACTTTTGAATGAGTTCTGCTACTACTTACTATAAAATATTTTGAATATTTCTGCAATCTATAATTGCGGAAATTTGAAATTTTTTTGAACTTTTATTTTCCGCAAATTAATTCTCTTCGTTGGGCAACCTATTTTTTGAGGTGATAAAGATGGCGAAGATGAAAAAGAATCCTTCCAAAGCAGGCGTCAGTGCCGCCAGTGTGAAGGGCAATGGCGGGCCAGGCAATGAAGAGGCTCACTTGGACAAAAAAAACAGCCAGAATAATCAGTACAAGAGATAGTATTCGTTAGGCTGAGCATTCAGCCTTTCCCTATTTTTGCATAAAAGTTCCTGCATGAGAAACCATAATGTCGTAGAGACAACTTTAAACTAGGAGGGTACACGATGCAGCAGCAAAATATGAATATGCCCAACATGAACATGCAAAATCAGCAAATGAAAATGCAGCAGCCGCCAGGGGTAATTTCAACAAAGGATTCCCTGTATTTAACCGACATGATGTCGTGGAATTTACTTTCTTCGAAGAAAGCCCACTTCTTTGCCCAGCAGTGTCAGGATCCTGAGGTAAAGGCAGCTGCCGTTAAATGCGGTCAAATGCATCAGCAGCATTACCAGAAGCTTCTTCAACACTTAGGTCAGCACGCAAGCCAGCAGCAGCCGTTAAATAATATGCAGTGAGAGGAGAATGTTACAATGAATCAAAATCAGCAAAAGATTCAAAATCCGGAAACGCAAGTACCTAAAACCCCGCAAATGAATGATCGTGATTTCATCAATGATTTACTGACAACTGAAAAATATATGACAACCTCCTATAGCATGGCCATGCACGAGGCCAGCCACCAAGGCCTTTATCAAGACATTATGCAAATTTTCACGGAAACCGAGCAATGCCAGCGCGACCTATATGACTTGATGTTCAGAAAAGGCTGGTATGCAATCGAGGCAGCTGAGCAGCAAAAGCTGCAGCAATCCTATCAGCAGTTCCAAGGATATACCAACCAATTTCCAAGTGGCGGGACATTGCAGTAGGAGAAAAAACCGGAGGAACGTGAGTACTCCGGTTTCTTACTTTTTCATCGATTTCCGATGCTCTTCATTCAGCTGTTTAATTTCCTGAATCATTTGCTTCATTTCTTCCCGTGCCTCAGGGTATAGTGCACTCCAATGATTGATCAAGGCCGGCATCGACTTGGCAATATGGGAATACAACGCCCAAGCCTTCACCTTTTCTTTCACCGCCTCGTCACTTTCCCCCACTAATAGTTCGCTATACTTTTCAAGCAAGGTTTCGAATTGTTCCACAAATACTTTCTCCATCATGACACCTTCCGTCTTTAGCTATATGAGTGCATGGACATGTCTTGCAGCGTTTACCAGCAGGGAGCTGATAGGAAAAACAGCAGGTTTTTCTGATTCTAACCTCTTCTTCCCGTTCATCTAAATAGGTCTTTTCAGAAAAATATTTAACCAGCGGGTTCAGGTTATAGCTGCCGAATAATTGCCCTTCTGCTTCTAAAAGTAAATAGCGGAAGTCGTCTTTCACGTTTGTATTCTCACTATCTTTTAATTCGCTTTCATAAAGCCAAAACAAGTATACTGCAATATTTTCCCACAAAATCAGCCTTGAGATTCCGACTGATTTTTCCAAATGTACGATTATTGGATAGATATTATGTGCAAAAAGATCCTTTAAAACACGATTGCGCCATTCAGAACGACTCTCATTTACACTCCATTCTTGCACAGCGGTATCTTCAAAACAAATAAAAGGCAGCCAATTCTCCCCTTGTTCGGCTGGCTCCATTTTTACATTTTCCAGGGACACATTCAGCTTTTTATTCCAAGCGGTCATCGCATACAAGGATACCACTGCTAAAAAAGCATAACGTTTTATAAAAATAGAAGCCGCTGCTTTTTCATTGGGCGCACCAATTGCAAGGGAAACATTTTTTAAAAAATCTTTGAGAAACGATTGATCTAAGAGCTCAGCTACTTGAAATGATTGGTCCAAGCTGTCAGTGAACCTGTATTTTTTCAATTGCTCACATTCTTGTTCGGTCAACAATTCAGCCATTCATCGCCACCGCCTTATCCAAAATACATCTTCCTTTGCCATATGGGATACAAAGGGGAGTTCCAAATAGCGGATCCATCGTCACTTCACAATCCATCCCAAAAACATTCTTAACAAGGCTGCAATTGACGACATGCTCCGGCTTCCCTTGGGCGTAAACCTTCTTGTCCTTAATCGCAACGACATTATGGGCATAGCGGCAGGCAAGATTGAGGTCGTGCAGGACCATGACAACCGTTCGTTTTTTTATTTCATTTAAGTCAAAAAGCAAATCAAGAATTTCAATTTGATGAGTCATATCCAGGTAGGTAGTTGGTTCGTCTAACAGGATGATATCCGTATCCTGAGCCAACGTCATCGCAATCCAGGCGCGCTGTCTTTGTCCGCCGGAAAGAGAATCGACCGTTCTCTCCTTTAATTCCTCCAACCTTGTTGCTTTCAGCGCATCATTCACCTTTTTCTCGTCTTCCTCCGACCATTGCTTTAACCATGATTGATGGGGGTAGCGCCCTTGCTTCACGAGCTGCAAGACGGTTAACCCTTCTGGTGCGGATGGAGACTGGGGCAGAATCGCCATCTTCTTGGCGATTTCCTTTGTGGAAAGCTTGGCGATTGCTTTTCCTTCCAAAAGCACGCCCCCCGTTTTTGGCTTAAGGAGACGGGCGATTGAACGAAGCAGTGTCGATTTCCCGCAGCCGTTCCCGCCAATAAAAACGGTAATCTCACCCTTTGGAATTTTCAAATCGAGCTCATTTATGATGAGTGTCTCTCCATAGGAAAGGGATAAATTCTTCGTTTCAATCGCAGTCATCTTCTTGCCAGCTCCTTTTCTACTTGTTGTTCCAGGCTATGCGTTTCTTGTTTTAAAGAGTAAGTAAATAAAATACGGTGCGCCAATTCCGGCGGTAAACACACCGGCAGGCACTTCAAGCGGTGAAAACATCGTCCTGCCGATTAAATCAGCAACCATGACGAGGATTCCGCCAAGCAGTGCGGATGTCGGAAGCAGCGCTCCAAAGGATGATCCGACTAACCTCCTCGCCATATGCGGCGCCATTAACCCAACAAAGCCAATCCCCCCGGCAAAAGCAACCGAGCTGCCAATTAACGCAGTGCTGATCATTAATAGGAGAAACCGTTGTTTTTGCACTTTGCCGCCTAAACCGGTGGCAATCTCATCACCAAGCTCTTGAATATTAATAGTTCGTGCCGCCACCATGGCAATGATGAGAAAAATAATCGTCCATGGAACGAGTGTGACGACGTTTTTCCAATTCGAGCCGTACACGGTGCCGGTAATCCAAATATTCGCTTGGCTGGCTTGATAAATGGGTCCCAAAATCATCATGAGTGTCGTTAATGCCTGCATGAGTGTGGATATCCCAATCCCAATCAAGACAAGCCGAATTGGGGAAACACCATTTTTCCAGGCCAGGAAATAGACTAAGAAAGCGACAACCCCTGCGCCTAAGAAGGCAGCTAACGGTAACCAGGCGATGCTGACAGTTAAGGCATTATTTTTATCACTAAAGAATGCTAAAAATCCAACCACTGCGACTGCCGCGCCGCCGGTAATTCCGAGTACATCCGGTGAAGCGAGCGGGTTGCGAATCATTCCTTGTAAAATACCACCCGCGACTGCAAGCGACATTCCTACCATTAAGGCAACGATAATGCGTGGCAGACGAAATGATGTAATAATCAGCTTTTCCATCTCCGGACCGCCGCCGAACAAAACCTTTACCACTGTCAGCGGATCAATTTTCATCTCTCCAATGCCAGTACTCATCACAAATACTGCAAAGGTGACAAGGAGCATGATGGTAAAAATAAAGGCCGCTTTTCGATCGATTAAAAAGGACAGCTTGCCCTTAAACAGACGGAAATTTTTATAGTTGCTCATCGGCCATTGAACCCCCTTCTCGCGATGTAAATAAAGAATGGAGTTCCAATGATGGCCGTCATGACGCCGACAGGTACTTCAGACGGCATTAAAATATATCTTGCGGCGATATCTGCTGCGAGTAACAAGATAGCCCCCAAAACGCCGGATAGCGGTATCACCCAGCGATGATCAATCCCAATGATGGATCTTGTAATGTGGGGAACGACAATCCCGATAAAGCCAATCGGCCCGGCAACCGCAACGGATCCGCCCGCTAATAAAATGACAATGATACCAATAGCCATTTTTATAAGTCCGGTATTCAGCCCAAGTCCTTTCGCCACATCTTCCCCCATGGACAGGATATTCATTTTTCCGGAAATCAGAACGGCACCCACCCAGCCAAGCCCGATATAGGGCAAAACGGACATGAGTGTCTCAAGCTTCCGGCCCTGAACAGACCCTGCGAGCCAAAACAAAACCTGCTCGAGCGCCGCTTCGTCTACTACTAGGAGGCCTTGAGTGAAGGAAGAAAACATTGCGCCAATCGCGGCACCGGCCAATGTGAGTTTCATCGGTGTTAACCCTTCACGGCCAAAGGAACCAATTCCATACACACTGATGGCTGCTACTGCAGCACCAAGAAAGGCAAGACCGTTGAAGGCCTGTAAATCATGGACCGAAAATAAGGTGACGGCAGTGACCACCGCAAAACCCGCCCCGGCATTAATCCCGAAGATTCCCGGTGATGCCAGCGGATTTTTTGTTAATGTTTGCATGAGTACCCCGGCAATCGCGAGACTTGCCCCTACTGCTGACGCAATTAACGCCCGCGGCATTCTCACAGTCTGAATAATAATATGTTCGTTTGAGCCATTATAATTCGTATAGGAATCGATCGCCGTCCGCCAGCTTGTATCTGTATAGCCGAATATCACACTGGCACACATTAACAGAACCATTGCTATGATAGCGATGATTAAACCCATCCATTTGTATGTTGTACTTTTTAACAGCATCTGTTTGAAACCCTTCTACTTCTATTTAGTTGATAGATTTAGTCTATCTCTAATTGATAACTATTGTCAATGAATCTGATAATCATTTTCAATTAGTTATTGACAGCGCCTTCCCTTCATTTTATGATAAGGATGTCATTGAAAATGATTATCAATTACAACACCATACTTTAGGAGGATACATAAAAATGAAATCAATCAAGACCCTGCTCTCTCTTCTTTCCATCATGGCAGTGTTCCTGTTAGCTGCCTGCGGCGGTGGCGAGGAGAAAACAGCTGAAAAGAAGGAAGCACCAAAAACAACGGAAGCAACATCCTATACTGTTGAACATGCAATGGGATCCACTACCATTAAGGGAACCCCAAAAAGAGTCGTCATTCTAACAAATGAAGGAACGGAAGCTCTTTTAGCTATGGGAGTAACGCCTGTTGGAGCCGTTAAATCATTTACTGGTGATCCATGGTATGACCATATTGCTGACAAAATGAAAGACGTAAAAGTAGTTGGTGTCGAAAGTGAAGTAAACGTGGAAGCCATTGCTGCTTTGAAACCTGATTTAATTATTGGTAATAAAATGCGTCAGGAAAAAATTTACGACCAATTAAAGGCGATTGCACCAACCGTATTTGCGGAAACCCTTCGCGGTGATTGGAAGG
Source organism: Neobacillus sp. 19 (assembly GCF_049463095.1). NCBI lineage: Bacteria > Bacillati > Bacillota > Bacilli > Caryophanales > Bacillaceae > Neobacillus > Neobacillus sp. 19. Next base: position 251,482 of record NZ_JBMPZU010000031.1, on the reverse strand, counting down.
AAAATTTCAATTTATATGCAAAAGCACTTAATAAAGTTGACAAAGGTAACGAAGTCCTTGAAAAATATGACGCTCGCATTGCTGACATTAAAGAAAAGCTTGGCGATAAAAAGAATATGAAGGTCTCGATGGTTCGTTTTATGGCCGGTGAGGTTCGGATTTATCATAAAGATACCTTCTCCGGTGTGATCTTAAATGACCTTGGCTTTGCCCGTCCGGAAAGTCAAAATGTCGATGATTTTGCTGAAAGAAATGTAACCAAAGAACGGATTCCAGCAATGGAAGGCGATATTCTCTTCTATTTCACTTATGAAACGGGTGACGGCAAAGGTTCTGAATTAGAGAAAGAATGGATTAATGATCCGTTGTTCAAGAACCTTGAGGTAGCTAAGAAAGGTGAAGTTCATAAGGTAAGCGATACGATTTGGAACACAGCAGGAGGCGTACTCGCCGCCAACTTGATGCTTGACGATATTGAAAAGATCTTTTTGAAAAAATAAATATACATGCAGTATGGACCGCCTTTTGATGTTGGGCGGTCTTTTTATATTCCGCGAGTTTGGGATTATTTACGCCAAACCCTTTTTCAAGCAGCAAAAAAAGAGCGAAGTCATCCTCGCTCTTTAAAAAAGGTTCTATGCGGTTGTTGAGAACATGTATTTTTTATAATGGTAGCGGATCGAAAAGATTAAGCCTAGTGCGAGCATGTTGCCCATTAACGCGCTGCCGCCGTAGCTGATAAACGGAAGCGGGATCCCTGTGATTGGCAGGACACCGATCGTCATGCCGATATTTTGGAAGACGTGAAAGGTAATCATGCTGATGACGCCAACACAAATATACGTATAAAAATTATTCTTCGTTTCCATCCCTACCTTTGTAATATGGTAGATCAAAAGGAAAAATAAACTGATTAATACACTTGCGCCAATAAAGCCGTATTCCTCACCGACGACACTGAAAATAAAGTCGGTTTGACTTTCAGGTAAATACACTTCGCGGTTGCCGAACCCTTTGCCGCCTGTTTGCCCGGATCCGATCGCGAGAAGCGATTTCGTCAGTTGATAGGCATCAGTGCCCTGGTAGCTATAAGGGTCGAGCCATGAATAAATCCTGCGGAGCTGATATTCGCCCACTCCCAGATACTTTGCCAAAAATTCAGGATACCAGAGAACGAAATAAAAAACGGTTCCAATCAATATAAGCCCTGAAGAAAATATGGGTACAAGCAATTTCCATGAAATGCCGGAGATAAAAATCATTCCGACTAATATGGCGATAAAGACGAGCGATGTTCCCAAGTCCTGTTTAATGATTAGCACTAATGGGAGCATTGTAATCATACCCATCTTGATTAACAGCCAAAAATCGGTTTGAATCGTCTTGATCACATTTTTTTGATGATGTTGATCGATCGTTCGTGCAAGCGCAAGAATAATAAAGATTTTGACAAACTCCGATGGCTGGATCGTTCCCATTCCGGGAATCTTAAACCAGTTTTTTGCACCGTTGATAACCGGGGCGATACTTGGCGGTGCCACAATCAAAAAACAAAGCAGGAAAATTCCGAATCCGTACGCATACCAAGTGAGCTTCCGTAATTGATCCGAATCGAGCGTCATAACGGCTGCAATAATACCGCCGCCAACGGCATACCAGACAATTTGCTTAATTAAAAAGTTCTCCTTATACTGGCCGCTCGCCTGCGCACTATAAATCGCTAAACAGCTGGCTAAGAACAATAATAATAATATGAAGACAAGACTATAATCGAGTTTGGTCGTTGAGTTGTTGTTTGAGGACATTTAGGTTCCACCTTACTAAAAACTTGTACATTCCTCCATTATATTTTTAAAAACAACAAATCTCAACTTATAACCCGTCAATGGTTTAATTTACATACTAAAATAGAGACGCCGCACTTCTCCTGCCATCCATTCTAAATTATTGGGCACCTGTGGAATGCCGTATCCGATATATAGCGGAGTGGTGACAAATCGGGAAACAATTTTCGCATAGATTTTATCGTCAATATGATGGAAAAACACATTGTAGCTCGAGGCTTTGAATGGAAAGTGATTCAGAATATAGTGGACAGCTATTTGCAGGTATTCCGCAAACTTTTCCTTGTAGCCGGAATCCTCCATTTCCACATTAAATTCATAAAACCCCACGCGGGGCTTCGTCGATAAAGTGAACCGTGCACCCTCTGCCTCCGCAATAACGATTCCCTCAAACATTTCATGGGTTACTTTTTCCTTATAATCAATGTCATGTAACCCGACAATCTGCATATGCGGATGGGCAAGTGTTCCGCCCGACAACGGCCCATGATTTTTGAAAAAAATAACCGATTGAAAGCCGCCGCTGTCCTCCATCTCTAACCAATGCTGCAGACCGAATCGAATCAAGCTATGTAGATGGTCTTTTGAGTAGGTGGATAAATCGGCATGGCAATCGTCCGTTTCGATCAACACCGTTTGATAGGCATTTTCCAATACAGGGTATTTATTTTTCAAAAGAATAATCGGACCGTCGACGGCGATGAGGTCTGTCAGCTGGTCTCGTTCGCAAAACGGACAGGCCTGCGCTTTATTTCGAATATTTTCCGGCTTCTTTACACCAATTGCCGTATTAAAATGCAGATGTTTAGTATTCAAACAGGTTTCTCCTCTCCAAAAGGCTTTATTCCTATTTTATGGGAGGATACCGCTAGTTTGCACTTAATTTGTTTGAGTACTTGAACTTTTCATGAAATCGTTGCCGTGAGCATATCTTTAAAATGTACAGGCTTACGATAATATAAGATTGAGAGGGACTTTATGTTAACGAAATTAGAGGCATTTATCCTCGGGATTATTCAAGGTCTAACGGAATTCTTGCCGATCAGCAGTACGGGACATCTTTATTTAGGAAGAAATTTATTTGGCCTGCAGGAAGCGGGACTTTTGCTCGATACGATGCTTCATGTCGGTACACTGTTGGCCGTCTTTGTTTTTTATAAGGATGAGTTTGTCAAAATCATCAAAAATCCGTTCAGCAAATTAACTTTTTTGCTGATTGTTGGGACGATTCCAGCGGTTGTTTTCGGACTGGCCTTTAAGGATTACATTGATGAAATTTCAAAGACAGGGGTGACGATTGGCTGGGAGTTTTTACTGACGGGGTTATTTCTGTGGCTCGCCGATTCAGCGAAAAATGGCTATAAGAAAATGGACGACATCAGCTATAAGGATGCGTTTATCATTGGAACCTTCCAAGCGGTTGCGATTATGCCGGCGATCTCCCGCTCAGGAATGACAATAGTTGCCGCCCTTTGGCGGAAGTTGGACCGTGAAACCGCGGCATACTTCTCTTTCTTGTTATCCACACCGGCAATAGCGGGAGCGATTGTCCTGCAAACGAAGGATTTACTTGGAGGTGCCGGTGAAGAAATCTCTTTATCCGCCCTGCTAGTCGGAATTATTGCCTCTGCTGTCTTTGGTTATGTCGCAGTCAAATGGATGATCGGCTACTTGAAGAACCATTCGTTAAAGCCGTTTGCACTATATGTTTGGGCATTAGGACTGATTGTGCTGTTTTTCCAGTTTACGGGGAAATTTTAACAAAAAGGCGACTCGAACCACTCGAGCCGCTTTTTTTCTATTGAGATACCGTCTGTTTTGCCATCTCTCGTGCTGCTTCTGCTGCTTGTTCTTTTGCTTTTGCCATGATTTCCGGCACTTTTTTTGGAAAATGATCCATTCCTTCGGCAATGACGGTGTCCAAGCTCTCGAATCCGAGGAACTTAAAAACTTTTTGAAGGTATCGGTCACCCATTTCAAATTCAACCATCGGTCCGCTTGAGTAAATGCCGCCGCGTGTTTGAATATGGAGCGCTTTTCTGCCGGTGAGCAGTCCTTTTGGGCCCTCTGCCGTATTGGTAAATGTTTTTTCTACTATAAATAAGTTGTCTATGAATTTTTTCAAAATTGATGGGGCGCCAAGGTTCCAAATGGGTGTGACAAATACATAATAATCGGCAGCGATAAAGCGATCGGCAAGCTCATGCATGTTTTCGAGCTTCGTCCGTTCTGCTTCTGACAGCTGCTCTTTCGTGTAACCCATAAACGATAATTTGGCCCGGGCATATAATAGGTCCATATCGATATCGGGAATATCCATATCATATAAGTGCCAGCGCTCAATCTCTACATCCGGCTGCGCTTTTTGGAACTCTTCTAAAAATACTTCCCCGATCTGCATCCCTTTCGATAGCTTAATGTCATTTTTTGGATTCGCCGTAATATATAATAACTTTGACATGTACAACCCTTCCCTTTAGCCATAATTTTTTCTACTAATACTATACTACTACAAACGTTCTTGCTCACCATTGAACAATTAGTGAAGTTTATGAAGAAATTGTGAAATCTTCCTGCTCCCAATGAACATTTCGTGACAATTCTAAACAAAACTAAACGAAACTTAACAAAACTTAACAAAAGTCACAGTTAGTATGATATTCTTTTTATAAAATAAAAACTGGAAAAAGGAGGGTGACGAATGGACGTAAAGGCTTATACTCCCGATGAGGTCGCGCAAATCTTTCAAATCTCCAAGCATACGGTTTATGAGCTGATTAAACGAGGCGAGCTGCAGGCCTTTAAAATTGGAAACAAAATGAGAATTGAGCATGTAGAAATTGAACGATTTAAGGAAAACATGAAGGCACCAGCTAAGAAAATTCCGGCAGAACAAACTGGCCCGGTAACCAATCCGAACATGTTAATCCGGCTTTCCGGCAGCCACGATTTTCTTGTCGAACATTTTGCCAAACAAGCGGCAAAGACTTTAAACCTGCAAATTCAGCCTTCTTTCATCGGCAGTTTGGAAGGGTTAATGATGCTGTACCGCGGGCAATGTGATATAGCAGCTGTACATCTATTAGATCCGGCATCACAAGAGTATAATCTGCCCTTTATCCATCAGCTGTTTGTCTATGAATCTATTTTGGTGGTGAGATTGGCTGTCAGAGAGCAAGGTTTTATTGTTGCCAAAGGCAATCCAAAGAGTATTCTAGATTTTTCTGACCTCACCAGAAAGGACATTCAATTTATTAACCGCCAGAAAGGGTCAGGGACAAGATTTTTACTAGATTCCAAGCTTTCAAGTCAAGGGATTGCTCCGAGTAAAATTAACGGTTACGGCAATGAAGAATGGAACCACTTATCAGCAGCCTCATACATTAGCAGAGGCATTGCCGATGTAACCTTTGGCATCCATTCGGCTGCCAGCCACTTAGGACTTGATTTCGTGCCAGTAGCGAAGGAACAGTTTGATCTTGTATTCCGCTTTACCGACGAAAACAGACAAAGTTTAACAGACTTAATTCAATACCTGCAGTCTGCCAGCTTCAAAGACAGCCTTTATGATTTAGAAGGCTACACGATTCAAGATTTAGGAAAAATAGTCTATCAAACAAGTCAAACGGAGGAACTACTACGATGAGAAAAAATCGCTTTTTAATCGCACTATTTGCATTGATGCTTCTAGTTTTATCAGCTTGCGGAAGCGCTGACACAAAAGATGCTGCCGCAAAAGAGAAAAAGAAGCCTGCTGAGAAACCAGCTCCAACAGAAATGATTTTGGCAACGACTACGAGTACACAGGACAGCGGATTGCTTGATGTCTTAATTCCAATGTTTGAAGAAGAAAATAATGTGAAAGTAAAAACGATTGCAGTTGGAACTGGCCAGGCATTAGAAATGGGTACGAAAGGTGAAGCTGACGCCCTTCTTGTTCATGCTCCAGCAGCCGAAAAGGCAGTCGTCGATGCCGGCGATGCGATTAACTACAAACGCGTGATGTATAACGACTTTATTTTAGTTGGACCAAAAGACAATCCAGCAGGCGTAAGCGGCGATGACATTAAAGCTGCATTCAAAACATTGGCTGACACGAAGGCTACTTTCGTTTCACGCGGCGACGACTCCGGTACACATAAAAAAGAATTAGGCATTTGGACTGCAGAAAATATTCAACCTGCAGGTGATTGGTACGTATCAACTGGCCAAGGAATGGGACAAACCTTACAAGTAGCAGCTGAGAAAAAAGGGTATGTGTTAACAGACCGGGCAACATGGCTGGCGCAAGAAAAGAATTTGGATACATTGAAGATTGTCGTTGAAGGCGGCAATGATTTAATGAATATCTATCACGTTATGCAAGTAAATCCTGAAAAACATGATAAAGTGAATAGCAAAGATGGCGAAAAATTTGTAGAATTTATGATAGATGCAAAAACGCAAGATGTGATTGAAGAGTTCGGTAAGAAAGAATACGGTCAATCGTTATTTTTTAAGTATACTGAGTAATTTTTAAAAGAAATCCCGGAGGCAAAACGTTTATGGAGCTGCTAGTAGATGGACTGAAGAAAGCAATTGAAATGATCTTAACCGGCGACCCGGAAATTTTTGCGATTACCTGGCTGACACTTAAGGTCTGTCTCATTTCCATTCTGATTAGCACCCTGATAGGATTGCCGCTGGGCATTTTACTCGGATTAACTAGATTCAAGGGTCGTAGAGTCCTATTATTGTTTATCAATATCGGCATGGGCCTGCCGCCTGTTGTTGCCGGACTGTGGATCACAATGCTGTTGTGGCGCTCCGGTCCGCTTGGCGATCTTACCCTGCTTTATTCACCGACAGCGATTGTCATGGCACAAGTATTGGTCAGTCTGCCCATTGTGACGAGCCTGACATGCACCGCATTCCAGCAAATCAGCGATAAGATGCTGCTGCAAATTAAAGCATTAGGCGCAACAAGGCTGCAAACATTGATGATTCTGATCAAACAATTAAAAATTGCCATTCTGGCGGCGATTATGGCGGGCTTTGGCCGCGTGATCGCCGAAGTTGGCGCCGCAATGATGGTTGGCGGCAATATTCAGGGTGACACCCGAATTTTAACCACGACGATTGTGATGGAAGTATCGAAAGGGAACTTTGATATCGCCCTTGCCCTTTCCTTCATCTTATTGTCGGTTGCCCTGTTGATTACGGCCGGATTAACATTTTTACAGCAAAGGAAGCGGATATCATGAACCCGTTAATTGAGCTAAAAAACGTTACCTTTCATGCCCATCAGAAAATGATTCTTGATATTCCTTCATTTCAAATTTACAATGGTGAATTTCTTGGTATGATGGGGCCGAACGGGGCCGGAAAAAGCACGCTGCTAAAGCTATTAGCGCTGCTTGACCAGCAAACGAGCGGTGATTTCCTTTATCGCGGTGAGGTAATTCCTAAAGGTACTGCCCCGCTGGATATACGGAGGCGGTTCTCGATTGCTCTGCAGCAATCATTGTTATTGGATGGAACCGTTTTTCATAACATTGCGATCGGCCTTAAACTAAGGAAGATTCCCAAACAGGCTATTAAGGAAAAAGTCGCCCATTGGATGGAGCTATTTGGCATCAGCCACTTGGCGAAAAAAAATGCGCTTTATTTATCCGGCGGTGAGGCACAGCGGGTCAATTTGGCCCGTGCGATGATTGTTGAACCGGAGATTCTGTTTCTGGATGAGCCCTTTTCAGCTTTAGATTTTCCGACCAAAATTAAATTAATGGAAGATTTCAAAGGTATTATCGAAGCTTCCCAAACAACGGCTGTATTTGTCAGCCATGATTTGATGGAAATTAATTACCTGACGACTCGGCTGGCGATTATTGTAAATGGTGAAGTAAAGCAATCCGGACCCACCCCTCGGGTCCTTGAACATCCTAATTCTTCCACCGCCTCCTTCCTAAACGAGTGGAAGAAATTTTATCCCTTAGCACGTTGATGCAGTTCCAGTTGGAGCTGCTTTTTTTTATAGTTGTACAGGATGGAAAAATCCAAGGTAACACAATATTTGCTTTAAAAATCCGTGGAGCATAAAATGAAAGTATAGAAGTTACTGGGTTCTAAGGGGGAATTTTATTATGAAATACGCCATCATTACGGGAGCATCAAAAGGTCTGGGTGAAGCGGTTGCAAAGCGGCTGATTCGCGAACAAATCGCGGTCGTTTCAGTTTCACGGACAGAGAATACAGAAATCAAACGCCTTGCCGCTGAGCAAGGAATCGATTATAAACACTTTTCCTGCAACCTTTCTTTAGAAAAGGAAGTCCAGGAAGTCTTTATGGAGATTGCCCATTGTATTTTTCAAAAAAATCCGCAGGAAATTCTACTATTTAATAATGCCGGCATGATTGAACCGATCCAAAAGGTCGGTCATTTGGATCAAACTCCGGTCATTGGAAACATCCAGGTCAATTTAATCGCACCGATTCTGATTACCAATTTATTTTTCAGCAAGGCACAGTTAACCAACACGAAGGTAACGGTGGTTAACGTTACATCCGGTGCAGCGGTGCGCTCGGTCGAAGGCTGGAGTGTCTATTGCAGCTCGAAGGCCGGGTTAAACATGTTCACCCAAACGGCCGCGATTGAGCAGGCGGAAATGAACACACACAACACCATTATCGCTTTCAGCCCAGGGGTGATGGATACGAACATGCAAGAAACCATCCGCTCGTCCAGCAAGGAAGCGTTTAAAGATCTCGACCAATTCAAGGAATACAAGGAAAAGAACATGTTATTGCAGGCAGATGTCGTCGCTAATGCTTTAGTAGACCTCGTTCTAAGCGGGAATGTTGAAAGTGGAAGGGTGTACACTATTAAAGAGCTGTTAAAATAAACTGAAAGGCCGCTCGAAGTTGAGCGGCCTTCTTAATCTTCCTGAGGAAACCACAAGGTAATGCTGGTTCCCTTATTCAATCTGCTCTTTACTTTGATGACACCTTTATGGGCATCCATTAACGCTTTGACGATTGAAAGGCCGATGCCGACACCGCCGGTTTTGCGGTCACGGGATTTGTCGCCGCGGTAGAAGCGCTCGAAAATATGCGGGATGTCCTCCTCGTTCATTCCCAGGCCTTCGTCTTGAATCTTGAAGCCGACATAGCCTTCCATTTCCGTAACCATCGAAATCGTGACGGTCTTTCCCTCTGGTGTGTATTTTAGGGCATTATTCAGAACGTTGGAAAGAACTTGCATCAAGCGGTCCTTGTCCGCTGTAAACATTTCTTCCTGTGTCGGTTCCTCAATCTGCAGCCCAACGCCCTTTTCTTTAAAAATAGGTGAGAACATTTCCCATAATGCAGCCAATACGCTTCCTGCTTCGAGCTCGATTTTTTCCAGCTTAATTTGCGGGTTCTCAGCAGCAAGCAACTTTTCTAACTCGTTCACTAACCGGACTAAGCGCATCAGCTCTTCGTGACTGACCTGTAAACGCTGCGGGGTCGGTTGCCAAATCCCGTCCTGAAAGGCTTCAAATTGGCTTCTTAATGTAGCAAGCGGTGTCCGCAGCTCGTGGGCCAGGTCACCGGTAAATTGCTTCCGCAGCTTTTCTTCCTTTGCCAGCGATTCGGCCAGGTTATTGAAGGAAATGGCAATCTGTTTTACCTCAGCGGGCAGCCCTGATAGCGGGATGCGAATATCTAGGTTGTGCTGCTGGAGCTCGCCGGCTGCGAACGACAGCTTTTTCAAGCCGGAGGTTAACTTTTTTGAAAAAACCATGCTAAACACTATCGCTAACACGATCGTTAAGCACACGGCCGCCAAGATGTATAATTGGATCGTTTGGATAAACGTGTATTCATCATCTATCAAGCCTTCAGGATAAATGGCCACTAATTTGCCAATAACGGCATTGTCAACCTTCAGCGTATAGGTTTTGGAGTGCCACTCTTCCCCATCAGGCTCCGGTTCCGTTAAACCAAAGCTGTTCAGCATGCCGCGAATATTGGACGAATCCATTTGAATTTGCCCGTATCGATCATACAATTGGAAATATAGCTGATCGGTCATCGCATGTTCATGCAGCAATCCATACACTGGGCTGCTGGTAAAATGACCATTTTTCCGATAATCCTTTTCAATTTCGGTGATAATCCGATCAATCTTTTTCTCGCGATTCCGGTCTAAATAACTATTAAAACTTTCTTCAAAGCCATACTGGATAAAAAAGCTGACAATGACAATCCCGATCATCGAGATGAGGACTAGATAAAATAGAATCTTAGACCGGAGTGTTTGCAGCATCTAGTACCCCTCCAAATTTATAGCCCATTCCAAATACGGTCACGATAAAATCCGGCTGCCGCGAATCGGATTCGATTTTTTTGCGGAGGTTTTTAATATGGGTATCGACACTCCGTTCATAGCCTTCATAATACATACCTTCATCTTGAATTTTTTCGAGCAGGTCCATCCGGCTGTAAACCCGCCCCGGATTCACCGCCATATTGGTTAACAATTTATATTCAATTGGTGTTAAGGTAATATCCTCACCGTTTACAGTTACTTCTTTTTTGATTAAATCAATCGCTAGTTTCTTGCCGTTGAATTCTAGCCGTTCAACCTTTTCTGTCTTTTTCACCCGTCTTAAAATCGCTTGAACGCGGACGACTACTTCCCGCGGGCTGAATGGCTTCGTTAAATAGTCGTCGGCCCCCATAACAATACCGTTGATGCGGTCGTCTTCAGCCGATTTCGCAGTCAGCATCAGGATCGGTACATCCGATTCTTTTCGTACTAAACGGCAGACCTCTTCACCGGAAATATCAGGCAGCATTAAGTCTAGTATAATGAGGTCAGGATTGATTGTCTTGGCCTTTTTCAAGGCGTCAATTCCATTATCAGCGCTATGAATTTCATAGCCTTCTCTCTAGGTAGGCTTCGAGAACTTCTATGATTCTACGTTCATCGTCTACTAATAAAATCTTCATGAATCACCACTCCCCATACCCTTACTATATCATCTTGGGTCTGTGATTTTTGTAACTTCACAAATTCACCACAAAATCCTCATAACATCTTCAATTTTTCCCGCTAAGATGTATTTGTAGGTAAGAAAGAGTGGTTCCCTCGAGACCCCCAAGTTTTGAGTGATCCGCTCTTTGATGCAGTACATGGTTCATGAATGACCATCACTCATCCCAAATTTAACCTCTCTCTTTTTTTATAACAAGGGTACTCCGAACGGCGGGGTGCCCAATTTTTTTATAAAAAAAATCCTTATCGGTTTCGATAAGGATTTTTCTGGATTTATTCGTCTTTCTTTTTTACCTCTTCTGTCAGTTCTTCTATGCTTCTGCGGACATTGCCTTTACCGGAATAGTTTTCGATGAGCTCTTTGACATCGATTCCGCTTGATGCTTTTAATGACTCCTGCAAACTGGCCATTAGATTGGTGGCATAGCTGGTAATCTTATTGGCCCCGCCATTTTCACCAGAGCCGCCGCCTGTGTCGACCACGGTGATTTTATCGATATTGGATAATGGAGCTGCCACTTGCTTCGCGTATTCAGGAAGCATTTTGATGACCATATCGAGAATTGCTGCTTGACCGAATTGCTCGAACGCTTCGGCAATCTTTTCCTTCGCTTCCGCTTCGGCCAAACCTTTTAAGCGGATTATTTCTGCTTCGGTTGAACCCTGTGCCTTTTGTGCTTCTGCTTTGGCAAGACCGTCGAGACGAATCCGCTCTGCTTCCGCTTTTGCCATCGCTTCGATCCGGTATTTATTGGCCTCCGCTTCCGCCATTTCTCTCGCCTTATTCGCTGCTGCTGATTGCTCAACAGAATAACGGTCAGCGTCGGCTTTCTTCTTCACTTCGGAATCATATTGACGTTCGCGGCGCTGAATTTCTTTTTCTTCTAACTCAATCTGTTTTTGTCTCTCAATGATCTTAACTTGCATTTCTTGTTCCGTTACATCCTGCTTCGCTCTAGCACTTTCTAAGTCATATGCTTGGTCGGCTTTTGCCTTTGCGATGTCCTGCTCGCGGCGGAATTCTGCAATTTTCAACTGATTGATTTTCTCAGCTTCCGCGATTTCCGTTGCCCGCTCTAATTCACTTTTCTTCGCTTCCTTGGCTGCCTCCGCCTTCTTGATCCGGGTTTCCTTTTCCGCTTCTGCTGTGGCAATATCCGCATCACGTTTCACCTGAGCAATACGCGGTTTACCAAGGGAATCCAGGTAACCATTTTTATCACGGACATCTTTAATCGTGAAAGATACAATAACTAGACCCATTTTTGCAAGGTCTTGTGATGCCACCCTTTGCACTTCTTGTGAAAATTTATCGCGATTTTTATAAATTTCTTCCACCGTCATCGAGCCGAGAATCGATCGTAAATGGCCCTCTAGAACTTCTTTTGCTTCATTTTCACGGTCGTCCTTTGGCTTGCCAAGGAATTGTTCAGCAGCCGTTGCAATTTCGCTAATTGAACCGCCAATTTTGATAATCGCGACACCATCAGCCATGACCGGCACACCCTGCTCAGTGTAAACCTCAGGTGTAGTAACTTCTAGTTTACTAGATAGCAAGCTTAGCGGTTTTGCCTGTTGGAATACTGGTAAAATAAAGCTACCGCCGCCGCGGATGATTTTAACTTTATTGCCTGATTCGTCCACGTGGGTATTACCGCTTCCAAGGAAGCTTCCCGTTACGATGAGTGCCTCGTCCGGCCCAGCGGTTCTGTACTTTGTAACAAAAACACCGATTAGTGCAATTAAAATAAGTGCGACAATTCCGATAATAATCCAAATAACATTAAATTCCATTCCTTAAAACCCCCCTCTTTAAATATAGCTCTCTAGTTGATGGTGAACGGTTACTTCGAGAACTCCATTTTTCACCTGGACCACAAGGACATTGGTGCCATTTGGAATCTCGTCGCCATCAAAGCTTGAAGCCGGTTTGGCAATTCTGCCGCTCGTACTGTCAATCATCACTTCGCCAAAACCATCGGCAGGAATGGCGGTAATAACCGTCCCCACCCGGCCTTGTAAATCAGATTCTTTATATACAAGTGACTCCTCTGCAGAAGACAACGGTACGAGCACAAAGACATTTAATAATGTAACAACAATAAAAGCGATGACTGCCGAGATGGCTAGAATGAGGAAATAATGTAATGATGACATTCTTTCAAACAAATAGCCGCTCGCAGACAGTATGGTCACGAAGGCAAAAATCAGGACCGGATTAAGGAAGTGCAGCCCGCCGTCCCCAGCTCCGTGAAAATGAAACACATCCGCAAATAAAACATATAAAACCGTTAATACACCCGAAATGATTAATCCATACAAATAAATCGTTTCTAATGGCATGCCGAAAGTTTCCATGTGCATCCATCCTTTTTTTAATTATGGTAAAAAGAAGACAAAGGAAAGTGAACTTTGGGTTTGGGATTTCATGAGAACTCAAGCATGGTGCATCCTTCCCTTACTTTGGGTTATGTATAATAGGTAATACGGATGAACAGGTAAAAGGTTTCATACATAAGACAATTTTATCATTTTTTGGCAATAAGAAACAGAACAATCTTCGACAACTTACGGACAATTGCAGTGGTTGTAAAAACATTTGGGGTTTTGGACTACTAAAAGGGTAACTTTCTTTTTGTATAAGTGGCAGGGGAGCCTTTCATTTACTGGTCGGGGTTCTTTTTTCCTCTGTTGGTCAATGTAACCTGGTTTCATTTACCGTTCGGGGTTCTTTTTTTCTCTGGTGGTCAATGTAACCTGGTTTCATTTACCGTTCGGGCTTCTTTTTTCCTCTTTGGGTCAATGAAACCTGCTTTCATTTACCGGTCGGGGTTCTTTTTTCCTCTTTTTGTCAATGTAACCTGTTTTCATTTACCGATTGGGCTTCTTTTTTCCTGTTTGGGTCAATGTAACCTGTTTTCATTTACCGGTTGGGGTTCTTTCTTACATATACGGTCACGTAGACCGCCGCCCGTCCTCTCTTCTCCGCGCATGAATAAGTGAGCACAAAAAAAGTGCCATAGCAACTTGAGCTACAGCACCTTACTGAATCATATTCAAAAACTTCTTGGTTCGTTCTTCTTTTGGCTGGGTGAAGAGGTCGTTCGGGCGGCCTCGCTCGACGATGACACCACCGTCCATAAAAATGACCTCATCTGCGGCATCACGGGCGAAACGCATTTCATGGGTGACAACGATCATCGTCATCCCTTCTGTGGCAAGGTCCTTCATTACTTTTAATACCTCGCCGACAAGCTCGGGATCAAGGGCAGAGGTCGGTTCATCAAACAGCATGACCTCAGGTTCCATGGCCAATGCCCGGGCGATTCCGACGCGCTGCTGCTGACCGCCTGAAAGCTGTGCGGGATAGTAATCCTTCTTATCGCCAAGACCGACCTTTTCTAACAGAGCAGAGGCTTTTTTGCGGGCCGCCTCCTTACTTTCCCCCTTCACAATAATCGGCCCTTCCATGACGTTCTCAAGCGCGGTTTTATGCGGAAAAAGATTATAGCCTTGAAACACCATTCCTGTTAAGCGGCGGAAGGAAGTGAGCTTTTTTTTCGGAACTGCCTTTGAAAAATCCAAACTTTGACCTTGAATGGAAACGACGCCTTTTGTCGGTAATTCTAACACATTTAGACAGCGGAGCATCGTGGTTTTCCCGGAACCGGACGGGCCGATGACCACCACCACTTTTCCTTTTTCCACCTCAAGGTCAATGCCTTTTAACACCTCTAATTGACCAAATTGTTTATATAAACCTTTAATAGAAATCATGTGAAAACTCCCTTACTATGATGCGTATCGATCCAATCTTTTTTCCAAAAACCCCTGGATGACAGAGAGGAAAAAGCATATCACCCAATAAAGGAGTGCTGCTTCAGAATAGACCAACAAAAATTCATAATTGGTTGAAGCGATTTCCTGCGCCCGGCGAAACATCTCCGTAACAAGCACGAGTGAGGCAAGTGAGGTATCCTTTACAAGACTAATAAACGAATTCGATAAGGGCGGAATCGATACCTTTGCAGCCTGAGGCAGAATAATTCTTTTTAATGTTTGTGTATAGGTCATGCCGATGGAATAGCCGGCCTCCCACTGACCTTTTGGAATAGAGAGAATCGCAGCTCTGATAATCTCAGAAGCATACGCACCAACACTTAGAGAAAAACCGATGACTGCAGAAATAAAAGGATCAAGCGTAAGCCCGATATTCGGCAGGCCATAAAAGATGATGAATAATTGCACTAATAATGGCGTCCCGCGGATAGCTGAAACATACACTCTTGCAATCCCCTGAAAAAGCTTCACCTGAGAAATACGGGCAAGTGCTGTTAAAACGGCCAAAATGATCCCAATGATAAACGAAAGAATCGTTAACGGGATGGTGTTCATAATTGCACCCTCCAGCATCGGCTGGAGGGAGGTTTTGGCGATATCGATTAATCGTGCTGTTCGTTCCGGGTCAGCAAAAATACTATTTAAGTACATCTACACCAAACCATTTCTCAGAGATTTTTTTATAAGTGCCGTCATCAACCATATCTTTCAAGGCTTTATTGACTTCATCTATAAGCTTGTCGCTTTTCTTTCTGAACATAAAGCCGCTTGTTGAGGCATCATCGGACGTTGCGACAATTTTAATCGGAGCATCCGGCTTTTTCTTTGTATAATCTAAGTAGGCAATTTTATCATTAACGGTCACATCAACACGCTTCTGGGCAAGCAGTTCAACCGCTTGTTGGAAGCCTTCAATACCGACGATATTCGCGCCGAACTTTTTCGCGATATCCGCATAGTTACTTGTCAGCGATTGGGCAGAATTTAATCCCTTTATATCCTCAAACGACTTTACTTTCTCATTATCCTTTGACGCGATTAACACCGCAGCAGAAGTTATATATGGATCAGAGAAATCGTATTTCTCCTGGCGGTCCGGGCGAATTCCCACTTGATTGGCGACCATATCAAAACGTTTTGCATCCAGACCGGCAAACATCGCATCCCATTGTGTTTCTTTAAACTCTGCCTTCACACCTAAACGCTTGGCAACCTCTTCAGCCACCTCGACATCAAATCCAGTCAATTTGCCGCTTTCATCATGGAACGTAAAAGGAGCATATGTACCTTCCGTGCCAATGACTAGCTTTCCATCATCTTTCACCTTTTTTAATAAATCCTTTTCTGCTGTTTTGTTATCAGATTTATTTTTATCGGCTTTATCATCCTTCGTACCACAGGCGGACAAAACAAGCATAAAGCTAAGTAAGAGCGCAAATATAACGGTTAGTTTTTTCATTCAAATTAAACCCCCTAATTCTGATTGTTTTTCTTGGATTTCATAATCATATGATATTGCTTTTATTCTGTCAAAGAAAAAAATCGCTGAGAATAGATTTATTTTACCCTGTTATAAAAAATAAAAACCTATCAGAAAAGTTCTGATAGGTTAAGCTCTTTAAAGCCAGTGCACAAAAATAGAAGTTTTTTTCCCGTAGCATGTAGGGCTGTAAAGAAAGTTGGTTTACCTCTGATTACTACTTCCACCACTCATCAAACATACTGGCAGGCATATTCCGTTTATGTTCTGTGATGAGAAAGCGCTTTTCGACTTTTTCTGCGATTTCTTTGGAAACCGGCTTCCCTTCAAGATAGTCATCGAGCTCATCATACGTGATGCCCAATTCCGTCTCATCCGCCTGTCCCGGTTTTTGGTCGAGCAGGTCTGCGGTTGGTACCTTTAAATACAAGCGCTCAACCGCACCAAGTTCTATCAGCAAAGCCTTCCCCTGCCGTTTCGTTAAGCCTGTCAATGGAAGGACGTCGGCGCCGCCATCGCCATACTTTGTATAGAAGCCTGTAACCGCTTCTGCTGCATGATCGGTACCGATGACTAGCAGCCCTTCCATGCCGCCGATGGCGTATTGGGCAATCATTCTCATTCTCGCCTTCACGTTACCTTTTTGATAATCGCTGATCGGCCCGCCCTCATAACTCTGGTCATATTCCTTTTGGACTTCATCAACCGCTGCCTTAATATTAAAGGATGTTTCGCGATCAGCACGAATAAAGTCTAACGATAGCCTCGCATCATCCTCATCCTGTTGAATCCCGTATGGAAGACGGACAGCAACAAACAAAGCATCACTGCCCTCGTTCCGCAACTCCTCCACTGCCAGCTGGGCAAGACGGCCGGCAAGTGTCGAGTCCTGACCGCCGCTGATGCCAAGGACATAGCCTTTTGCCTTCGTTTTTAGCAGGTAATTTTTCAAAAAGTCAATTCGTTTTCGAATTTCCTCTGCTGGCTGAATGGTTGGATTGACATGTAATTCCTTCATAATCTGTGCTTGTAAGCTCATCAATTGAACCTCCTGACCAAGTTTTGTATAAATGTAATGTACCACAAAAGCGTCTTTTTCACTAAACATAACAAGTTACATAGTGATTGGGGTAAACTAAATGCAGTCAACATTAGGAGGAATTGTAGATGGAAGCAAAAACGTGTAATGAATCAAGGGTAGTGAGAACGAGCAGGATATTTCCGAATGATGTCAATAACCATAACACCTTGTTTGGCGGCAAGCTGATTAGTGATATTGATATGGTTGCTTCGATATCCGCTACAAGGCATTCTCGGGCTGAATGCGTTACAGCCTCGATTGATTCCGTTGATTTCCTCAGTCCGATTACCCCAAAGGATTCTGTTTGCATTGAAACCTTTGTGACATCGACAGGAACTACTTCAATGGAGATATTCGTCAAAGTCATTGCGGAAAATCTCATTTCAGGAAATCGAAAAATTGCCGCTACTGCCTTTTTAACGTTTGTCGCGTTAGATGATCAGGGCAAGCCAACAGAGGTTCCGGCCCTCATCCCCGAAACCGAAGAAGAGAAAAAGCTTCATGAAACAGGCAAGGAAAGGGCAGAAAAGCGGAAAGAACATCGAAAAAGCAGTAAAGAACTGGCAAGTGTGTTTACTACCCATAAACCGTGGGAATAAGAAAGGCGGAAGCGCCCTGATCAGTGGCGTATGGCCTCCTCGAAAAAGCTAGCGCTTTTTCTTCGTGCGATGCCTATGCTGCCGAAGCTTTCCTTGTGGAGCGCTCCAACTGAGATAAAGGAAACACGAAGAGCCGAAGGCGATTCGATGTTGACTTATCGTAGGGCGGAGAGCGAAGGACACTAGCCGCTAGGGCGCTGGAGCTGGACAATTCTCAAAGTCAACTCAAAAAGGTTCGCGAATTGATCGCGAACCTATTTCAACTTCTGAAGATCCCTTCTGCTTGGAGCATGTGGAGGTCCTTGCGCCCAGCCTCGATCGACCATAATATCAAAGCCCTTACCGGAATACGCCAATATTTCTAAGATGTACTTTTGATAAAAGGCTGCTAAGTCTGTTCTCATCGATAAGGAAAGGGCATGTCCAATCAGGGCAATATCAATTGCGTTTAATGAATGGAACAACGTAACCACAAGCCTGTCTGAAAAGGGAGAACAAGTGGAATCCGTGACTTCCATATTGGTCGCAATATTCCCCAGCAGTTCCTCTTTCAAAAGAATATCATTAAACGTATTGATTTGTTTCTCGGAAATTTCCTTGCCTTCTTGAATGTAAGCGTGAATTTCCTTATCCTTCACCACTTGAAGCAATCCCATACAAAGTATAATGGAAAAATAATTCCGTTCCGTGTTAAAAAAGATTTCTGTAATCTCCGCCACATTTAGGGGCCGTTTTTTTCCAAATCCTTTTAGATAGGAAAGCTTTTCAATATATTCCACTTCCTTTGGATAGGGAATCATTGGCGGTCGGTCATAGATTCCTTTTGAAAGCATTAAGGTTGTAGATTCTTTATATAACATTGAATTTTCCTGAACCATCGTCACAAAAAAATCCTGAACATCTTCTCTTGCCATAGTTGCAGCAATAAAGCCTGTGTTAATCATACTCAAACGGCACATGGAATACACAAAGCTTAAGCCGAACATATCATAAAATAATGGCGGAGCAGATAAATCAAGATCCTTTTCCGTAAATCCATCAGGGACTGGGATGCCCTCATCATTAAATATCGCTGTTATTTGGTTTACATGGCTATTCGAAATTTCATAGGCATGCTGTAATGTCGTTTGTATTTCCTCATCCTGATTGTGGTGGAGAAAATAGGTTAATAAACAAACAGCCATATTTTCTTGGAGATAGGTCGCCCACAATCCGCCGATTTCGGCACTGGTTAACCGAACATTATGCTTAACCATTAATATGTAGCCTCCTAAAAATACTATAAGAATAGATTCCCAATTGGGATGCTGTTTTATTCTCCACGTATGGAAACTGCCTCATTTAATTATTCTTTTCCACTTATTTGACCGTTTGTTCACTGCGGCTTTTCCATGTCATCACACCATCTTCTTCATCGATCTCAATGGTGACATCGACAACACCTTTCTCCGCCATGATTTTTTCCTCTAATCGGTCTTTAATATCATCGGCTGCGGCAACGGTTAGCGTTGGGTCAATTTCAATTTCCAATTCTACATGCAAGTCTTCTCCTTCTTTAATGACCGTTATGTCCTGAATATCCATGACATCGGGGTCTGCCATGACAAGCGTCCCAATTTTGTTTTCCATTTCCTCATCTGCCTGCCCAATAACACCTGCAGCATTGTCTAAAAAGACCTTTCCGACAACAAAAAACATCATCACGCCAATCAGTATCGAGGCAATCCCTTCTAACTGATGGAAATTTGTAAAGTGGGCAATCACAACAGCAATAATTGCTAACAATCCACCCAAAGTAGCGACAAGGTCTTCCATAAACACAAGTTTTGTCGCCGGTTTTGCCCTTCCTACATTAGCAAAGCTCTTAACAAACACACTCGGCCCACTTGCTTGGACATCAATTTCATGCAAAATTTCCTTCATGGCTTTAAATAAGACAAAGGTTTCAAGTAGCGTGGAAACGCCAAGAACAATAATATTAATGATAAATCCGCCGGACTTGGTTGGATGGACCACATGATGCCAGCCTTCTTTAATGGTTTCAAAAGCCATAATTCCGACAATCAGCACCGCCCCCAAAAGAACTAAATTGACAAGGCGGCCAAAGCCGTTCGGATATTTTTCAGTTGGCGCTTTTTTACTTAAAGCTGATCCAACAAACACAAAAAATTGATTGGCAGCATCCCCGAGACTATGCATCGTTTCGGCGAACATCGCCACATTGCCTGTAAACATAAAGGCCACACCTTTAATGATCGAAATAATCGTATTAATAATGGCGGCCAGCATGGCAGACTTATTCCCGCGTTTCAAAAGCTGTACTAATTCACCCATGGAATCCTCTTCTCTTTTCATTTGTTTTCTTTAATATTTTCTAAAATTGCCTATTTCATTAAATAAATGATGGATAACGTGCGAATGAGCAAAAATAATTTCATCATTCAAAACAAAAGGCCCCTCGCTGCACCAGCGCAAGGGGCCTCTCCATTTAAACGTTTCTTAACACCAAGTATAAACGGTTATTCCGTTCATCCTGCTCTTCAGCAGATGCCAAATCATATTTTTTCAAAAGGTGGAATACTTCATTTAACAAATCCTGGGTATGCTCCTTGGCAAAAAACTGATCGAATAATGGCTTCATCTCCTCAGGTAAAAAAGCAGCCTGGGATTCGTATTTACTTTTTACATCCTCATGCGAGTGATCTAACTTGCATTCGCTCATTCGGAACCCTCCTCACCTATGTACTTACCTCTAGAATAGCAGAAATAACCAAACAAAACCAATGGCAGCGCCACAAAAAAAAGCCCATCTTGGGCTTTTACTTAACCTTCTCATTATCCGTCACTTCTAATACATCCAATAGGAAGACAAAGATTGGAATCCCGATGATCAGACCCCACACACCGAAGAAATGCTCGGAAAAAATCAGGACGATAAATGTATAGAAAACAGGTAGATTGGTTTTGGAACTCATTAAATTTGGATTTAAAATATAGGCCTCGATCCCGTGGATCACCGCAATTGCAATCATAACATAGACCACCTTCATGATACCGCCAATACTATAGGCGATAATCACAAGCGGAATTAACGAAATAATCACGCCGGCAACCGGGATTAAGCCCAAGACAAAAATCATAATCGATAAGCCGCCCAGCTGAGGGAAATCGAGCAGCCACAAGAAAATCGTCGTCAAAATGCAGTTCACTAAAGCAATGATTAATTGCGCTTCGATTACTTTACCAAACGTCCGGACGAATTTCTGGGCAAAAAATTCAACTTCCACGTAAATCGACGAGATTTTGCTCGTTCTAAATTTCCCGGTAAATTCAATTAAGCGCGGTTTCTCCAACAAACAAAACAGGCTCAACAACAGGGCCAATAACACCTGCAAGGTTATTTTACTAATATCAGTAAAATATTTAATGAGGAAGGTAAAACCCTGCTCCAGGTAATTGGAAATTTGATTTTCTTCCAAGCGACTGACGAGATAATTCAGAACAATATTATCATGCTGTGCGGTATAAAAAGCAGTTAATTGCTTGATCAGCGCCGTAATTTCACCGGCAATCATCGGCAGGTACATCACTAAACCGTAAGAAAACAAACCGATCATACAGGAATAGGATACAATCACCAGTAACCTGCGATTCAGCGGAATTTTCTTTTCAAGAAATTGCACTAACCGGTCCATTAAAAAAGTAAAAATAAACGTGAGTAAAATTAAATTAATCATTGATTTCATCGCATATAAAATCAGCGCGATGAACACAAAAATGGCTATCCTTTTAAATCCGCTGCTGTGCAAAAGTTTGTTTATCATAGGCAATTATCGAACCCCATTATTTTTACTATTAGATATAAATTTATTATATCAAACCACTAGGCATTCTGTCCTTTTTAAAATGCTATCTTGCACTAAATTGAACGGGTGTCATCGTGCTCTCAATAGCTTTACCCTCAAAGCCCTGTTTACTCAAATAGTCAAGCAGCGCCGGAAGATGATTAAGTGTTTCCTGCCTTTCATGTAAAAGAATTACCTTCGGCCCATTATGGTCAGCCAAATGGTTTAATTGTTCAATAACACTGTCAACGTAGCGGGCATCCTTATAATACCAGTCCTTGCTGTCAATATTCCAATCCCACATTTTATAGCCATTCTCCTGAACGGCCTGGCGATATTCCACTGTCATATGGGGAACACTGCCGTAAGGGGTCCTCATAATATACGAATCAACACCCGAAATTTCCTTTAACGTATTACGGTTCTGTGTTAATTCTGCAATGACAGAATTAGCTGATGCATAAAATGCTTTCGGACTATGGGACACACTGTGAAGGCCCACGGTCTCACCGTTTTGAACCATTAACTTTACCGAATCAGGATATTTCCGAATATTTCCGTCAATCATAAAAAAGGTCGCCTTGAATTGATACTGTTCCAAAAGGGCAATGATTTCACCGGAAAATGCTGCAGGACCGTCATCAAACGTCAAATACACTGTCTTATTGTTCCCCTGTTGCTCCGTCCTATTTTGCTCCGACTCTCCTGCGTTGGATTCGTTCACTGGTGGTTGGTCAGTAGGTGTATCGTTTGTGGCAGTTTGGGCTGCGGCAGTTTCAGTAGTAGGTTTTGGCGTGTTACTATTCTCAAGTTCTTGCTTATTTCTCCAAAACACCGCTTGTTCTTGGTGCTTACGGATCAGGTGTTTTTCTAGCTTAAAATCCTCAGTGTTCTTTATAATCGATTCTGGTGTAGGTCCTTTGGCTGCTGCACGATTAAAAGATTCATTTTTTGAGTGATTACTAGGTTCACCCGCCGCCTTCGCCTGAAAATAATTACTGACAAAAATACCGGCCAAAATGAGCCCAATCGTAACAATGACACTTAACATCCCTTTCGGCCATCCGCTATTTTGTTTCCCCATTTTTCTACCCTCTTTGTTGTTTTTTTCCTTCTCCCATTATAGACGAATTCCCATCCATTTTGTTTCAAATCTATTAAAAATATTACAATTCTATTAAAAAATCTTGCTAATACTATGACATTCGACAACACGGTTTGACAATAGCATGTATACCCTTCTTTACAACTGATTTACAACTTTTTACCAATCTATTATAACAGTAAAAAATGGAAAAAGGAGTGGCGGGAAGAAAATAAATCAGAAATTTCAAAAAGGAGTACAGGCAAATTTAATGGGGGTATGACATACATATCATTGAACGAGAATTACTTTTGCAATCTTACCTATGGAATTCGTTTCTTCTGATTACTTTTGGAGGTGATGGTTGTGTCAGGTGGGCTTAAAGCTCTGCTTTACATCTTATCCTTTCTCATTCCCGTGGTTGGAATTATCTTAGGCATTATTTGGATGAATGATCAGGACCTTGAAAAAAAAGCAATTGGAAAAACCTGTTTGATTGTAGGAATTGTCGCCATCGTCCTATCCTGTATCTGTTGGTTTGCAGCATCAGCGCTGTCCATTGCCCCGGCGTTTATGACGGGGTATTAGGTGAATGAAAAGAACCCAATTCATCATGTTGAGTTGGGTTCTCTCTCATAAGGAGTGATGACCATTGATCCAAGACCTATTCCATTTCTTCGGAAAAGCGATCTGCCACCAGTTGGAGGAACGGTCACTCCAGGCATCAGGCGAAACACTCTCCGTTTGCGCCCGTGACACCGGCATCTATATCGGCATTTTTTCAACGCTCATCTATTTGTATCTGTTCAAACGAGGGGCAAAAATCACGATTCCTACAATAAAAATAAGCTTGTTTCTTCTATTATTATTAGTCCCCCTGATGATCGACGGCTTAGGCTCTTATTTACACTTATTTAAAACCGATAATACCCGAAGATTGCTAACCGGAATTAGCTTCGGACTTGCCCTGCCTTATTTTATTTATCCGCTGCTCTCGGCAAAAGCGCTTGATGAAACGAGTAAGCCCGTCATCACTCAAAAGAAGGACTTTTTCGTTCCATTGATTTTCAGCTGCGGATTGGGTGGACTGGTTTATTGGGGAAAGCTTTCATATTTCGTTTTTGATGGCTTCATTATTTTAATCATTATTACTTGGTTCAGCATGTGCGGATCATTTCTATTTTCAAAGATCCAAAACACCCGTCTAAAGACAGCCCTGTCGGTTTGTTCCAGTCTTGTATTTCTATCTACGCTTTCCTTGTTACATAGTCTGATTTTATAAGAAAGAGAGCATTCCCACCAGGAAAATCGCTCTCTTTTAAAAATATCTATTCTTCATTAATAGCATGGATTAACTCTTTTATTTGCTTTAATTTCTGAGGATTTAATTGATCCTCGGATAATTCAATTTCTACCTTTAATATACTCTTAATGGAAGGCTTATGTTTCTCCTCCGTTTTTTTAGTTTTCACTAAATCTTCCACTTCAACCCCGAACGTCGCAGCTAATTTTTCTAAGATATCCAAGCTGGGGTTCTTCTGGATCCCCCGCTCAATTAAACTTAAATATGATTTGGAAATCCCAGTTAGTTTACTTAACTTTGATAATGAATATGCCTTTTTCTTGCGCAGCCTTTTGAGTATATTTCCATCCATCGTATCTCTCCTTCTGTTCAACACCCACCATCCCACCATTTAATACGCGACTCTATAAAAAAAATTAACCGCCTAGTCCTTTTGTCACCAGATAAATAACCAATGGCCCTAGGATCACGATAAAGATAGAAGGGAAAATGAAGAACACCATAGGAAACAGCATTTTTACCGGTGCCTTCATCGCCTGTTCACGAGCAGCCTCGCGACGCTGTTCGCGAATTCTTATGGTTAAGTTTCCCAGCACCTTGGCCATCCCAATACCAAGCTGGTCGGCCTGGATGAGTGAAGTAATAACACTTTGAAATGAATCGGAAGGAACGCGCTTGCGTAACTCATAAAATGCTTCCCGTCTGGATTTCCCCAGCTTCATGTCTTCTAATGTTTGAAAAAATTCATCTGCCAGCGGACCTTTAATCTTTTGCGAAACCTCTGCTAACGCCAAATCGAGTCCCATCCCGGCTTCCAGCAAAAGGTTTACCGTATCAAAGTAATCGGGCATCGCTTTATTAATCGCTTTGATTCTGGCCGTTTTCTTTTTCCCGAGATAAAACACCGGAAGGCGGAATCCCAAAAATGCCATTGTAATGATCATCAGCCAGGTTAACATTTTGTTATCAGATAGCGGCAATATAAAGAAGAAAAAAGGCAAGCTCATGCCGGCACTAAGGACAATTTGAAACAGGCGAAAGTCGATTGCGGATTTAAACGGATAGCCTGCATCCTTTAGTAACGTGTCTAATTTTTTCCGTTCCACCTTTGAAATCCGTTTATTTAATGCCTGCGTTCCTTTATTCCAATAGATATCAATAAGCTGCCTTATCCGACCATCCTTTCGCTCCCCTAAAGAATCCTCTTTTATTGTGGCTCCTGCTTCGCCAAAATACATGTTCACCCGTTCATTATAGGCAAGTTGCTTTTTAAAAATAGTGAACATTAGAGCTGCCAAAACCGAGGTCATAAATCCAGCCAGTAGAAAAAGTAATAAGATATCCAGCATCCTTTACACCTCAATTCGGATGATTTTTTGAATAAATACCCAGCCAAGAATCGTGGAAACAGAGGCGACAAACAGCATCGCCCATCCTAGCGGATGCTCAAGCATGGGAGCAAAATACTCCCGATTGACTAAGGCTAAATACAATGCGAGGCCAACAGGAATCAAGGTAATAATCCAAGAGGACATCCTTCCCTGCGCTGTCAAGGTGCGTAACTCCTCTAAAATACGAACCCTGCCCCTGATCGTATCTTCCATCGTTTCCAGCAGTTCCGCCAAGTTTCCGCCGCTTTTCCGTTGGGCAAGAATCGCCCTTACGACGACCTCCAGCTCATTATTTGGCAATCTTTGTACCATTTCTTCAAACACGTCTTCCAGTGGTACACCAAGTCCTGATTGGCGGACAACCCGATCAAATTCCGGGCCAAGCGGATCGGGAACTTCCTTGCCGACAAGCTGCATTGCCTGCATAAAACTGAAACCTGCTCGCATCGAATTCGCCATCATCCCCAGCACTTCGATTAATTGATAATTGGCTCGGGCCAATCGCTTTTTTCGTTTTTGCTTCATCATCGTTTTCGGGATAATAAATCCAAAAACAGCAGCGAAGAGAAACAAGTACCATGGTAATCCTAGTAAACCGGTAATAATAGCAATCCCAGCTGCAGAAAGAATACGCAATGCAAAAAATTCCTCCGGTTTCAAGTTGCTGCCGGCTTCTACTAATAATTTCTCAGTACGTTCACTAAATTGAACACTGTTAAACATTCTTGCTATTGAAAGAAAGAAGCGCTTGAAGACAGACGGTTCCTTTTCTTGACCTTCCACTAATTCTTTCATCTGCGGCGATGGTAAAAACTCTTTCATTCGGTTGTTCATTCTTCGTTTCTTTGTGTATTCACTTAATAATAAATACATCAAAAGAGTGGCCAAAATGACAATCACCGTTAATTCAAGTACAAGCTCCATCTCTCTACCACTCCCCGACAAACCATGTAGCAGGCAGTTTATATCCATTTAATTCAAGCAACTCTGCAAACTTTGGCCGAATACCTGTGCTAATGAATTTCCCTTCAATTCTGCCGTCCGAGCTAAAGCCTGTTTCCTTAAATTTAAAGATGTCCTGAAGAACGATCGTTTCTCCTTCCAAGCCTAGTACTTCGGTAATATGGGTGATTTTTCTTGTACCGTCTTTCATTCTGGACTGATGAACAATAACATCAATGGCATTGGCAATTTGTTCGCGGATCGCTTTTACCG
Organism: Neobacillus sp. 19; assembly: GCF_049463095.1. Taxonomy (NCBI): domain Bacteria; kingdom Bacillati; phylum Bacillota; class Bacilli; order Caryophanales; family Bacillaceae; genus Neobacillus; species Neobacillus sp. 19. Next base: position 224,781 of record NZ_JBMPZU010000031.1, on the reverse strand, counting down.
GTAAATCAAATCCCGCCATTAACACCATTGTTTCCAAACGGGAAAGGATATCCCGTGGAGAGTTCGCATGTCCGGTACTTAATCCACCGTCATGACCGGTGTTCATCGCTTGAAGCATATCTAGTGCCTCGGCACCGCGGACCTCCCCGACAACAATGCGGTCAGGCCGCATCCGGAGTGCGTTACGCACTAAATCCCGGATCTTAATTTCGCCTTTTCCTTCAATATTAGGCGGTCGCGATTCCAATGAGACAATATGCTCCTGATAAAGCTTCAACTCAGCTGCATCTTCGATCGTTACAATCCGGTCTTCATTGGGAATGAAGGAGGATAACACATTTAGTGTCGAGGTTTTCCCTGAACCGGTTCCACCACTTATAAAAATATTAAGCCTTGATTTTACACACATATCAAGAAACTCCGCCATCATTTCATTCACTGTTCCAAAGTGAATTAAATCTTTTATTGTGAAAGGTGTTTCGGAAAATTTCCGAATCGTCAAACTTGGCCCTTTAAGCGCGAGTGGAGGAATAATCGCATTGACACGTGAGCCATCCGGCAGGCGGGCATCTACCATTGGTGAGCTCTCATCAATTCTGCGGCCGATTGGAGAAACAATCCGCTCAATCACCCGCATTACATGGAGGTTATCGGTAAAATTCACATGGCTTTTGTATACCTTACCGTTTTTCTCATAATAGACTTGATCAAAATTATTGACCATGACTTCACTGATTAATGGATTATCTAATAGCGGAGAAATCGGACCGTAAGCGAGCAGTTCATCTTTAACGTATTCCATTACTTCCTGTTTTTCTTCAAAAGTCAGCCTCGTGCCTTCTTGGTCAAAAAAGCCCTGAGCCAATTCTTCTATTTTTCTTTTTTCAGTTTCTTTATTCTGTCCCGGATACTTTTTCAATTCCTCCAGCAGGAAATTATGAAGATTGGATTCGATATCCCAAAATTCCTGGGACTTTTTTGAAACGGGGATTGCCAAACTCTCTTTTGTTGCGGTTGTTGCATTATTCCCCTCTATATACCGTTTAAATAGTGACATTCTTCTTTCCACCTCGCTTGCCTACTTGAAACCACTTTTTATCCTTTTTTGATACCACATGTCCATCACTTTTTTGTGCGTAAAGCTTTTCAGTTAAATTCAATACAGCCTTACCAATGCTGCTACGAGGGTGTGATAAGAGAAATGGCTGCCCTGTTTTGATGGAAGACGATACGATATTCCCCTGATCCGGAAGAGTATGGTACACATCAATTGTCAAAATTTCTTCGATTCGCTTCTGGTCAAGTCCCTGCCCCTTTGCATTGCGATTCAAAATGAGTTTTACTTTTCCTCGCAAATGAATAGCCTCAAGTGTATCTAAATAAAGTTGACATAATCTCAGTCCCGAAATTTCATTCAGTGACAAAAGTAAGATTTCATCAGCAAGATCCAAACAGCGCAGGTGAATCTCAGATAAATAAACTGGCATATCAATGAGGATAATATCAAATTGATTTTTGACTTCCTCGATTGCTTCCTTCATATGTTTTTCGGAAATACCTTCAAAGAATTCAGGCCGCGGTGGGGCAGAAAGAACAGATACACCGCTGTCAACGGTAGTCATATATTGACTGATGGAGTAATTTGGGCGGCCATACCCCTCCTTTACCCATTCATAAATCGTTTTTTTGGGTTTTACATTATAGTAGATGCCGACCTCGCCAAATTGGAGGTTGCCATCAATAACGGCCACTCTTTTGCCCATTTTGGCAAAAGCAACGGCAAGATTAATGGTTAATACCGTCCGGCCAACACCACCTTTTGGACTTGAAACAGCAATCACTTTCCCTTGCTCTTTTACTAGATTGATTGAGCTTGGTTCCATCCTTTCACGGTGATTCATAAATTTCTTTGCGTGAGCGACTGTTTCAGACAATTCCCCTAGGTCATATGTAGAACGAAGAGTATCGGAAGCACCCATTAACATCGCCTTTTTCAAGTTCTCCATCTCTTCAGGTACAATCAGAATAATATACACATGCGGATAAAGCGCCGAGATTTCCTGGCATAGGTCATACACATTAAACTGTGTATATGCTTCCAGAAAGATCACGGACTGATTATTCCCAGCCAATAGGGAATGTAACTTCTCCACTTGATTGGCTGACAAAATCTGATATTGCTGCTTTTCAATAAATTTTTTAATCTCTCTAGGTGGAGAATTCGTATCGGAAAAATAAACCCAGTTTATACTCATTATTGTCCCTCCCCTGAATCATCTTTGATTACTTCTCTTGTTTGTTTGGTTCCTGCTTTGCCGGTTTCAGTATCTTCATTATTTCTTAGCATTAAATAGAAGCCGTCTTTATCTTTGGAAGCCAGACCGAGCATGACCCCTTGCTCTACGGTAACTTCCAATGTGACGGTTTCATATTTGAGGGCACCTTCCTTGTTGTCTGACGATTGACCGGAAGTTAGCACCTTTACATTCTCAAGGACAAGCACTGCCGATTTAAATTTCTTATTTGTCGAATCATCTTTGGTAGTTTCATAGGCAATCACATCGACCATCGAATTCGGGGCAACATACCCGGAAACTCCGCCTTCTAAATTCACTCTAATCGAAATAGCTCGTTTTCCTTTGCTGACATCAACCATTGGATTAGTGAATTCTCTTTCGAGCTCTTTCTCCTTTTCCGCTAGTTTCTCTTTTTCAATTTCTTCTGCAGATTTTTGATTTTTTCCCCCATTTGATTCCTCGGTAACTTGCGAACTGGCTGGAGTAGAAGCATTTTCTTTTGCTAATATAGCTACATAAACCACACCCGCAACCATCAACCCTAATATTAAAGAAATAAGCCATATTTTTTTTGTGTTCATAAAGTCCTCCTAGGTCCCTTGCTACTTTTGATTTAACTCCACCAATTTGACATTAATTCTACGGCCTTCCCTATTCCACTCTCATATATGTTTCGTCTATTAAATCTATTGTCTTTAACAGAGGACTAAGTACAGGTGTAATAAAGGAAAATGTATAGCTGATTGTAACTTTGACATCTATTCCAGGTGTTCTGTCAGTTGTCGAGACAACTACATTCCCGTATTTTTCCAAATTAATACTTTTCGCCCGACTCTTAGCAATTTGTTCCACTGTATCATTATCTTTTCCAATGCTTGCTGCCCTAGCAGCTTCCCTTCCTGCATGATCAATAGTCAAATAGGCATGAAAAGCTCTTCCAAAATCAACAATTCCGAACAATAACATAACTAAAAGCGGAAGGATTAGCGCAAATTCAACAAGCGATTGCCCTTTTTCCGATTTCATCAAAATCCACCCCAGATAAGCGTACATAATGTACCCAGAACAATAGCGACCCCATATGGGAATGAAACACTTGAATTCTTTTCTTTTGTAAGTAGTATGGAACCAAGATTACTTTCGAAAGAATCCTACGGAATAATAATATGATTTCATTGAATTGATAAAACCTTTTTGCTTAATAATTACCACTACGGCAATTAAACCGCCAATTAAGGCAGTATAGATAAAAGAATAAAAAACAAAACTAGTGCCCATAAGTGCCCCAATTGCGGCCATTAGTTTTACATCACCTGCACCTATACCTCCTAATAAATAGGGAATAATAAGTAATCCTAGTCCTACAGCAAACCCTCTAGTTGTAAAAACGAATCCTTCCCAACCAAGTGTCGTAGCATAAAATATTAATGCAATTAATATTGAAGGAATAGTTACGATATTTAAGATTTTCCTTTTTTGTAAATCAGTTATAATTGAAATAAGTAATGCAGCTATTAATACCATTTTTAAAATCATATTATCTACCTCTACTTTTGAAGAAGCCCCACTTTTTAATAGTAGGGCTTCAATAATATTCTAATTAATGTAAATAGATTTTAAGGAGTATTTGCACTTACTAATGCATTTTTGACTGTTGTAAATAGAGTTTTTAGTTCTGGGCCAATTAGTAATAGGGTGGCAACTACTGCAACCGATATTAATCCAATAAGTAAGCCATATTCCGTCATTGCTTGCCCTTCTTCTTCAATAACCAAGTTCTTCAATTTTTGCAACATTTGTATTCCTCCTATAAAATAGTTATTTTTAATTTCGTTCTATATTTAGAACTTAATTTAAATATAAAACGAACTTCTTAATTTGAAAATGTCCATTTTTGGTCATTCTGGACTAATTTATTGTGGTTTTCCTATCTTTCCTCTATTATTCTAATTTTTCCTTAGTTTTTTGTTCTTTTAAAAGAACGTAAAGTTTAATATAATGAACTTAATGTTATTAGTTTAAAGGAGATTTTAAAATATGTGCGAAAAAACAGTATTCATTCCATACCAAATTAAAGTAGCTGATTCTTTTTTTACAAGACTGAGAGGATTAATGTTTCGCAAGGATCCGATTAAGGATGAAGGGCTTTGGATTGTGCCATGTAATTCGGTGCATATGTTTTTTATGAAATTTCCTATTGATGTTGTTCTTCTTAATGAAAGGAAAGAGGTTGTTAAGTTGTATCCGAATTTAAAGCCCTGGAGTATGACCAAACCTTTGAAAGCCGCATATTCAACTCTGGAGCTCCCTGCTGGATCGATTAATAACTTAGGCATTATTGTTGGCAGCTTTATTCATGTTAAATAAACTCTAAATTAATTTATCAATTTTTTTTGACAGGCTTTCTGCACATTATTTAGTGAATTTAAGGGAAATAAATCTGTACAAAGAACTAGTTACATATTATCATTCTTAATAAAGAACAGTTCGAAGAGGGGTTGCTTTTAATGCTTAAAAAGTTTTGGGCAGAAGAAAAAGGACAGTCCATGGTAATGTTTGCTATTTTTCTAGTTGCTTTAATTGGATTTGCGGGGTTAGCGATAGATGGGGGACGACTTTATATTTCAAAATCTCAGTTACAAAAGGCTGTTGATGCGGCAGCACTCGCAGGCGCACAAGAAATGATATCTGGTACGGAGGATGATGCAAGAATAACAGCAGAAGACTATGCAAGGAAAAACTATGATAAAAACGATAATCCAATAAGTTATACAATAGAATTTCCTTCAAATGACAAAATTAAAGTAACTGGGCACGAAGTTGTTCCTTTTTTCCTAATCTCTGTATTAATGCCGAAAGATAAAGAAGCTACTGTTCCCGCAAGTGCAACAGTACAACTTACCAGAACACGGACGGTGGTAAGCAACATTTGGGACTATTTAATTTTTTCAGCTGCTACGGCCGATTCTAAGGGAAAGGAGTTTGAAACTACAATTAATGGTGGAGAGAACAAATTTAGTGGTGATATTCATATTAATGGAGCTTCAAAAATTGGTAATAATCCAATTTTTATCGATGGTAAGTATGAGTATGTTGGAACGTTGGATGATAAACATAATTCAATTGAAAACACTAAAGAAAAAAAATCAGCCTATATAGAAATGGTAAAAATAGATAAGGATGAATATAAAAGAAAAGCAACAAAGGTATTTAATAGTGAAGACGAATTCTTCAAAAATATTAGTGCAATTAAATCCACTGATACTATATTTGTTAATGGAGATGTTCACTTTAGTGGTAACTCCAACGTTTATAAATGGGCTACACTATACGTCTCAGGTGATATAAGTATAAATGGAAATGGTCATAATTTTAGTGGACTTTTATATGCTCCAAATGGAGAAATTAGAATTGATGGAGGAGGAATGACATTCAAAGGATCCCTAATTGCTTATCATATTAATACCCTAAATGGGTCAAATAATACTTATACTTATGATGGTCAATTTAAGGACCAACTTAGTGAGGAAGATGTTTCAATAAAAATAGTAGAATAATAAGGGGCTCCATTCTGAATAAGTGGCTATTTTCCTGATTCAATTCAGAAAATTGCTCTTCCTCATAATTAATAATTTTTTATAAAAAAACATTTAGGTTATTCTCAATAAAGTATGAAATACACTCCACTATTTTTGAACTTTGAACTATTTAAAGGATGTGTTGTTATGTTCAAAAATTTAATGATAAATGAGAATGGTCAATCACTTATACTTGTGGCTTTTTCCATAATAGCTTTAATAGGAATTGCCGGTTTAGCGATTGACGGGGGAAGATTATATTTAACAAAATCGCAGCTTCAAAAGTCAGTGGATGCAGGTGCACTTGCAGGTGCAGATTATCTATTAGATATCATGAAACAAAGACAACTATCAGAAAAAGACCCTGCTTTCACTGATTCGAAGACTCAAGCTAAACTTATTACAGAACAAAATCACGAAATAAAAAGTGAAAATGGGCATTATGAATATAGTGCCAAAAACGCCGGTGCAAATTATGTTAGCGTCTACGGAGAAGAAAATGTAAACTTAACGTTAATGCCTGTTTTAGGATTAAATAACACTAAGGTAAGTGCCTTTGCACGAGTGAAAATTGGGGATATAAAAAGACAAGGTATTGGGCAGGTAATTCCAATAGGGATACATTTAACAGAAAAAGTCGTGGCAGGGAAAGTAACCTATGAAAAACTTGAATTTGGAAAAGAACTAAGTATTACGTCAAGTCCTGGCTCTGGAGTAAAAGGAGATTTTGGTTTCTTAAACTTTGGGCCTTTAGATAATCCTCCTAAAAATGGGAATGGATCTCCACTACTTGCAGATTATATAAGAAATAGCTCTCCAGCACCACTCACAGCTGGAATGAGTGTAAATACCCTTCCAGGTGATAACGTCAAAGCAAATAAAGTTCTAGAAGCATTCGATTATTTAAATACAACAAATAAATTAGTGTATGTACCTATTGTTACCGCATTTGGAGGAACATCGGTTACAATTAAAGGTTTCGCTCTTTTTGAACTAGTTGGTTTTGATCCAGGTACGCATACAATAACTGCAAAATTTATTAGTTTAGAACAACCCGGTGAAATTGGTGACTCTGCTGAATATGGAAGTTACGATTCCAAATTAATTGAGTAGTAAAAAAGTAGTCTTATCGAATGGAATTCCAACAGAATTACCAGATTCTGAAGTGGTTTATGACGAAACACCCATAGATTCATTTAACGTAAAATCAATTCAATATTTGCGTCATAAGGTACAATTATTATGTCGTGAATTATCAAAATGGCATTTTAATTGGGGCAGGCAATACTTCTGTTCCTAATATTTTTGATTACTAAATTCAAAAAAACCTCTTTGAATCCAGGTTCAAAGAGGTTTTCCTATATTAAAATTGATTCGACTGATCCTCAGACTTCCCGTTTGCAGGCAATTTGCCCTTTTCATGTTTCGTAAGAGCCACTGTAACGAAGCTAAGCTTCGGAACAAGCCAGTAGGAAAATAGTGCTGCAGCAATTCCGAACAGTGCCGAGGTAAGTATATCCCCAGGATAGTGAACACCAACCATGATCCGTGACGTTCCCACAAGCACAGCAAGGATGAGCCATCCCCAGCCCTCTTTCTTTCGGACTAACCAAATGGAAAAACAGATTGAGAAAAATATGATGGAATGGTCGCTCGGAAAGGCATTATCGACTGCTTTATCAACAAGTTTGTTCACGTTCGGCAGCTCGGCGAATGGCTGGTAATGGGAATATAAACTACCGGCAATTTTTCCAAGGACTTCGGCGACTGCAACTGCGAGTAAACCTTGAACCACCATGATTCTATTTTGGCTTGTTTTGGTAAACCAATACACCAACAATCCAATGATTAAAATATACAACATATATTCTGCCATGAAGATGGCGATGGGATTTAGGAAATCATATTCTTTTCCTAAATCATTGATCGCCCGAAAGGCATCGATATTTACTTGCGAAATAGACAATGTTCTTACCCCCTGCTTATTATTTCTAGTCCCTTGCTTCTAATCAGCAGAAGGCTTGATCTGGTGCTTATTTCTTACCTGACTATACATACTTTACGATTCATTCATAATCGACTCGGAGACTATTTTTCACTAAGACTTGAAATGTATTTTTCAATGCACCCTTATTTTGAACTGAGAACTTCAGGTTTTGGCTGCTGTTTCTGATTATATATAGGCAAGATGAACAGTAAACCGATAATAAACAAGACAGCCGATGTTTCAAACGTTGTAACTAATGAAAACTTCTCTTTTAAAATCCCGGCAATACTCATCGTGATAACCATTGAGCCGGCGAACAGCGGACTTAAAATTCCGTTGACGCGGCCGATAAAGGCCTCTTCTGTTTTTTGCAAAATCAAGGTATTGATCCCGATTTGAATACAAGGCATCATCAAACCGTTCGCAAACTCGGCAATCAAGGTAATCCAGATGTTTGTCGACCATCCCATTACAGCGATGCCGATGCCATTGACAAGCATTCCAAAAACAAGCAGACGCTGCGGTGCCACATTTTTGGCAAAAATCATGGCCACGGCACCACCGATAATCATCCCCACACCGTTGACCATTAACAGCCACTGGAGGTTTTCCTTCGGCAGATTTAATTGCTCGGTAACGAGGAAAATCGATAAAGGATTAATGAACCCGACCCCTAGCCCTGCTGCCATAAAACATAGGCCCAGCAGGCTCAATTCTTTTTTTCCAAGAACATACTTAACTCCACTTTTCATTTCTTGCAGTAATGTGGAATCACCGACGTCTTCCAATGGGCGATCCTTTGGCAAGAATGCAAGGGCCGCCGCTGAAAGCAAGAACGCAAGACCGGTGATGGTGATGGAGATGTCAATGCCAAACGATTGGAAAATGAATGTTCCAATTACCGGTCCCAACACCATAAATAAAGCGAAGACCGTTTGGTAGACAGACATCGCCTGCTGCACTTGATCCGGGGATAAATGCATTTTAAACAATTTCATTCCTGAAGGCTGCGAGAATTGTGAAAGGATGGCTGAGATTAAAGTCGCGAAAAACACTACCTTCCACGTTCCGAAAATTAGAGTGATGAGTACGACAAAGATGGATACTGCACTTAAAATATCGCACCAGACCATCGTCTTTTTCGGAGCCCAGCGGTCGGCAAAGGTTCCGCCAATAAACGAGAAGATAAAGATTGGCGCGAATTCAGCCACCGAAATCATCGAGACGGCAAAGGCATCACCATTGGTTTGGTCCATAACGAACAGCAATACGGCAAAGTTTCGCACCCAAATTCCAATTTGTAAAAATAATCCGGACATGATAATAGCTAGAAAGACCCGGTTTTGAAACAGGCCTCTGGTTGGTGCCGGTTGTGTTATGTTTTTTTCCATATAAAAACCTCCTGCAGTAATTTTCCTGGCAGGAGGCGGCACAATACAATTTCAAAGCAACAAAATATCCCGGCGTGAAGGACACTATGATCTTATCGACTTGTATAAAAGTACAGACTAATCCTATCCAGAAAAAAAAGATTGTATTTTTTTCATGAGAAATAGGATTATAAGATCATCGTTCCAAGGTCACCCTTCCGTTTTTTGTAAGGTTTATTTTAAAGGATTTACCGCTTTTAAGCAAGTATTTTCATTTTGGGAATTTTTTAGGTGATTTTTTATTGGCTGAGGATGATGCTCTAATAACCGTCATATTTTAGTTGAGAATCCCATTGACAATGATTCTCATTATCTATAAAATGACCTGTATAGAGAATCCATCGAAGGGGGATACAACATGTTTAACATGCTTTTTGGGTTGAAGGATATTCACACAGTTCTAGCAAATCAACGAAAAATCGGCGGTGCAGCGGAAGCAGATTCGATTCGCTTATCATCTGGTGAAACCTACCAAAACCCCGTGTTTACAAATGTTGATATCTCAAAAGGACACTATGTCTCCGTCGGCTTTATCGATGAGGACGGCACAAACATCATTGCCCACGTCGACCAAATTGCCGTCATCAAAGGCTTGCAGCATAAATTAATTTGCCAGTTAAATAACACGTTCATCAAAGAAATCATGGTCCGCGATACATTGCAATACTTACAAAGATTATGTGAAGTCAATGCCGGTTTCATTACCTCAACGTTCAAAAAGGAAGCATTGAAGCTCGTTCACGATATTAGTGTGAAAGAGTTGAAAAATCACAATGTATCACTGCCATTCCCAGTTGAAGATAAATTAGTTCGTTTACATGCGTAAACGAGGTCCGATAATGGACCTCGTTTTTTTGTGGTTTGGGTGGATATTTGATTCCTATTAGAGAATTTCCGCCTGGCATGCCAAACGATAGCTGCCCGCGATTGCTTTATTTAGCTTATTGTGCTCTTGTTCATTTGGCTCAGATAATCCCGAGCCTTGGAGCACTTTCACCGTACACTGACCGCAGGTTCCTTTTCGGCATTTAAACTGGATTTGCTTTCCTTGGTTAAGTGCTGCATCCAGAAGTTTCCCTTTTTCTGGAGAAATTTCAAACTGGATGTCGCCCTGCTGTACTATAATTTTTTCGGGCTTGATGACTGGAGAATGCTGTTCTGGTACTTTTCTTTCAAGTTTGATTGCTGGCGATTGCTGAATGTTTCTATTGGGAACGGGCACTATTTTTCCAGGAATCAGTGATCCTACTGTAAAAACTCGCTGCGCCACCCGTTATTCCCCTATGAATTCCAGTGTGCAGATCGCCGACGGCCGTTTGATCCGCAATACAGCCGTTTCGTAAACTCGGAATGGGTGGTTCATTCCTTCCTGTCCCATATACGCCGTATCGAAATCCTCAGAAACAGCAAGGTCTAGGTTGTTGCGGCCTGTATTTAGAATGACTCCAGCTCTCCCTTTTAATACGGGGGATTGGAACACGCCATCTGTGACCAGTTCACGAATATGTTCGATTTCTAACACATTTGTATCCCTATGTACACGGTGGATAAGTGAGTAAAGCTCTGGCGAAAGCACAAGGGCAAATGGGCCATTATGGTTCATTTCCAGGAGCTTACTTCTTGCTTCGACAATATCCTGAAAAGCCGTTCCGGATTCATACCATTCGCCAATCAAATGTGTAAGGCGGCCTTGCACATTCATGAGCCCAGGGATATCAAATTCCTTTGCCCCGTGAAAAATCATTTGGTCTTCAAGATTCGCCACATCGCGGGCTGCATTGGCTGCGGGTGAAAAATCAACCGGGATGTCCAGCACCTTTGCCTGTTCAAGGTCCCGCCAAAAAAGAACAAAATCCTTGTAGAGCAATGGGATGGTGTGGTTGACCCGTTTACTCGATTCAAATGTCGTATCAAACGAACCTTGAATATCCATTTTTGCTTCGATGGTTTCTGTAAAAATGTCATTAGCAATGCTTTGCACGCCTCGTCCAAGCGGTCCGTACAATTCGATAAACCGGCGTCCCACCAACTGCCTGCGTGCCGTTTCAATGACTGTTTTATCTAATTGATTGAATTCGTGATCCGATAAGGGGGCATCCGGAAATAACTGTGATTTACTCATGAATCCTTCCTCCTTCTTCTGGAAGTTAGTACCTTGTGTTTTTTATTTAGCGGGTTTGGGATTGAATTCCGCCAAACCAGAAATTTTAAGTTACCCTTTTAAAAAAACTACCTCAAACTCCCTACAGTGAAGCCTTTTTTATGTTTAACCGTAACCCTAGCTGGCGCAGCGGCACCTGACCGTTCAAGGTGGTCATGATGCTCGTCGTGGTGGGCGTGCGGGTCCACGTAGTTTGTGTCGAAACGACTGTTGATTTCATTTAACATTGCTTTGACCTGTTGATAATCCTGGTAGGATACCTCACGCAATTGGTTTAACATCGTGCTCCGGTCCTCGTCGGTAAAACGAAACAGCGCTAAGTCGAGGTGCTCGACGAAATTATGTAGGCCGAACTTTTCTAGATTCAGCTCTTGCAGGAGCCGGTTAAATTCATTGTTCGTTGGAGCAAAATCGGCATCAGACTTTTCTTTTTCAAACTTACTGATCAATGGTATTAACTCCACTAAGCGTGACAGTCGCTGCTCCTCTTCTTCGAAAATATGATGATAATACAGTCGTTCATGGTCATCGGTGGCATTTTGAATCACCGGGTTAAGCATATTCATAAATTTTTCAATGGCATCATAGGTCGTCGTAAAAATCCGATGAAAGATCTTTAGTTCCTCTTTCACTTCCTGCACCCCCAAAATTCAACTACCTGTCATTATTGACGTCCAACAGAGGTTTTAAAACCGGAAAACAAATAAAAAAAGCTCAGCAACACTTTGCCGAACTTTCCAAATTTATTCCTTTATGAAATCTAAAAAATCAGTTACTCCTATTTTATGGAATCGCTGGTTCTTTTTAACCAGCCATAAATCTCTCATTATCGTTACGTCAAAAATATTTACTCCCTTTAAGGTCCCTTGCTCCAATTCTCTTGCTACTGTCAACCGCGGCAGGATACTGACCCCTAGTCCTGCTTCCACAGCACTTTTAATCGCTTGTGTGCTCCCTAATTCCATATAACTTTCAATTTTTTCTAGGATGCCATGTTCTCTTAACATATTTTCAACGATTAGTCTTGTTCCTGAACTGGATTCGCGCCATATCATTCGTTCATTTGCCAGTTCTTTAATTTGGATTTGTTCAGTCCACACATGCTCAGGGGAACAAACAAGGAGGAGCTCGTCGTCGGCAAATTTTTCGACGATAAACTTTTCGTTTTCAAAAATCCCTTCAACTAAAGCCAAGTCGATGACATCATTGAATAAATCATCGATTACACCAGGCGTATTCTTAATCGTTAAAGATACCCTTATATCCGGTTGTTGCTTTTTAAAGCGCCCTAACAGGCTTGGCAATAAATATTCTCCAATGGTAAACGATGCCCCCACGTGAAGGGTTGAATGATATTCTCCCGTTGCCTGTTTAATGACTTCCTTGGACCGATTGAAATCATGGATGATGGTTTTTGCAAAAGGATATAACATTTTGCCCGTTTCCGTCACCTTCATTTTTCCATCCGTTCGATCGAATAACAAAGTGCCATAAAAATTCTCCAGTTGATGGATCTGCCGCGTTACCGCTGGCTGAGATGCAAAGCTTAATCTGGCGGCCTGACTGATGCTTCCTTCATCGACAACCAAACAAAACAATTTCAAACTCTCTATGTTCAATAGGAAAACCCCCATATCCACAAATTCAGACCAACCTACTAGGTATAACAATCTGTTATACCCTATCCATTTATTGCAATTTACCCATACGCTTTCTTTTGCTAATGTAATAGATAGTATGATTCATATGATATACAATACACTATAGTTTCCCCACAAAGGAATATATTACATAAAAAGAAAGAGGGAAAAATAATGAAGGAACAATGGAAATTACTGTTCCAGATATTTTGGAGTTTTTTCAAAATTGGCCCTGTAACATTTGGCGGGGGTTTTGCCATGATCCCCTTAATCGAAAAAGAAATTGTTGAAAAGAGAAAATGGTTAAAAAGTGAAGATGTGACGGATGTGTTTGCCTTGTCTCAAACCGTCCCGGGAGGAGTTGCCGTTAATTCGGCGACATTTATCGGGCAGCGGATTGGCGGGCTGAAAGGGGCGATTGCCGCCTTGATTGGTGTGTCGCTGCCCACCTTTTTAATCGTTCTCACACTTGGGATCTTCTACTTTTTCGTTCATGATAATCCAAAGCTAGAGGCAGCGTTTATCTCGATTCGAGCCTCTATTGTGGCCATCATCGTGTATGCCGCGATGAAAACGATCAAGACAGCGATAGTTGATAAAACCACATTCTTGATCATGCTTGTGGGAATACCGGCATTGTTCTTCATCCATCCGATCGTTGCTATATTTGCTGGCGCATTATCTGGTATTTTTACCGTCTGGATTAAACGAAAAAAGGGCCGACCAGTCGAATTGGAACAGCGTAAAGACAAAGAAACAGATCCAACCCAACATCCCGATTATTTCATGGGTGCCGGGATATAGGAAAAGCGCAAGCGCCCTGTTCAGCGGCGTATGGCCTGGAGCACTCCAACTGAGATAAAGGAAACACGGTGAGCGGAGTGAACCGATGTTGACTTATCGTAGGGCGGAGAGCGAAGGACACTAGCCGCTAGGGCGCTGGAGCTGGACAATTCTCAAAGTTGAAATTTATTATTTCCAATAATATTAACAGAAAGGGGCGATTTTATGGTTCTGTGGCAGCTGTTTAAAACATTCTTTATGATGGGCTTTGTCTCCTTTGGAGGGGGCTATGCTATGATTCCCCTTATAGAAACAGAGGTTACAAAATATGGATGGATGACGGCGGAGAAATTAACCAATATGATTGCCATTGCAGGCATGTCACCCGGTCCGATTGCAACCAATAGTGCGATTCTTGTTGGTTATTCAACAGCAGGTGTAGTGGGTGCGATTGTGGCAGCCATTGGCATTTTGCTGCCGTCCATCATCTTAGTAGCGATTGTCGCCACCTTTTTCATTAAGTTGCATCACATTCCCGTAGTCCAATCGATGTTTTATGGATTAAAACCGATCGTGGCTAGTTTAATCATGTACGCCGCGATTAGTTTCGCCCGTGCAAATAACCTGATCTCGGTTCATCTCTCTTTTCAGTCGATCAGCTTGTTGCTTGTATTTGGATTATCTCTGCTGGCTCTAATAAAATTTCGCTGGCATCCACTCTACGTTATCTTGCTTTCGGGCATTGTTGGTGTGGCACTTTATTCATAATATGAGAAAAAAAGGTCAGTCTTCCGTCACTTTCATGCAGCGGAGGACTGACCCTTTTTTAAAGTTAGAACTGGACAAAGGGCGGGTCGAGTTTAAATTCTTTATTGGCATAAATCGCCGATATTTCAGGTGATTGCAGTAATATTGGAATTTTATTTCCCGGAAGGCTCAAGGAAACCCCATTGAAAACCGTCTTATACGTATGGTTAATCCTGAAGGGAATCCCCTCAGGACCGAATAATCTTTGAAGATCATTCTGAAACCGAAGATGACTCGCCGCCACGTCTTGCTCCGCCTGCTGGAGGGATAGTGGAAAGCCGCTGGAGTTCGCGATGGCAACCGCCGCATGAGCCGGCTGCGTTTTGAAATGAATGATAATGGTAATTATGTTATTTGTTTTCATATTAATCATTGGATCTATATAAATAGTCGCCATATGAATTCTCCCTTTTTACATAAGTTAATAATTTTCTATCATTTCAACAAAATTCGACAATTTCCATTTTGATTTTCTGCTAGCATTACGATTAATAGAACTTAAGTTATTTAAGTCATTCGCTAATCGCATATAGGAAGGTAGGATCAAAATGAACGAAGGAAAGGTAATTAAACTTTACCGTGAAAAGGCCAACCTAACCCAAGAACAGTTGGGTAAAGGGATTTGCTCCGTCACCCATATAAGTAAAATTGAACGGGGACTAACAGAATATTCTCCCGAAATTACTTCACTTTTAGCAAAACGCCTTGGAGTTGACATCCAATCGGAGCTACAGCGTCTGAACGGAGTTGAAGCACTCATTCAGGATATGGAAAATGCCTTGATTAAACAGAAGTTTGACGAAGTAGAAACTATTATTCCAAAACTATTTGATGTCCCTATTCTTGCTGTATCAAAATTTCAAATTCACTTTGACCTTCTACTCGCCAGATACTACTGTTCCCAAGGGAACCCTCGAAAAGCCATGAAAATTCTTTCCGCCATCCAAAAGGATATGGATAAATTATCTTCCTATGAAAGTAATTTACTAAAACATGTTTTAGGAATCTATTACATAACCGAAAAGAAATATATTAATGCCATTGATTTATTAAAATCAATCAATCCCAATCAATATAGAAATTATGAATTTTACTATAATATGGCTTATTCCTATCATTCAATTAATTCAAAAGTACTGGCTTACTATTATGCCGAAAAGGCATTAACCTATTTTAAGGAAACAAATAATTTTAATAGAATCATTGATACAGAAACACTAATGATCGTGCAAATTGGTGATAATGAGTATTTAAACTTTCAAGAGACGTTGGCGCAGTATCAGTCACTTCTTCAAACGTGTGATATATGTAATTTTATCGATAAAAAAACAAAGCTTCTGTATAACTTTGCCTATAACCGGTACCTTCGCAAAGAATATTTGGAAGCGAACGAATTATATAAAGAAGCAATGCAGCTTTGTGAGAATAATTCTCCCCTCTATTTCTGGTCATTTGAAGGATATATTCGCTGTGCCTATGAAGGTTCCTTGTTGGAAAAAGATAAATTGACAGAACTGGTTGCTGACGGAATGTTGTCGCTCACAAAAAATCCAACCGATCGGCTCAGTCATATATTATTTACGATGTTAAACTATGAGATTGCGGAAAGTATTGAGCTGTACAAATTTATAGACGAAACTGCCCTGCCATTTTTCAAAGAAAATGAATTATTTTGGCTCGTTCAGCAGTATGAAAAACGGCTCTTTGTCCACTACTCAGAATCAAGTCAATTGGAAAAAGCGCTGAAAGTAGCAGCTTCTCTTTTAAAAATTTATTAAATTTTGTATAGAAATCAATTCATCATTATCATAACTTGATAGTTGATAGATTGTAAATTGGGGTAATTTTTCAGCCGCCTGAAAGAGAAAGAAAACACTTGAAATTAGTTAAAAAGCTTCAAGTGTTTTCTCTTATGGTTGTTATTGACGAATCCCCAGTTCAGCGAGAATCTTTTCTAATGTTTTTCCGCTTGCGTTTTTCTTAGGCACAGGAGCATTTTCAACATCCTCGTTTTGCTTCAGGTAGTTATTCTGGATAAATGCCATATCCTTTTCATCCACTACCCCGTCAAAGTTAATATCTGCTGCCCGATCATTGGTTTTCCATGCCTTTTGAACGGCGATCGCATCCAAGACATCAATCACGCCATCCTGGTTCACTTCACCGGCTGTCAGATTGGTAAGATACATATTGAAGTCATTTCCATAGGCAATGCCGCCTTTGACAATACTGACCGGTACTTCAACCTTCGTCATGAAATGACCCGGGACCTTCATTTCAACGGTGTTAGGTACGTTTGACAATGGCAATTTATCAATGGTGAATTTACCATATGGGCTAATGGAAGATGTGCCGTCGTACACCTTACCGTTTGAATCCATCAACTTGACTGATCCTCCGACCTTGGTCCAGTCCTTTTGGCCAAAGTATCCGCCCCACTCCGGGTCACCGACATAGAATCCCTCTGGGCCGATTGTACCCTCTAACTTTGAAAATTGCGGGTTAATTTTAAACGTATATGGGGCATTGATCACCTGGATCGTTTGACTATTTCCACCCGTTACAACAACAGTCGGGTTGATGTAATCGCTTGTGGTAAATTTATCATCCGATACTTTGAAGGTAACTTCGACAACTTTCTTGTGATCGAATGCACCGCTAGGTTGAGTAAATTGGACAGTTACTTGATTATCCTTCAACTCAATCTTTGCCTTATCAACAAAAGTCTCCGCAAGCTTAGCGTCTATAAGCTCTATATTCTGGGATCCATAAATGTCGGTAAAGTTCCATTTTGCTTGAGTAATATCCTCTAGGTTATCCAGCATGATTGCTGCTTTGAATGTATCACCTGTCTTGACTTCGGTTGTCTCACTTGTCGGATACGTAACTGGTGTTCCTTCTTTCACAAAGTTATATCTCTTACTGATTTTATTTCCAGCGATATTATAGCCTTCCATGTCAAAATACAGCGGCTTTTCTGATTTATTCATGGCTACTTCCTCAATAAACCTTCCGTCTTTATCCATATAAATTGGCATCGACGGGAAGCCCCATGTGCCCCAATAATACACCATATAGTTCGAGGAATGGTCGTAATTTAAACCGTATTTCTTCACCTCGTCGACAATCGGATCAGTGATTTTAATGTCAAACGGGTAGGTTTGCTGTCCCGGCTTAAATTCAATAAATGGCGAGTTTCCATCTAATGAGCTTTCAAAATTTGGTTTGTTGAGATAAATCCATAAATGTCTGGTTTCTGTAAATACCTTTCCGGATAGGCCGGTCGCGATGAATTTAATTTGGTAATGTCCTTCTTGTGCATAGCTGTACTTTGAAGAAATAGGCTTCTTAGCATCGCCGGTAAATTTATAGTAAAGCCCATTGAAGAACGTTAATCCATAAGTAATATCTTCGTAAGCACCATTCAGGTTTGCCGTACCGATCAGCCCCAGGTCATTTCCCTTCTCATCCTGCAGGACAACATCCAATTTTTCCATTGGCGCTTTCATGTTGAACTGAGCGTAGACATAAGGCTCCCTGAAGAAGTCCAATGGTTCCTCGTTTAAATAACCTGGAGAAAAAACAGGGTTATCGATCTCCACTTTATTCAGTCCTTCTTTTAATAAGCAGAAGCTATACGGGATCCTGTACTGCTCAGTGGAATTCTCCGTATTCGTTAGCGTAATATAGCCTGTATAGTAGCCTTCCTTTGCTTTCTTGTGGACACGCAGGCTGGCGGATATTTTTTTCTCTTCATTGCCCTTGACAGTAATGTTATTGGTAAGGTCAATTGACATGCCATTTTGCATCAAGCTGTTGGAACCTTTTCCTTCAGTCACATTCATGGTGAACGTCTTTTTCATTTTTTCATTGTTTTTTATTTTAATAGATTTGTTGATGCGAAGGTTTTTATCCACTAATTCATGATCAAAGCTAAGCCCGCCAGTTAAGGACTTCACTTCGACCAGATTTTCCGCACCGGGAATAAGCGTTTTGTCGAGAACTTGGAAGCTTGCTCCATTGTGGACAGCCTTATATGGATTAATTCTTCCCGCGCCCACTTCAAACACATTGTAATCCCCGTTCAGCGGATCGGCTGTATTCATAACGACCGTTTTAATATCCTCCGGCATTAGTTTCGGATTAGCCTGCAGCATTAAGGCCGCAACCCCTGCTGTAAATGGTGTCGCCATTGATGTTCCAGAATAGCGTGAATAAGCAAATTGATAGTTTCCTTGATCATTGGGATTGACCATAAAGGATGGCACAGTCGAAAGAACACTGACACCCGGCGCAACTACTTCCGGCTTCATTCCGTACGTTTGTCTGGCTGGTCCCCGTGAACTAAAGTCTGCGAGACGATCCCCTTCCGTTTGGCTAACTCCATAACCAGAGAAAGTAAAGTCCTTCTGCCCCGCTCTGAAGCTGTGCTTTTATCTTTTCCCCAGCATCCTTTGTCATAGAGAGGGTTGGGATAAATGTGGTTGATTCACCAAGATTGGCATTAATTTGTCCGTCCACATTATTAGATAAAAGAACAGCGGCAGCGCCTTTTTGTTTGGCAAGGGTGACCTTTTCGTTCAAAGGAATGTCTCCGCGGGCAATCAGCGCTATTTTTCCTTGCACATCTTTACCATTATAGTCGGCATTCGCTCCAATGCCGACATCGACTACCTCATATGACTTTCCATCAAGGTCATTTAATTTGTCGGTGTAATTGCGTGCCATACTGACAAGCTCAACACCGGATTCACTGCCGATTTGGCCTTTAAAAGTAGAAACTGCCATTGGAACATCGCTTGCTCCAATCGTTAAGGCAAGCGCGGCTGCTCCAGGTGAACCTAACGTATATTCATTTGGCCCTGAATTACCCGCCGCAACGACGGCAGTAACCCCGCTTAGGACAGCATTATTGACAACTGTACTAGTTGGGTAATAAGGGTCATTAATGCCTGAACCTAATGAAAGATTGATAATATCCATCCCATCATCAACCGCTTTTTCAACTGCGGCCATGATATTGATAGCAGTTCCAGTCCCATAAGGGCCAAGAACACGATAACCATATAAATCGACCTCAGGCGCCACACCCTTAACAGAAATATCTTTATTTGTTCCCTGTCCGGCTATCGTTCCAGAGACATGTGTTCCGTGTGAAGTATAATAAGTTGAACCGTTGGAAACTTCCGGGTACTTGGTCTTTTTCCAATCCCCATACGTTGTCTCCATTGGGTCATTATCGTTATCAACGAAGTCATATCCACCCTTGTAGACCTTCATTAAGTCAGGGTGGTTGTAATCGATGCCCGTATCAATTACTCCAACTTTCACGCCTTTCCCTGTCAGTCCCTCATCATGGAGCTTGTCCACCTTTAAATGAGATAAACTTTCCACTACTGTACCTGGTGTGGAACCTGCTTTTTCTCCATCCCCCTCGGGAAGAATCGGATCAACCTTGTACGTTTCATTTTTATAAACAGCTTTTACGACATCAGATTTTAATAGATTTGCCACCTGATTAGCCGGCAATTTCATCGCTACGCCATTGTAAACCGTTTTATAACTGGAATTGACCGTGTGATTGATTTGTCTGCCCTTTATGTTACCGGCTGGAAGAATCGATTGAATATCCTTTTTAAATTGTTCGTGTTCCTTTGCTACCTGCTCATCCGCTTTCTTTTGCGATAGTTTATTTCCTTTTACTCCCGCATCAAGGACGGCAATCTTGCCCGGCTTTGCGTGGAATTGAACGATAACATCCAACTCCTCCTCTTTGTTTAATTCCTGTTTGTTGAATCCTTGCAGACCTGTTTGTTCTGTCAGTTCCAACTGCTTTAATGCATTTCTTTGTTCCGGTGTAAGTTCGGCAAGAATAGATTCTGCTTTTGAATTGGCCGCTGATACTTTCGATGTTAAGGTGAAGTTCGTTGAGGACAGGATTAGACCTGCCGATAGAGAAATAACGGCAGCTTGTTTAAAGAATGTCTTCTTTTTCATAATCTCCCTACTTTCATCATTTTTTTTAAAAAATATGTAGTTCCTCCTTTTCTATTGAAATAGATTAAAGAGTAGCCTAATCCTATTATATTAATTTTATGAATATTCAACTATTGGGGTTTTTGAAGCAGATAAAATGGTGTAAGAAGTCGGGGAGATTTCTAAAATTAACAAATTTAGGGATAAAACAGGGTATATTAGGCTTATTGGATAGAGTTGGACCACCCCAATTAGCTTTTTTTTGAGTAAAAATTACCCCAAATGGGAAAGAACCGTAATCGATTTTTTCCAAAAATAAAAAGAACCGCATAGTCTTAGACTCATGCGGCTAAAAATCAGGCTGATAGTCCCAAAAAAAGGGTCAGTCCCCCTCCACAATCATGCAACAGGGGACTCCTGGGTAAGTACTGACAATCCCTATTTTTACTAGAAAAGAAAATCGCATTTGAAAATACCTTTTTTCAAATATAAAAAAGACCAGCATTTTATCTGCTGATCTTGTTATCCACCTATGTATGGTGGAGACGGCGGGACGTGCGTTTCCATGCTTTCGTCATGGCACTGACTATATCTTGAACCTGTTATTCAAACAGGTCCCTCGGCGTCTTATGCGAATCATAAATTTACCTCTGTAAGGTATCGAATTCGCATCCTAGTACTACCAAATGAATTATGGCAGCCTATAAGTCGATACACGGCTGTTGGATTACTCCACATACCGCTCGGCATTGCCCTATCACTAATTAAAGTGACTTAGGTTTCACCGATAAAGCCGAATTTTCACTTGTATGTTACCATACAAGGCGACTAATACTTAATCGAACCCGCGTCCAAAGATATCGCCACTTAAGCTTCTACGAGTGTAGTCGATATATTGGTGTTTCGCTGAGCCTTTTGCCTATCGACCGGCGTCCGGTCAGCTAGCCTGGTTGTTCTCTTCCTTCATCCTCAGGCGGTGGAATCCGGCGTAGCCTACTTAGAGTGAGTCCGCTACCCTACCACATAGGCGATGGAGGGGCGAACAGCTATGCAGTATTAAGCTGCGAAAGCTAAGTTGTTGTTAGTTTTGCCAGTTATGGCTTTGACGTTTTAACGAGGCCGATCCCCTCGACTCGCGACCTAAGCTCAAACTACCCCTGTCGAATCCGTAGCGTCCCCATTATAAAAATGAAGCTAGACGTTAGGATGCTCAAGATTGTTTTGAGCAAAAGTTTCTGCCGCATATCTTAGCGACAAACTTATTATAACACACTTACAGTAAATTTCAATTGTAATTATTTGTAAGCTGCGTTTTGTTGTTGTTCAAAAAGCAGGCTTACATCTTTTGCCGTTCGCGGAAAGCTCTTTCGACTTCGCGCTTTGCTTCTTTTTGCTTTAAGGATTCACGCTTGTCATAATTCTTTTTACCCTTTGCCAGGCCAATTAAAACCTTACAGAAGCCATTTTTTAAATAAAGCTTTAAGGGAATAAGGGCATATCCGGCCTCTTTCGTTTCTCCAAGCAGTTTACTGATTTCACGTTTATGAAGTAATAATTTCCGTGTTCGTAATGGGTCATGATTAAAAATGTTGCCCTGTTCATACGGACTGACATGCATCCCAAACAGAATCGCTTCCCCATTCTGAATCCGCGCATAGGCATCCTTGAGATTCACCTTTCCCGCACGAATTGATTTAATTTCTGTTCCTTGCAATACAATCCCGGCCTCATATGTTTCTTCAATAAAATAGTCATGATAAGCCTTTTTGTTTTGAGCGACTACTTTTCCAACACCTTTTGGCATATTTTTCACCTCAATCTATAGTTTTATTTTAACAAAAAAAACAAGTCGCTACAATTAAGAAAAGTGAAAGCGCCGTTTAGCGAAGTATACTAGCCGCTTGGCGCTGAGGCTGGACAATTGAAAGGGAGCCAACATTTCGGAAGGCTCCCTCTAAGCAACTACTTATTTCGCCGTTTCGTACTCTTTGATTTAGGCACGTTATCGTAAAATTTACGTTTTTTCTTCGGCTTTTTCCCTTGAGTGTCACCAGAATCAGACTTTTGATTACGGCTTCCATTCCGGCCTTGATCACGGTCACCCTTCTGTTTGTTGCGTCGAGGCTTATCGGTATCGCTGCGGGTTTTAAAAATTTTCGGTGTCTCCGAACGTTCCCTGCGAGGCGTTCCTTTCATGCCGACGATTTCAAAATCAATCGCGCGTTCATCTTTATTGACTTTTACCACGCGGACCGTGATTTCATCACCAATTCGGAACACATTCCCTGTCCGCTCGCCAATCATCGCAAAATGGCGTTCATCAAAGCGATAATAATCATCGGTCATGTAGCTGACATGGACTAGGCCTTCAATGGTATTAGGCAGCTCGACAAACATTCCAAAGTTAGTAACAGAGCTGATAATGCCATCATACTCAACGCCAATTTTATCTTCCATGTATTCCGCTTTCTTCAACTCATCTGTTTCCCGTTCCGCGTCAACGGCACGGCGCTCCATTTTTGAAGAATGCTGGGCAATTTCCGGCAATCGGGCGTTCCATTTTTCCTGTGTCGTTTCATCCAACTTTCCTTCAATCAGATACGTACGGATTAAGCGGTGTACGATCGTATCCGGATAGCGGCGAATCGGCGAAGTGAAATGGGTATAGAATTCGGTAGATAAGCCGAAGTGTCCAAGACTTTCAGGGTCATATTTTGCCTGTTGCATCGACCGCAGCATGACGGTTGAAATCACCATCTCTTCAGGCTTTCCTTGCACCTCTTCGATAATTTCCTGAAGCGCTCTTGGGTGTACATCATTGGCGGTTCCTCTTACAATATAACCAAAGTTCGTGATAAACTCGAAAAATCTTCGTAATTTATCTTCCTTCGGATCCTCATGGATACGGTAAATGAACGGTACATCGAGCCAGTGAAAATGTTCCGCAACCGTTTCATTGGCTGCGAGCATAAATTCTTCAATTAAACGCTCCGCTACAGAACGTTCACGCAGAACGACATCTGTCGGCTTGCTTTCCTCATCCACCAACACCTTTGATTCTTTAAAATCAAAGTCGATGGCGCCGCGCTTCATCCGTTTGTTGCGGAGGATGGCAGCAAGTTCTTCCATCAATTCAAACATCGGCACAAGTGGTTCGTAGCGTCCGCGTGTTTCCTCATCTTTTTCAACAAGAATCAGATTCACATCATGGTAGGTCATCCGCTCGGTTGTTTTAATGACACTTTGAAAAATTTCATGGGAAACAACGGTGCCCTCATCTGAAATTTCCATTTCACATGATAAAACAAGCCGGTCCACCTTCGGATTCAACGAACAAATCCCGTTTGAGAGGCGATGAGGAATCATCGGAATCACTCGGTCTACTAAATACACACTTGTTGCCCGTTCCTCTGCTTCAAGGTCGATTGGCGTTCCTTCTTTTACATAATAACTGACATCTGCGATATGAACGCCAAGTTTATAGTTGCCGTTCTCAAGCTTTGTGACGGTTACCGCATCATCAAGGTCCTTCGCATCGGCTCCGTCAATGGTGACAATCGTTTCATTCCGCAAGTCGCGGCGATTGGTCAATTCACTTTCATCAATCGTATCAGGTGTGTCATTTGCCTGTTTAAGCACCTCATCAGGGAAGGCCATTGGCAGGCCGTGCTTATGTATGACAGAAAGAATATCCACGCCTGGGTCATTTTTATGCCCCAATATCGTGATGACTTCTCCTTCCGCACTCTTTCGCCCTTCAGGGTACGTGACAAGCTTCACGACCACCTTATGTCCCTCCACTGCTCCTTTAGAAGCCGCTTTTGGAATAAAAATATCACTGGCAAATTTCTTGTCATCTGGAATCACAAAGCCAAAGCTCTTGCTTTCGACATATGTTCCGACGACTTGCTGCACACCGCGTTCAATGATACGGACGATGGTTCCTTCGCGGCGCTGTCCGGAGGTTTCTGATGAAATACGGGCTAACACGGTGTCGCCATGCATCGCGGTGTTTGTTTCATTCGGCGGGATAAAAATATCATCCATTCCCGGCTCATCCGGAACCACAAAGGCAAAGCCTTTCGCATGGCCGATAAGCTTTCCGCGAATTAAGTTCATTTTTTGCGGCAGACCGTAACGATTGCTGCGGGTCCGAACGACGAGACCCTTTTCTTCCATTTGTACAAGGGCTTTGACAAACTCTTTGAAATCACTGGAGTCCTGAATGCCAAATGCCTCCTCCAGCTCCTGAACCGTCAATGGTTTATAGGCCTCATCCCTCATATATTGCAAAAGCCTGTCAATGTGCTTTTGTATGTTGTCTTCCAAACAAATCCCTCCTTAAGGGGTTTTATTAATCGTGCCAGTCTAATCTTTCTAAAAAGCTATAAACGTCTTCATGAAGCTGATCACGTTCTTTATCTAGTGTGATGACGTGACCGGACTCTTCATACCATTTGATTTCCTTTTTGACTGACTCGATATTCTCATAAATAATGTTGGCACTTTCCGTATTAATCATGTTGTCGTGGCGAGCCTGAACGACAAATGTCGGTGCATAAATCATATCGACATTTTCCCGGACGTCGGCGATTAATTGCTGCAGTGCTTTTAACGTTTTCATTGGTGTTTTTTTAAACTCATTCATTTCCATTTCGATTTGCTCGTCAGTTTTTCCTTCATATCTTTTATATTGACGGGCATATTCTAAAATTCCCTGGTACATCACTTCTTCACTTTTAATATGCATTGGTGCGCACATTGGCACAATCGCTTTTATAGGTACAGTGTATCCTATTTTCAGGGAAAAAACACCGCCAAGGGACAGTCCGGCTACAGCAATTTCTTCGTGACCTTTATTTTTTAAAAAATTGTATCCATTTATGACATCCCGCCACCAGTCATCCGGACCTGTGTGGACAAGCTCCTCAGGTGGTACTCCGTGTCCTTTGTAGTGGGGGGCATGGCAGGTGTAGCCTTTCTTTTCAAGGAAGCGTCCAAGCATCCGGACGTCTGCCGAATTCCCGGTGAATCCATGAAGCAGGAGTACGGCTCTTTTGCCGCCTTCAAAAGTAAATGGCTTTGGTACTGAGACTTTCATGTGAAAAACTCCTTTTGTTTCAATTCGCTTATATTAGTTTAAGCAAACCGAAGGGGAACATGCTAGAAAAAAGGCTTGCAGCAGATGGGTTGTTGATTTTGAGCAGCTGTATAACAGGACTTTCGACGTTTTTGGGATAGTTTGCGATCCTTGGCCAGTGGATTCCGCCAATTTGTTTTTGCCCATATTTTGAACTAGAATTCCCCATCTGAATTCCCTAACATAAATGTACCCGCTTAATGCAACAAAAAAACCCGGCGCTGCGGCCGAGTTTATCAGTTGAATATTAGATTTTAAAGTAAGTTACTGCAAGAGCAAGGATGAAGAATAATACTGATAGAACAATCGTAATACGATGTAGAATCAGGTCGATTCCTCGCGCTTTTTGTTTACCAAATAAGGATTCAGCACCACCTGAAATGGCACCGGATAAACCTGCGCTCTTACCAGATTGAAGTAATACAACGGCAATAAGACCAATACTTACGATAACTAATAGTGTAACGACAAATGCATGCAT
The DNA here is from genome assembly GCF_049463095.1 of Neobacillus sp. 19. Classification (NCBI taxonomy): domain Bacteria; kingdom Bacillati; phylum Bacillota; class Bacilli; order Caryophanales; family Bacillaceae; genus Neobacillus; species Neobacillus sp. 19. The sequence goes on along the minus strand of NZ_JBMPZU010000031.1, from coordinate 198,501 downwards.
GAAGGCCACCTCCTGTAGACGTACATTTCACAGTATATTAAATTTACCATATTATCTGCCTTTTAACAATAGTTGTTATTGTGAAATCTTGTAAACGATTACTGGAAATGCTAGAGTTGACCACCACTATCAGTTATCTTAAAACGGACGATGCCATTCTCACATATGTATGCCTTTTCCCTCTTACGACAATCGAGTAGGCGGTAATATTTTCAGGAATCGACATTCCTGATGCACCGGCATCGCCAATATGGAATAAATCTGCGCCGGCCATTTTGCTGTTTAAGGCGATTTGTTTAATCGTTGCTTCGTCGGATCCTTCCTGGCTTGTGCCTGTTGTTAAAATAGACAGTGCTCCTTTTTCATGAACGATGTCTATTAACTTCGCCGTTTTCTCGACGGTAAAGCCTGGCACGGTTCCAGGTGATGGGATGAGGATGATGTCTGCGCCTGCTTCAATAAAACCGTGCAGCGTTTCTGTTGACATCAGACTGCCTCCGACCTCACCGGCGACACCTGCGCTGTGCATTTTTCCGGCAATAATCAACCCGTCTTCCCCGAATACCGTTCGAGCGACTTGTATCGCTTTCGTGATTTCAGCATTCGAAACGCCTGTTTTCGGATTTCCTGTTAAGCAGACAAAATCAAAGCCTAGTTCCTTCGCCTTCCTCAATGACTTTTCCGTTGCCAGCCTTCCCTCCGGCAATTCAATCAGCGCCTCCACACGGTCAGCATCTACATCAACCGGCTCCAAATTAAGACCAATCGGCCGTCCGACAAGCTTTTTCAACGTGTGAACAATGGTATCGGGCTCCACTTCGGGAAGTCCTGCCATGCTTGGGCTAAACACATCGAAGAAGTTTAGCAGGATCAGGTCGGCGCCAAAGGCTGCAGCCATTTCAGCATTGGTGACGGCTGGATAATAGGGCGTCACTGCACCGATCACCTCTGCAACGATTGTTCTTCCTTCAGATGCGAGGATGGATTGTTTTAGCTCACGCCCGGTCATTTTTTCAAAATCAGATGCCGTACAATCTAACAAACGCTTCATTAGTGATTCCTCCAATTATTGTTTTACTTTAAAATGCTCATCAATAAATTGTTGTTCTTCTTTAACAGAAGCAATACCCTTTGCAGCCCCAACCGTGCCGCCTTGAAGTTTCCATACTGCGTTATGGTCATGGTCGACTTGGGAAAAATCACCTTTGGACCAGCGCGTTAAAATATCTAAGTAAACAGAAGCGTGCACATATTTCGCACGATTATCAGATACTACTTCTATTAGCCGTTTCACCCGATTAGGTGTAAGCGGGAGCGCCCCCCACTTTTTAGCTGCTTTTACTTTTTGATGTGACATTTGATGAATAGCCGCCATGACCTCTTCTTCTGGCATATCTGGCGCAAAATCTTTTTCTACTTTCGCCATGTTAGTGTCTTCCAGCATCACGACCGTTTCGCCATCTTTCGTTTTTTCGACGTTCACGGTGACGGTTTCTTTTTGAAAAGGCAGCGAGCCTGTCAAAAAATAATAATAGGTTCCTAATAGGATGACAGCAAGAATCATAATCGAGCGTTGTGTCCATGAAAGGTTTTTAAAATATTTTTTCATATGTATTATGCCCCAATCTTTCTGTTGAATCATTAGGTTGTTTACTATATAAATTAAACACAACTTGGTTATTTCCTGCTTTTATTTTTCCAAGTGCACTTGCCAACAAAAAACAACCCCTAGCCATGTTTATTGACCAGGGGTTGTTTTTTTTCGAAATTATTTGCTCAAGTTGTAGAAAGATTTAAGACCATTGTATTGAGATGTTTCACCTAATTGATCTTCGATACGAAGCAATTGGTTGTATTTCGCTACGCGGTCTGTACGTGACGGTGCACCTGTTTTGATTTGACCAGCGTTTGTTGCAACAGCGATATCAGCGATTGTGTTATCTTCTGTTTCACCAGAACGGTGGGAAATAACTGCAGTGTAGCCAGCACGTTTTGCCATTTCAATGGCATCAAATGTTTCTGTAAGTGTACCGATTTGGTTTACTTTGATTAGGATCGAGTTGCCGATGCCTTTTTCGATACCTTCAGCAAGCTTCTTCGTGTTTGTAACAAATAAATCGTCACCCACTAATTGAACTTTCTTGCCAAGACGCTCGGTTAAAAGCTTGTGGCCTTCCCAGTCGTTTTCGTCTAGGCCGTCTTCGATTGAGATGATTGGGTATTTGTTAGCTAGTTCTTCATACCAGTCAACCATTTCTGCAGACGTTTTTACAACGCCTTCGCCGGCGAGATGGTATTTACCGTCTTCTTTGTTGTAGAACTCTGAAGAGGCAGCATCCATTGCAAGCATAACTTCTTCACCAGGCTTGTAGCCGGCTTTTTCGATTGCTTCGACAATCGTTTGAAGGGCTTCTTCGTTTGATCCTAAGTTTGGTGCAAAGCCGCCTTCGTCACCAACAGCTGTGTTAAGGCCTTTGCCTTTTAGAACTGATTTTAAGGTATGGAAAATTTCTGCACCCATTCGAAGCGCTTCTTTAAAGTTTGGCGCACCTACAGGCATGATCATGAATTCTTGGATGTCCACGTTGTTATCAGCATGCTCGCCGCCGTTTACGATGTTCATCATTGGCACTGGAAGCTGCTTAGAGTTGAAGCCGCCAAGATATTGGTATAATGGAATATCTAAATAGTTTGCTGCAGCATGTGCAACTGCCATAGACACACCAAGGATCGCGTTAGCGCCTAGTTTGCCTTTGTTATCCGTTCCGTCAAGTTCGATTAACGCGTGGTCAACAGCCACTTGGTCAAGGACGCTGAATTCTTCGCCTACAAGCATTGGTGCGATGATTTCGTTAACGTTGTCAACTGCTTTTAATACACCTTTTCCAAGATAACGGTCTTTGTCACCGTCACGAAGCTCAACTGCTTCATATTCACCAGTTGAAGCACCGCTTGGTACTAATGCGCGTCCGAAGGCGCCTGATTCTGTAAAAACTTCAACCTCAACAGTAGGGTTACCGCGGGAATCTAACACTTCACGTGCATATACGTCTGCAATAAATGGCATGTAAATCTCTCCTTAAAAATTATTTAATTAATGTTTTTCCAGTCATTTCAGCTGGTTGGTTAAGCTTTAATAAATCTAGCATAGTTGGAGCTAAATCACCAAGAATTCCGCCTTCACGTAATTCTATACCCTGTTTTGTGACAATCACCGGTACAGGATTCGTTGTGTGCGCCGTCATTGGCTCGCCTTCAAGTGTGATAACCTCATCAGCATTTCCATGGTCTGCAGTAATAATCGCTGATCCGCCTTTTTCAAGGATTAAATCAACAATTTTTCCTAAGCATTCGTCAACCGTTTCGATCGCCTTAATCGTTGGCTCAAGCATGCCTGAGTGACCAACCATATCAGGGTTTGCGAAGTTTAAGATAATCGCATCGACTTTATCATTTTGGATTTCATTCATCAATGCTTCGGTTACTTCGTAGGCACTCATTTCAGGCTGAAGATCATAGGTTGCAACCTTTGGCGAGTTGATTAAAATCCGCTCTTCCCCAGGGAACTTTTCTTCACGGCCGCCGCTCATAAAGAAGGTAACATGCGGATATTTTTCTGTTTCAGCAATGCGCAGCTGCTTTAAGTGATTTTGTGACAATACTTCACCTAACGTGTTGTCAAGGTTTGAAGGCTTAAATGCTACATACCCATCTACAGATTCACTGAAGTGTGTTAGGCAGACAAAGAATAAATCCTTTGGATGCTTGGGTCCGCGATCAAATGAACGGAAGTCTTCATTCGTAAACGTATTGGAGATCTGAATCGCCCGGTCTGGACGGAAGTTATAAAAAATAACAGCATCGTTATCTTGAATCGTTGCGACCGGCTGACCGTCTTCTCTGGTGATGACAGATGGGATGACGAATTCATCAAAAATTCCATGCTGATAGGAATCCTCCACCACTTCTAATGGACTGCGGTAAGAAGGACCTTCCCCGTAAACCATAGAGCGGTATGATTTTTCCACACGCTCCCAGCGCTTGTCACGGTCCATTGAATAGTAACGTCCAGAGACCGTTGCAAATTCGCCAACGCCGTACTCCTTCATTTTATCCAGTGTCTGCTGAATATATTTAGTCGCTGTTTTCGGACCGACATCACGGCCGTCAAGGAATGCGTGCACATAAACCTTTTCCACGCCTTCTTCTTTCGCGAGCTTTAATAGGGCAAACATATGCTGGATGTGGCTGTGAACCCCGCCGTCTGACAGTAAGCCAAATAGGTGAAGCGCGGTACCATGTTTTTTCACATGCTCCATTGCCCCTGTGAAGGTTTCATTTTTTTCAAATTCGCCTTCACGAATGGCAATGTTCACGCGAGTTAAGCTTTGGTAAACAATTCGGCCGGCACCAATGTTTAGGTGTCCAACCTCTGAGTTCCCCATTTGCCCTTCTGGAAGGCCGACTGCCTCACCAGATGCGGTTAAATGGGAATGCGGGTAAGTGCTCCAGAAACGGTCAAAGTTTGGCTTTTTGGATTGGGCCACTGCGTTTCCTTTTGTCTCTCCCCTGCAGCCGAAGCCATCGAGGATGATGAGAGCAACTGGAGATTTACTCATACATACCTGCCTCCAGTAGCTTTAAGAATGACTGTGCTTCAAGGCTTGCTCCGCCTACTAATGCACCATCAATATCCGGCTGTGCCATGTATTCTTTAATATTTTCCGGTTTCACGCTGCCGCCGTACTGAATTCTAACAGCATCGGCAACATCTTGGGAGAATTGCTGTGCCACGACTTGGCGGATATGTGCGCAAACATCGTTTGCATCTTGAGATGTCGATGATTTGCCTGTTCCAATCGCCCAAATTGGCTCGTAAGCGATGACTAATTGTTTTACTTGATCAGCTGTTAAACCAGCTAATGCTTTGGCAACTTGATCGCCGACTAATTGGTTGGTTTCACCGGTTTCACGCTGCTCTAATGTTTCACCGCAGCAAACGATTGGGGTTAAGTTATATTTAAATGCAGCAAGTGCCTTTTGATTTACAGATTCATCTGTTTCATTGAACATTTCACGGCGTTCAGAGTGTCCGATAATCACATATTGAACTCCAAGGTCCGCAAGAGCTTTCGGGCTGATTTCCCCTGTAAATGCTCCTGATTCTTCAAAGTGCATGTTTTGAGCACCAATTTTCACTTCGGTTCCCTGTGCTGCTTCAACAAGGCTTTGTAAGAATAATGCTGGTGCACAAATCACTGATTCCATTTTATCTGCAGCAGGTACAAGTCCTTTCACTTCTTCCGCAAAGCTTTTTGCTTCAGAAAGTGTCTTGTTCATTTTCCAGTTACCTGCAATGATTGGTTTACGCATTGATCGCACATCCTTTCTTTTGTTGAAAAAATTATTTATCGTTTAACGCCACGACGCCTGGCAATGCTTTGCCTTCCATGAACTCAAGGGAAGCGCCTCCGCCTGTGGAAATGTGGCTCATTTTCTCTGCTAAGCCAAACTTTTCAACTGCTGCTGCTGAGTCGCCGCCGCCAATGACTGAATATGTACCTTTTGCTTCAGCAAGAGCTTCCGCAACGGCTTTTGTACCGCCGGCAAATTTGTCAATTTCAAACACACCCATTGGTCCATTCCAGATAACCAATTTCGATTTTTGAATCACATCACGGTATATTTCTGAAGTTTTTGGCCCGATATCAAGAGCTTCCCAATCAGCAGGAATTTCTTCAATTGCAACCACTTTTGTATTGGCATCAGCTGAGAAGTCATCCGCGACAATCACGTCTACAGGCATGTAGAAATTAACACCTTTCGCTTTTGCTTTTTCCATGAATGACTTTGCAAGATCAATTTTGTCTTCTTCAAGCAATGATTTACCAACCTCATGGCCTTGTGCTTTTACAAATGTATAAGCTAGTCCGCCGCCGATAATCAAGTTATCAACCAATTCTAAGAGATTTTCAATTACGCCAATCTTGTCCTTTACCTTGGCACCGCCAATAATCGCTGTAAAAGGGCGTTCTGGATTGGAAAGAGCTTTACCAAGTACGTCCAGTTCTTTTTCCATTAAGAATCCGGAAACAGCTGGAAGGTTTTTAGCAATTCCTTCAGTTGAAGCATGGGCACGGTGTGCGGCGCCAAATGCGTCATTCACATAAACATCAGCCAGTTCAGCAAATGCTTTTGCGAGCTCTGGATCGTTCTTTTCCTCACCAGGGTAGAAACGAACATTTTCAAGCAATACGACATCGCCGTCGTTCATTGTCTCAATCACGGCTTTAACGGAATCGCCGTAGGCCTCATCCACTTTTTTCACGTCTTTGCCAAGAAGTTCAGCAAGTCTGACGGCAACTGGTGTTAAACGCATTTCTTCAACTACTTTTCCTTTTGGACGGCCTAAATGGCTTGCCAAAAGAACTTTAGCCCCTTGTTCCATCAAGTATTGAATCGTTGGCAATGCTGCGCGAATCCGCGTTTCGTCGGTAATTTTTCCATCCTGCATCGGGACGTTAAAATCGACACGGCAAAATACTCGTTTTCCTTTTACATCGATATCCTTCAGTGTTTTCTTGTTCATGTAAAGGACCCTCCTATAAAAATATTGGCGTTTTTTACATAAAAAAGGGAGGGGGCTTCAACTCCCCGCTCCCCTTTGGAATACCATTAACCATTATATATGTTTTAAAGATGGAAATTCAATCCAATCTTATAGTCCTTTTGAAGCAATGTAACCGATAAGGTCAACTACACGGTTAGAGTAGCCAACTTCGTTATCGTACCAAGAAAGTACTTTAACCATGTTGCCTTCAAGAACCATTGTTGATAAAGCATCGATTGTAGATGATGCAGTGCTTCCATTGTAGTCGCTTGATACTAATGGAAGTTCGCTGTATGCTAAGATGCCTTTTAATGGGCCTTCAGCAGCTGCTTTTAATGCCGCATTGATTTCTTCAGCTGTTACGTCTTTTTCTAATTCAGCAACTAGGTCAACAATTGAAACGTTTGGAGTAGGAACGCGCATTGCCATACCGTTTAATTTACCTTTAAGTTCTGGCAATACTAGAGAAACTGCTTTCGCTGCACCAGTTGAAGTTGGGATCATGTTTTCAGCTGCTGCACGTGCACGACGGTAGTCCTTATGTGGCAAGTCAAGGATTTGTTGGTCATTTGTGTATGAGTGAACAGTTGTCATCATACCGCGCTTGATGCCGAAAGTATCATTTAATACTTTTGCAAATGGTGCTAAGCAGTTTGTTGTACAAGAAGCGTTTGAAAGTACATGGTGGTTGTTTGCATCGTACTTGTCTTCGTTAACACCCATAACAATGGTAATATCTTCGTTGTTTGCCGGAGCAGAGATGATAACTTTTTTCGCACCTGCTTCAAGGTGTTTCGCTGCATCTTCACGCTTAGTGAAACGGCCAGTTGATTCAACAACTACATCTACACCAAGACCGCCCCAGCCAAGTTGTGCAGGATCGCGTTCAGCGATAACTTTCACTTTATGTCCGCCAACTACTAAGTATTCGCCGTCAACAGTTACGTCTTCTGCAAGAGTTCCGTGAACTGTGTCATATTTTAGAAGGTGTGCAAGCATGTTTGCATCTGTTAAGTCGTTAATTGCTACGATTTCCACATTGCTATTGTTTAAAGCCGCACGAAATACATTACGACCAATACGTCCAAATCCATTAATACCAACTTTTACTGTCATGATAAAATTCCTCCTTTTATTGGGTAAAGCTGTATTTTTATAAAGGGAATTACCCTTTCAATAAACTTTTTGCCACACTCTCATCAGTTATTAAAATAGTCGATGCCGGTGCTTTTTTAAAAAATGCCTTGATGGCCTTTGCCTTTGATGCCCCTCCGGCCACAGCAATGACGTTCGGGATATTGGCTAGGTCTTCGAGCTGTAGTCCAATCGTTGAGACCTTGTGGACTATCTCGCCCTCTTCATTAAAATAATAACCAAAAGCTTCGCCGACGGCCTTCCCGGTTTCAAGCTTTTGCTTAATTTCGGGATTTGTTTTTCGCCGCTTAGCCATTGTGATAGCATCCCCAATCCCATGGATAACCATGCTTGCAGATCTAATTAGTTCTAACACCTCATGAATGTCAGGCTCTTTTATAAGGGATTGATAAATTTCCGGACTGACCTGATCGGGAACGTACAATACACGATGTTTGGTATCCGTGTTTTTTGCCATATTCGAGCAGATCGTATTGGCTTGGTTAGCGACATCCTCGCCAACCCCGCCGCGTGCCGGGACAAACAGCAATTTCTTATGGTGATGATCAGGGGATAACCTTTCTGCAACAGCCGCCATCGTTGAACCGCCAGTAACAGCGATGATATTTTCCCCGTTTAAAAGCTTTTTCATGCAACTTGCACACGCCTTGCCTAGCTCGCCTTTAACCAATGGTGAATCATCACTATCTCCGGGTACAATGATCACTTTCTTAGCGCCAAGCCGATGCTTTAATTCTAGCTCCATCACATCAATACCCTTTAATTCACGCATTAAACCTTCTAGATCCTCAAGTAAATTTTTCCCTTCAGGGGTTAAACTCATTCCCACATTATTTGCGTTAATAAGATTCTGCTCTTTGAGGAAATCTACTTCACTACGGAGGATTCTTTCTGTATAGCCCAAGCTGACAGCTAAGCTCCTCCTTCCTACAGGCTGCATAAATCCTATGTAACGTAATATCGTATATCGTTTTTGCAGGACTTGAAGGAGATCGGGTAATAATCTTTTTTGAATATCAATAAATGATTGCATGATTAGCATGCTCCTTTATTCTATGCAGTTGGTCCAAAAATGTCCACCATAGACATATTATGTCCCACCTACGCTAAAAAAAATCACCCCTCGTACGATCTTTATTGTATCAGGAGTGATAACCTATTTCAACTTATTTGCTGTCGCTTTTTTCTTGTAAACGATTACTTATATCAAATTTATCTACGAAGCCAAATCCCACTTCTTCTCCGTCGAGGTGTACAACTGGAATCATCAAGCCATAGCGCTCTGTTAAGTCATCGCTCGTTTCAATATCGATTTCTTCGAGGGAAAAATTCCATTCCTGTTGCAGCTCTTCAAGTGCGGTCTTTGCTTTATCACAAAGGGGGCAGCGATTACGTGTATAGAGTGTGATCGTCGTTTGCGTCATCGTTTATTTCCTTCCTTAATTGAACCTTTTTCGTTTTGAAGATGACGGGATTCCCAGCTGATCACGGTATTTAGCAATCGTACGCCTCGAAACCACAATCCCTGCCTTCGTTTTTAATTGTTCCACAATTTCTTGATCTGATAACGGCTTTTCTTTATTTTCTTGTTCTATTAATTTACTAATCTCATTTTTCACCTGGGTTGACGATGTATTTTCATCCGCCGAAACGGTCTGAATCATGCTGGTGAAGAATGTTTTTAATGAAAAGGTCCCGATCGGTGTCTGGACATATTTTTCACGGACCGCACGGCTTACCGTTGATTCATGAATATCCAATTCAGCGGCCACTTCCTTCATTGTCATTGGCACCAAATATTGTGCACCCTTTTGAAAAAAGGCCGTTTGCTTTTCAACAATTTTGGCAACCACCTTAGTGAGCGTTTCCCGGCGTTGTTCAATACTTCTGGCAATCCATTGATAATCCTGGACCTTATCCTGCAAAAACCGGCTGACTTGCTGGTCCTGATCTTTGAACTTCTTATAATAATTCTCATTAAAACTAATCCTTGGCAGGGAATCATCAAACATCCTGACTGTCAGGCCTTCCTCGGTTTGCTCGACAATGGCGTCCGGAATAATATACGTGGTGGTTTCCTTCGCTAACATAGCACCCGGCTTTGGATTCAGAAATTGAATTTGGTCAAACACATCTTGAATATCTTTTAAAGTTATTTTCAATTCCTTCGCAATTTGCTTCCATTTCTTTTCAGCAAACGGAACGAAATAGTTGGCTAATATATTTAATGCCACTTCATTATTTGGATTTTCATAATACAGTTGCATCAACAGGCACTCTTGAAGGTTCCGTGCACCGATGCCTGCCGGTTCAAGCGTTTGAATCACGGCTAAGCAATCTTCAACTACTTCTTCCTCCACCCGCAGGCTTTGAGCGATTTCGCTAAGGTCACCCAGAAAGTAACCGTTTTCATCAAGACTCTGAATCAGACGCCGAATGACTTTTAATTGTTCTGCCGTTAAGTTGGCAATATTTAATTGAGAGATTAAATGGTCTTCAAGCGAAAAGGGTTTGTCTGCAATTTGTTCGATCCAATCCTTTTCCTCTTTTTGATGCCGGCGGCGTTTGCGGTCCATGAGGGGATTCATCGGCTTAACATCGCCCGTTTCAACCTTCATAAGGGGATTTTCGAGTGCCTTATCTTCTAAAAAAGCAGTCAGTTCCTGGGCCGAATATTGCAATAATGCAATAGCCTGCGACAATTCCTGTGTCATCGTTAATTTCAACGTTTGCTGCTGCCATAAACCTGCCTTAAAGTTCATCCATATCCCCCCCTTCATTCTATTTTACACGATGAATCCGAATTCGTGTATTGGAAAATGGTTTCAATCATTAAAATAGGTCTCCCATTGAATAAATTGGTTCCTTAGATTAACACTAACCTTAGTGTTATCATTTAACACAAAACTTCAATGTGGAGGGATATACTTTGAATATTCTTTTAAGCTTATTCCCATCCTTAATTATTTTAGGTATTAGAGCAGCGTTCTTCATTAGTAAAATAAACTCTAGATTAACATCCTTGTTAAGAATGCCTGCTTTACTTAAGCAAAAGTATTCAACAAGTATCGTCTAATTCGCATTGTTGTTGACAAAGGTGAGCATAGAAATGTGCTTGCCTTTTTTAGGTGATTACAAAAAAGTTCCTATGCTTGTATAGACTCATACAAACATAGGAACTTTTAGTGTTTGATTGACGCGCTCGGAGGGAATCGAACCCCCATTTTAAGAACCGGAATCTTACGTGCTATCCGTTGCACCACGAGCGCTAATTTGTAACGACTTACATATTATATGCCAGATCCGTGAACATTGCAAGTGAAATATAGGTTTAAAAACGAATAAAATGGTTATGATGGATTAGGGAGAAGTTGTCGAAGAATTTTAAAGTCAAATTGTTTGACCTTTATTGACCATCAGTGTATGATTACATTACATAAGATTATTACCTAATACACTCAAAGGAGGAAGAAAAATGAATTTGATTCCTACAGTTATTGAACAAACAAACCGCGGAGAACGTGCATATGACATTTATTCCCGTCTGTTAAAAGACCGGATTATTATGCTTGGCAGCGCGATTGATGACAATGTTGCCAACAGCATTGTAGCACAATTACTATTTTTAGAAGCGGAAAATCCTGAAAAAGATATCACCCTTTACATCAATAGCCCAGGTGGAAGCATTACAGCCGGTATGGCTATTTATGATACCATGCAGTATATTAAAGCAGATGTTTCAACTGTTTGTATTGGGATGGCTGCATCGATGGGTGCATTCTTACTTGCTGCAGGCACAAAAGGCAAGCGCTATGCATTGCCTAATGCCGAAGTCATGATTCACCAGCCACTTGGCGGTGCTCAAGGACAAGCGACAGAAATCGAGATCGCCGCGAAACGCATTCTTTTCCTTCGCGAAAAATTAAATGGTATCCTTGCAGAGCGCACAGGCCAGCCGCTTGAAGTGATTCAACGCGATACTGATCGTGATAACTTCATGACAGCTGAAAGAGCAAAGGAATACGGCTTAATTGACAACATCGTTACCCGTAACCCTAATGAAATCAAAGATAAAAAGTAATTTGACGAGCAATCGGCCTTCCGCCGGTTGTTTTTTTTGTGACCATTACGGTGCTTTCCCCCGCCGCGGGCATAAAAAAAGCTCAGCTTCTAAACCGAAGCCGAACCTTTTCCGTTATTGCTCTTTTTCAATAAAATCGGTTAATGCATTGATCGCTTTGTCTTCATCGTCGCCATCAGCGATGATATTGATGACAACTCCTGAGCCGACTGCTAAGCTCATTAAGCCCATGATGCTTTTGGCATTAACCTTTTTTCCGTCCTTCTCTAGAAAAATATCAGCTGAAAAACGGTTAGCTTCTTGCACAAAAAGTGCTGCTGGGCGTGCCTGAAGACCCGTTTTCAATTTTACTTCTACTTGTTTCGCCAACATTACACAAATTCCTCCCCATGTTTTTTCTTATATTCTTTGAACTAATTCACTATTTCACAAACTTTTATGCTTTGGGGCCATTTCCCCGACACGCAGCTTTTCCGCGATTTCATCAATTTTTCGTAAGCGATGATTAATCCCTGACTTACTGATGGTGCCTCCGGATACCATTTCTCCCAATTCCTTCAGCGTTACATCCGGATATTGAATTCGGAGCTCGGCAATTTCCCTGAGTTTATCCGGCAAAATCTGCAAGCCGACGGTTGCGTCGATAAAGCGGATGTTTTCTACCTGCCTGATGGATGCACCGATCGTTTTATTAAGATTAGCGGTTTCACAGTTTACCAAACGGTTCACGGAGTTCCGCATATCCCTGACAATTCGGACATCCTCAAATCGAAGCAAGGCATTATGGGCACCGACAATATTGAGAAACTCGGTTATTTTCTCGGCTTCCTTTAAGTAGGTGATAAAGCCTTTTTTACGCTCAAGCGTTTTACTATTAAGTCCAAATGTATTCATCAATTCGCATAAAGAATCATTATGTTCTTTATAAAGCGAAGCAATTTCCAAATGATAGGAAGACGTTTCCGGATTATTAACGGATCCTCCGGCAAGGAAGGCGCCGCGTAAATAAGAACGCTTACAACACTTCTTTTTAATAAGTCCCGGTGAAATATCATGAATGATGGTAAATCCTTCACCCAAAATTTTCGTATCCTCAAGAATTTCCTTTGCCTGCTCGGCTAAACGAACAATGTACACATTGTTTTTCTTTAGGCGCATTTTTTTTCGAACTAAGAGCTCTACTTGCACTTGGTAGCTCTTTTTCAATAATGTATAAATTCTCCTGGCAATCGCAGCATTTTCGGTTTGAATATCGACCACTAGCTTACGATTGGAAAAGGAAAGGGAACCGTTCATGCGAATCAATGCTGATAACTCAGATTGAAGGCAGCACGTTTTCACTTCCAAGTTTGTTAATTCCTTTTTCGTCTCCGAAGCGAAAGACATCCCCTCACACCCTTTTTTCATTTCCAATAAAACACTCGCACTTATTTATGTTTCTGACCGTACATACTATCTACGCTTCATATCGCTTTTTGGTTTCAGCAATTAGCAAATTATATAAAATATTTGCTACCTTTTTGGGATCATGTCTTAACGCGCCATTTTCCTGGTAGGCAATATCCGCATGCACGACTTCTAGCCCAAGCTGGAATAGCTGCGGTAAATCATATAGAACAGGGTCAGCCAATTCTTCATTATAACGGAGCTGTATATGCTGTGGGATCTCTTCATTATTGACAAGAATCGTATTCATAAAGGCACAGCTCATATGATCATAAATAGCTTTTACATGGTCACTGGCCGCATAGCCATGTGTTTCCCCGGCCTGTGTCATCAGGTTGCATATATACACCTTTTTCGCATGGGAGCGGCATACTTCATCACCTAAACCCGGGACGAGCAAATTGGGCAGGATACTTGTATACAGGCTTCCAGGTCCGATAATAATTAAATCTGCCTGCCGAATCGCATGAATTGATTCCGGCAATGGGCGGATTGTACTTTTTGATGTTAAATACACTCGCTTTATTTTTTTTCCCGAATAAGGGATTTTAGATTCGCCTGAAACGGTCGTTCCGTCTTCCATCTCCGCATGCAAAACGACGCTCTGGTTAGCAGCCGGCAATACCTTGCCCCGGACATTTAGTATTTTGCTCATTTCTTGAATCGCGTGAACAAAATTTCCGGTAATCGAGGTCATCGCCGCCAAGATTAAATTGCCGAGTGAATGCCCGGAAAGTTCATTCGACGTTTTAAAGCGGTGCTGAAACATTTCCTCTACAAGCGGTTCTACATCTGACAATGATGCTAACACATTTCGAATGTCCCCTGGTGGAGGAATATGCAGGTCCTCGCGCAAGCGTCCTGAACTGCCGCCATCATCCGCCACAGTCACAATAGCGGTGATATCCACAGGATACTGTTTTAATCCTCTTAGTAAGACTGGTAATCCTGTGCCTCCGCCAATGACGACAATACGAGGCTGTCCTAACTCTCTCATGTTGTTTTATCCTTTCTCCTCTCAATGTCACGGTGGGTGACGCATGTCTTATAATCATTTTGGAAAAATCGTCCGAGATACTCGGCTAACGTAACGGAACGATGCTGCCCGCCGGTACAGCCAATCGCAATCACTAGCTGTGCTTTTCCCTCTCTTTTATAATGAGGAAGCATGAAGGTGAGCAAATCCGTTAATTTTTCCAAAAATTTATTGGTTTCATTCCATTTTAAAACATAGCTTGAGACCTCATCATCCAAGCCTGTTAATGGCCGCATGTGTTCGATATAAAAAGGATTTGGCAAGAAACGCACGTCAAATACTAGATCCGCATCGATTGGAATCCCATGCTTAAAGCCAAAGGACATGACATTGACAGTAAAGATTACTTGGTTATTCGCGGTAAATTCCGTTAATATTTTCTCACGTAATTCACGAGGTTTCATCTGGGAAGTATTGTAAATCAGTTGTGCCCGGCCTTTTAATTCCTCGAGCAGTGCCCGCTCAAGCGTGATGCCTTCAAGTGGCAGGCCTGAATGGGCAAGCGGATGGGACCGCCTTGTTTCTTTATATCTGCGTACCAGTGTAGCATCATCCGCATCTAAAAATAAAATTTGCGGATTTACCCATGATGTTTCAGCAAGTTCATCAAGCGCTTTAAAAAGATGGTCAAAGAATTCTCTTCCCCTTAAGTCCATGACAAGGGCAACTTTATTCATTTTATTCCCGGATTCCTTCATTAGTTCAAGGAATTTTGGAAGTAATGTAGGAGGCAGATTATCAACACAGAAGAATCCTAAATCTTCAAAGCTTTGAATGGCTACAGTTTTTCCAGCCCCAGACATCCCTGTAATAATCACCATCTGAGTTTCGCTTGTCGAACCGGTACTCATTGCAATTCCCCCTATTTCATATTAACTTGGATCTAATCGATAACTAATGAGTTGAAAATCTTTTGTGTAAGTAAAAGTACCGTAAATGATCCCTTTTCCATGAACCATATAATCGATGATATGTAGATCACCGGCAGCCATTGGCAGACCTTTAATTTGGTCAATCGGCTGCCACGCGAGCTTGCCCTCTTCCGATTCCTCTAAATCCATGCCATCTGACTCGGTTGCCACGAAGGTAAACATCATCCATTCGGAAAGCAGCTCGTCACTTTCCTTCATAATCATTGTAAATATCCCTTTTAATTGTGGGTTTTTCAAATAGATGCCCGTTTCTTCCCGGTATTCCCTGATGCAGGAGTCGCGTACAGACTCGCCGGGCTCCATTTTTCCGCCTGGGGCTACCCACCAGCCGCGGCGCGGTTTTTGCAGCAATAATATTTGATTGTTCCTGATCAATACACAATTAGTCACACGCTGCATGTTTTCACCCTCTTTAGAAAACAAAAATCCATTTTTTATATTCTTTTCATTATACTATTTTTAGGAAACAGTCACAATGAATACAAAATCAATAATTCTGTTAATTATTTCGGGTGCCTGACACCCTTTCACCAATTACCATCATGCTATTGCAGGAAATGGTGCCTGACACCCTTTCTCCGATTACTATCATGCTATTGCAGGAAATGGTGCCTGACACCCTTTCTCCTATTACTATCATGCTATTGAGGAAAATGGTGCCTGACACCCAAAAAAAAGAGCACAAGCTGCTGGGCCTGTGCAAGAAAGATATATTTTTAAAGGGGGTCAATTTCTCTTATCATACCCTATCAATATTTCACCACTGTTACAGGAGAATTACTTTTTTGTGAATTGTTTTGGGGATCCATTTTACAACTAGTTCCCTTGTACTCATCCACATTATTTCTTTAATTTCATCTCTTCTCTAAGTTCCTCGACAAAATGCTGGGCACTTTGGGCGGCGATACTGCCGTCTCCGGTTGCCGTTACAATTTGGCGAAGTGTTTTTTCGCGAATATCCCCCGCTGCGAAAATCCCAGGCACCTTGGTTTCCATGAGTTCATTCGTCTCAATATAGCCATTTTCGTTGGTAATGCCAATGCTTTCGAATGGTTTAGACAGCGGCACCATCCCAATATAAATGAAAACGCCATCTGCCGGCAATGTTTGTTCTTCGCCATTTTGTGTCGAGACAAGGGTAATACTGCCTACCTTGCCATCTTTATCATTAATTGATTTAATCGTATGGTTCCAGATAAAGTCAATCTTTTCATTGGCAAAGGCACGATCCTGAAGAATCTTCTGTGCCCGAAGCTGATCGCGTCGGTGAACAATGGTAACCTTAGATGCAAAGCGAGTTAAATACACGCCCTCTTCAACAGCAGAGTCCCCGCCGCCAATGACATACAATTCTCTCCCTTTAAAAAATGCACCATCACAAACCGCACAATAAGAGACACCGCGGCCGCCAAGCTCTTTTTCGCCTGGGACACCGACTTTCTTATACTCAGCACCGGTTGAAATAATAACTGAACGGGCTTTATATTGTTTAGAACCGGCAGTTATGAGTTTGTAGTCGCCGTGATCAACGATTTCCTTAATATCCCCATAGGCATATTCAGCACCAAACTTTTTGGCATGCTCAAACATTTTCGTTGATAAATCAGGGCCTAAAATGCTCTCAAAGCCCGGATAGTTTTCGACATCCTCTGTATTGGCCATTTGCCCGCCCGGCATCCCGCGCTCAATCATGAGTGTGGAAAGGCTCGCGCGTGATGTATACACGGCAGCTGTCATTCCTGCAGGACCAGCCCCGGCAATAATTACGTCATAAATTTTTTCTTCTGTCATGGTTTTCACTCCTAACTAGAAAAGCGGAACGCCATGTCTAGACGCCGGCTTTACTAAATTAAAAAAAATACGATTAAGCATTAGTATTCCCTACTTAATCGTATAAAACAATTGGATTATAGTCCATTTTTCTGCTTATAAGAAAAGCGCAAGCGCCCTGATCAGCGGCGTATGGCCTGGAGCGCTCCAACTGAGATAAAGGAAACACGGAGAGCGAAGCGATCCGATGTTGACTTATCGTAGGGCGGAGAGCGAAGGACACTAGCCGCTAGGGTGCTGGAGCTAGACAATTCTCAAATTTATTTTTTTATACCTGTTCTAGTTTAAATAGTTATTCACTAATTTTACATATTTACCGATGGTTGCTGAGGAGAGTCCGTAACGTTCCGCAACTTCCTGCTGGGAAACCTTTTCACTGCGCAGCTTATGCCATAAGTACTCGACAGCCCCAGCCCATGCCCGTTTATTCTTCAAGCGGACGTTGGTTTTGGAAAGTTCGGCAAACACCGAGAACCACATCAAGTACAACCCCGACTCAACCGTGCCAATCGGCTGATAATTTTCATAAAAAAGCTCAGCAATTTCCTGTGCATCTGCCGTTAAGGAAGGTTTCCCTGATCTAATTAAGGAAATATACTCTTTTTCCAAAGTAGTCAATTTCGGATTTTGGAAAAGCCGTTTTGAAGTGATGATTTCGTCTTTTTTACTGGAAACAGTCGTCAGGAAAAGGGCAAATAACCGTTCTTCCACATAGTCACTTTCAAGCTTTTGAAAAATCGATCCCTTATAATCCTCAAATCCGTTTGTAGCTGGATCTTTGTCATTCCATGGTTCTGAGCCTTCCTTTTCGGGATTCATTTCGAGCACTTTTTTCCATATAGCTTGTGCAAATTGTTCATGTCCCGTGAAATAGGCCGAATAGGTGAGCCAGTAATAAAAAGGTCCATCTCCATTAAAACCATGTTTATATAACTTTTTCAACCATAAATAAGCAAGTTCATTTTCTCCAACTAATGCAAAGGTGGCTCCCAGCTTAAATTGATATTCACTATGGAGCGGCTGAATTTTTTTCAATGAGTTCACCAATTGTGCAACACCTTCTGACTGCCCTTGATAATAAGCAAAGATCAGTTGGTTGCACAGTGCATGAAGATTGCCCGGATTCCGTTCGAGCACATCCACTAAAATTGATTCCGCCTTTTCGACTTTACCTAAATAAAAGTAAGCGAGTGCTAAATTGTTGTACGCAGACCAGTATTCCGGATAATCCTTGACGACATCTTTTAACAATTCGATCGCCTTAGGAAAGTAGCCAGACTCGAGCAGCTCACGAGCCTGCTCTTGTTTGAAAATCAGATCATCTTCTTCATACAACTCTTCCTCTAAACCCTCTGATTCTAAGGTGAGCACTTCAAGCAAATCCTCGGTGTCTTCCGAAAAGTCTCCGTCAGGATCGAGCTGCAGATATAGCTTACTGTGATGATAAGCATCTTTAAAAAATCCCATATGGGCATAATTATTCGCTAAAAAGTAATGGCATTCCGCCATATCTGGGTCAAGCTCTTCAAGGATGAGATGCAAGAGTCGGTTGGAATGTTCAAACTCGCCAAGTTCTGTTGACACGACCGCCAACTGGCATGTAATCATCGGTTCACCCGGCTCAAGCTGAATCGCCCGCTCAAGATATTTTTTTGATTTAATAAAATCACGTCGATGGTATGCCTTTAAACCTTTCGTGAAATAATATTCCCCCGTAGGAACAAATGTTAATAGTTTTCCTTTTTGCATTCTTGCCATCAAGTCTTTCACCATGAAGTCCTCCACATTTTTCAACATAACTTATGTATTATAACACATTTGGGAGTTGTTCGAGAAGGGGCACCCGGCAATATTTCCCCTTCCTACATTTGTATAATGAATTTCAAGCGGTACAAAACAAAAACCGGTCCATTTAAGACCGGTCTTTGTGTCTTTCTTCTAATGTTCGCAATACTTCTTTAAAGGGAAGTCCTTGTTCGACTAAAAGCACCTGCAAGTGGTAAAGCAAATCCGCCGCTTCCCATCTAAGCTCCTCATGGTCGCGGTTCTTGGCTGCGATAATCACCTCTGCCGCTTCTTCCCCACCTTTTTCAAGATCTTATCGACACCTTTTTCAAAAAGGTATGTGGTATACGCACCTTCCGGCCGCTCCTGTTCACGCTTGGAAATTACTTTTTCAAGGGTTTGCAGGATTTGGTAATCCGCCATATTCGAGGTACCCTCGACAATCCGTTCTGAAAAACAGCTTACGGCACCCGTATGGCAGGCGGGACCTTTTGGATTGACAAGCACTAATAACGCATCTTGGTCGCAGTCATAGTTGATATTCACAACCGTTTGTGTATTGCCGCTTGTTGCGCCCTTGTGCCACAATTCCTGGCGCGAGCGGCTGTAAAACCACGTTTCTCCGGTTTCAATCGTCTTTGCCAGCGATTCCTCGTTCATATAGGCGAGTGTTAACACTTCTTTCGTTCCCGCATCCTGGATAATGGCTGGGACTAGGCCCTTTTCATCAAATCGAACGTTCATCGTACGCTCACTCCTTTTTCCCGCAAATAGCTTTTGACTTCATGGACAGAGGTTTCTTTATAATGAAAAATCGAAGCAGCCAGTGCAGCATCTGCCTTTCCTTGTAAAAATGCCGCTTCAAAATGTTCAGCGTTCCCAGCACCACCAGATGCAATGACCGGAATGGGAACAGCTTCACTAACCGCTTGTGTAAGGTTTAGGTCGAAACCGTTCTTCTCGCCGTCGCTGTCCATGCTGGTTAATAAAATTTCTCCTGCACCAAGTTCGGCAGCTTCCATCGCCCACTCGACAGTGGTTTTTTCTGTTGGTTTTCTTCCGCCGTGGGTATAGACGCGCCAAGTCCCAAGCTCGGGATCAAATTTGGCATCGATGGCGACAACGACGCATTGTGAACCAAAGTAATCGGCACCTTCACGGATTAATTCCGGGTTCAAGACCGCTGCCGTATTTAATGACACCTTGTCTGCACCCGCCCGAAGAATATTCTTCATATCCTCTAGTGAATTGATGCCGCCGCCAACCGTAAAGGGAATTGCAAGTTCTGAGGCGACAGCCTTTACGACTTCAATCATCGTCTTTCTGCCCTCAACCGATGCGGAGATATCGAGGAACACCAGCTCATCCGCTCCCTGCTCATCGTAAAAACGGGCAAGTTCAACAGGGTCCCCGGCATCGCGCAGCTGGACAAATTGAATGCCTTTTACCACCCTGCCATCCTTCACATCAAGGCAGGGAATAATACGTTTGGTTAATGTCATCAGCGTTTCCCCTCTTCCAATGCTTCTTTCAAGGTAAAACGACTTTCGTAGAGCGCCTTTCCAACAATGGCCCCGCTTATACCCTTTTCGGCTGCAAGGGCTTTTAAATCCGCGAGACTGCTTACGCCGCCAGAGGCAATGACGTTTTTCCCTGTAACTTCTGCCATTTCACAAACAGCAGCAATATTCGGCCCTTTTAAGGTGCCATCCGTAGCAATATCGGTAAAAATAAATGTTTCAGCTCCGGCATCCGCAAACCGTTTTCCCAGATCTACCGCCTTGAGGGCAGATGTTTCAAGCCAGCCGTGAGTAGCAACATAGCCATTTTTCGCATCAATTCCGACTGCGATTCTTGCGCCATACTTTCTAATCATTTCTATCGCAAAAGCAGGATTGGAAACTGCGATACTACCAATAATGACGCGATCAACACCATTTTCTAGATAGTGGAGGATATCCTCCTCAGAACGAATGCCGCCGCCGATTTGAATGTTTGCTTTGAGCTTCCCCGCCGCTTCAATCACAAAACGGTCATTGACGCGTTTTCCGTCCTTTGCCCCATCGAGGTCGACCATATGAATCCATTCGGCGCCAGCCGCCGCAAAGCTTTGAGCCATATCAAACGGGGAATCCCCGTAAATTGTTTCTTGATTATAATCCCCTTGAAGGAGGCGGACGCAATTGCCGCCGCGCATATCAATTGCCGGATAAATTGTGAAGCTCATTGTACCGTATCCTTTCCTCAACCAATTGTAAAAAGTTGTTTAATAAGGCCATTCCAAGTCTGCTGCTTTTTTCCGGATGAAATTGCATCCCGTATATATTGTCTTTGCCCACTATAGCCGAAACCTGTTCATGGTAATCGGTTTTTGCGAGAAGTACCTCTTCGGAGTGTTCTGCGTCTACAAAATAAGAATGCACAAAATAGACGTAGTCCTCGGTAAGGTTATTTAATAGGGACGACTGTTTAACAAATGTTAGCTTGTTCCAGCCCATATGCGGGACCTTGTAGGATTCGCCTTGCTGGGTGCGGCCCGAAAAACGGCGGACGCTTCCAGGCAGCAACCCCAGCCCTTTGGTCGGCCCATTTTCCTCGCTTGATTCAAACAGCAGCTGCATACCGAGGCAGATGCCAAGCAGCGGCTTCCCAGTAGCGGCAAATTCCTTTATCATTTCTGCAGGCAAACGTTCCATTGCATCACGAAACGAGCCCACCCCCGGAAGAATCAATGCATCTGCTTGCAGTAATTTCGTTTGATCAGCGGAAATGAAATAATCGGCGTTTAATCGTTCGAGTGCCTTACTCACGCTGAAAAGATTTCCCATTCCATAATCGACGATACCGATCATCGTTGTGCCCTCCTTTGGATGGCGCCTGTCACACCTCGAATTTTGTCGTTTTCGGGAGGTGACAGGCACAGCCCGGATTTTTGTTGCTTCTCGGGGTGTGCCTGGCACGCCACGGATTTTTGTGTTTCTTGGCGTGTGCCTGACACGCCACGGATTTGTCGTTTTTATAGCATGCCCTTTGTTGATGGGACGCCTTTGATGCGCGGGTCGATGGTTGTGGCTTCGTCGAGTGCTCGTCCCAATGCTTTAAATACAGCTTCAATCATGTGGTGTGTGTTTTTTCCATAGTGAACAATGACATGTAGGTTCATCCGTGCCTCGAGGGCGAGCTTCCAGAGGAATTCGTGTACGAGTTCGGTATCGAAATTACCTACTTTCTGTCCAGGGAATTCCGCACGCATTTCGAGGTGCGGACGATTGCTGAGGTCCACGACTACCTGCGCTAAAGCTTCATCCATCGGGACAAAGGCATTTCCGTACCGTTTAATACCTTTTTTGTCTCCTAATGCTTCACGGAGCGCGTGCCCCAGACAAATTCCGATATCTTCAGTGGTATGGTGATCATCAATTTCAATATCACCTTTGGCGTCTACAGTTAAGTCGAATTGACCATGTTTTGTGAATAAATCTAGCATATGGGTTAAGAATGGGACGCCTGTATCAAGCTGGGATTGGCCTTCGCCATCAATGGCCAAAGAAAGCTGGATCTTTGTTTCATTTGTATTCCGTTCTATGCTTGCGGTTCTTTCCATGAAAGGGACACTCCTTAGATATTTTGCTGTTTTGCATTTAGTGAAACTGAAACTATTCTTTTGAGATGAGTTTTGTCCATTAGAATCTTATTAAGGACATTTTTGCATCTTTCTCATATGGTTTTGTCTTTAAGAAGCAGTCTTAAGACATTTTAACCGTTTTCACAGCCGGTTTTGTCCTTAAGAAGCCTTCTTAAAGACATTTCCGCTGCTTTCCCGAGCTGTTTTGTCCTTTAGATCCTACTTATCGTTTGTTAGTCTCATTTCCACTGCCCGTGCATGTGCCTCGAGCCCTTCCTGACGGGCAAAGGCTGCGATTTTGGCGCCGTTTTCCTTTAATGCACGCTCACTGTAGACGATCACGCTTGATTTTTTTTGAAAATCGTCAACATTCAGCGGACTAGAGAACCTTGCTGTTCCATTCGTCGGCAGCACATGGTTCGGGCCGGCAAAATAATCTCCAACGGGCTCTGAACTATAACGGCCGATAAAAATCGCTCCGGCGTGGCGAATTTTCCCGAGAAGCTCCATTGCATTTTCTGTGATAATTTCAAGATGTTCCGGCGCTAACTGGTTCACCGTTTCCACGGCTTCGTCGAGGTCAGCTGTTACATAAATGGCCCCGTAATCCGCAATCGAACGAGCGGCAATTTCCTTGCGCGGCAGCATCGCCAGCTGCTTTTCGACTTCCGCTGACACCTGCTCGGCTAACCCCAGTGACGGGGTAACCAAAACACTGCATGCCCGCGGGTCGTGCTCTGCCTGTGATAGCAGGTCTGCGGCGACTTCGTCCGCCCGTGCTGTTTCATCTGCTAAAATGGCAATCTCACTCGGGCCGGCAATCATATCGATATCGACATCGCCGAATACCTCCCGTTTCGCCAAAGCGACAAAGATATTCCCAGGACCAGTTATTTTATCAACCGAAGTGATGGATTCCGTTCCGTATGCTAGCGCGGCAATTGCCTGGGCTCCGCCAATTTTATAGATTTCCTCCACGCCGGCTTCCTTTGCTGCAACGAGCACCGCTGCCGGTAATTTCCCGTCACTGCCAGGCGGTGACACCATCACAATCCGTTTGACTCCTGCTACTTTCGCCGGAATCACGTTCATCAGCACAGATGACGGGTAGGCAGCCGTTCCGCCCGGCACATACACGCCAACTGAATCCAGCGGGGTTATTTTTTGACCAAGAATCGTTCCATTCTCTTCGGTCGTCATCCACGACGGCCGAAGCTGCTTTTCATGGAAAAAGCGGATATTTTCTGCGGCTTCGCGAATAATCGTCACCAATTGCTCTTCCACTTCGCCGTAGGCTTCCTCTATCTCTGCTTCAGTAACGGAAAAAGAGGCAAGGCTGACCCGGTCAAATGTCTCTGTAAACTCTCGTAACGCCACATCACCGCGCTGTCGAATTTCAGTAATTATTTTTTTTACAATCGTTTGCTGCTCGGAGGTACCTGCTTCAATCGAGCGTTTAATTGAAACAAGTTCATCAACCTTTAGTATTTTCATGAAAAAATCCTCCTAAACCACTTCACTAAGCCGGGTTACCATTTCATCAATCTGTTTGTCCTTCATCCGATAACTGACTCGGTTCACAATGAAACGCGACGTCACGTCTATAATTCTTTCGTATTCGACAAGCCCGTTTTCCTTTAATGTCCGGCCAGTTGAAACAATGTCAACAATCCGGTCCGATAAGCCGATTAACGGTGCAAGTTCGATTGATCCGTTTAATTTGATAATTTCCACCTGTTCGCCCTGCTCTCTGAAATAGGCTTCGGCGATATTTGGATATTTCGTTGCGACTCTTGGGGCCACTTCGTTCATTTTTGTATCCGGAAGGCCGGCAACTGCTAAATAACAATGGCTGATCTTAAGGTCAAGGAGTTCGTACACATCGCGCTCTTCCTCGAGCAGCACGTCCTTCCCGGCGATTCCGACGTCGGCCACACCATGCTCGACATACGTAGCCACGTCCATTGGCTTGGATAAAATAAACCGGAGCCCCTCTTCCTCCACGTCAATGATCAACTTTCTTGAATCATCAAATTCCGGGGCAGTTTGTAGTCCGCTTTACGAAGCAATTCAACCGCTTCTTCAAAAATTCGCCCTTTTGGCATCGCAATCGTTAGGATATTACTCATCTCCGCTTCCTCCGATTAAATAGGTGGTCTCGGCAAATCTTTTAGTAAAAGCATCAAGATTTTTGACCCCGGTTATATCTTGAATGACGGTCTTTTTCCCTTGCTCATGCATTTCAGCGGCCAAATCAAAGGCTTCTTTGCGGCGCTCCTGACTGAAAAAGATGCAATGGGTTGTATTTTCTACTTGTAAATCTCCCAGCGCCTCAAGCAGCGTATCCACTCGAATCGCAAATCCGGTGGCATTTGCTGTTTTTCCAAACTTTTCAATTAAACTATAACGCCCGCCATTTCCGATTGGAAAGCCGACCTTCCCGGCATAGGCCTCGAATAAAATGCCGGAATAATAGCTCATATGGCTGACGATGGTAAAATCAAACTTAACAAATTGTTCGACACCGTAATCCTTAATGACTTCCCAAAGCTCCTTCAGCTCAAGGATAGCTTGCTTACCTTTATCATTTTCAATAATGTCAAGTGCCTGGCCGATGACTTCTTCCCCGCCTCTTAATTGAAGAAGCTGCAACAATCTTTGCTTATCAATCGATGATAGCTGGAGAGAATTCACATGCTCGCGGTAGCCGACATAATTTTTTTCATATAAAAATTTCCTTAATGCATGGGCTCGGCCGTTTGTCCCGAGGATTTGCATAAATAGCTCTTGTGCAAAGCCAACATGACCGACTGAAACTTGAAATTCTGTGAGTCCTGCCTTTTTTAAAGAGGAAATCAGCAGGGCAATGACTTCGCCGTCGCATGAAACGGTATCTTCATTCAAGCATTCAATACCGATTTGTTCAAACTCTGCCGGCCGGCCCCCTTCGCGCTGCTGGGCTCGGAATACATTAGCGGAGTAGGCTAATCTAACAGGCAAATCCTCGTCCAGCAGTTTCGATGCTGCTACACGGGCGATTGGTGAGGTCATGTCCGGCCTGAGCACAAGTGTATGACCTTCTTTATCAAGTAATTTAAAGAGCTGCTGGTCAGCAATGGCTGAGGCCGCTCCAACGGTTTCGTAGTATTCAAGCGCCGGAGTTTCGATAAATTGGTAGCCCCAAAGCTTTATCGTTTCTGCCATGACAGAACGAACGCGATGTTTCTTCTCATATAATTCCGGCAGCGTGTCACGCATCCCTAAAGGCTTTTCAAACATAAACAAGCGACTCAATGTGTTCACCCTTTTTCATTTTGCTTTAGTCTGCTAAATTGGTAGTGAGTTAAAGTTAATAATTAGTAGTTTACCCCTTGGTGATCGTTTCGTCAATGAAAAAAACTTCCGATGACAGGTATCGTTAAATACAGTCGGTGGATTCCGCGTACCTTTAGCATTATTCCGCGAGAATTTGAATTTATTCCGCGGGTTTTGTCAGGAATTCCGCCAAACCAGTTACACTACCTTTTTATAGGAAACCACTTTATCATATGAAAAAAGAGCCCAGTTTTATAAAAAACCGAGCTCAAGTAATTTCTTTTTCTACACCATATATCGGATCATCCGCCCAGCGCTCAGCCATTTGTTCCTTCGTGTAGATGACACGCATCGGATTTCCGCCGACGAATGCCCCAGCGGGAACATCCTTATGAACAAGTGTCCCGGCCGAGACAATCGCGTCATCACCAATTGTCACCCCGGGGAGAATCGTGGAGTTTGCGCCGATCATGACTTCGCTGCCAATCGAGACTGGACCAAGCCGGTATTCTTTAATTAAATACTCATGGGCAAGAATCGTCGTATTGTAGCCGATGACCGTATTGCGGCCGACAGTGATTTTTTCCGGAAACATCACATCGAGCATGACCATTAAGGCAAATGAGGTATGCTCGCCAACCTTCAGTCCTAAAAACACACGGTAAAGCCAATTCTTCATTCCCAAAAAGGGCGTATAACGGGCGAGCTGGATGACTATAAAATTTTTCACTACTTTCCAAAACGGCACGGTTTTGTAAACGTGCCATAGGGAGTTCGCTCCTGTGACCGGGTAACGGGTCGTATTCCTCATATTCTCACTCTCCGAGGATATTTAATAAGTCTTGCATGTGGTCAAGGATGTAATCGGGTTCGTATTTTGCAATATACTCTCGGCCTTTGATGGACCAAGCGACACCAGCTGTTTTCGTACCGGCATTTTTTCCGGCTAATATATCATGGTAATTATCGCCGACCATGAGCGTTTCCTCTGGTGCAGCATCTATTTGCTCAAGCGCATGAAAAATTGGCTCCGGATCAGGCTTGACCTTTGTTACATGATCAAGAGCGACCACGACCTCAAAAAACTGATCAAGATTTGTCAGACGCAGCCCCTTCAAGGCAACATCATGACGTTTCGTGGTGACGATGCCAAGTTTGTAGCCTTTTTCGAATAAAGTTTGAATCGTCTCAAACACACCTTCAAATTCTTTCACGAGTGCATCATGGTTAGCGAGATTAAATGTGCGGTACTCGACAATCATCTCCTCCACACGATCCGGATCTACGGTACTAAAGGCTTCGTGCAGGGTTGGGCCCATAAACGGCAAAACATCCTCACGGCTGTACTTGCTAGGATAATATTTTTCAAGTGTATGCAAATAAGTCGATATAATTAATTCATTCGTATCAATTAACGTCCCATCTAAATCAAAGAGAATTGTCGTGATTTTGTTGTTCATAGGTTGCATCCTTTCTTTTCACCATCCCCGAGCGTTTCCAAATCATACCTACCACTAAAGTTAATACAATGGCTACCCCGAGACGGATTAAAAACAGCGGCAGGACGGGGATGCCAAGCGGCACAAAGATTAACGTATCTTCAACCACCGCATGACAGGCCATTAGAAAAATAAATGCCAGGGTAATATCCTTTTGGCTGACTCC
Organism: Neobacillus sp. 19; assembly: GCF_049463095.1. NCBI lineage: Bacteria > Bacillati > Bacillota > Bacilli > Caryophanales > Bacillaceae > Neobacillus > Neobacillus sp. 19. The sequence goes on along the minus strand of NZ_JBMPZU010000031.1, from coordinate 171,021 downwards.
ATCTTCTTTCACGGCTTGGATCATGACACCTGCACCATAGGCCAGGCCAAATAATAAACCGGCAGCCATCGTCGTCGAGGTATTTTCCTTCATCCCAAGCGTTTTCGTTACTGGAGTCATCGTTTTTGAAAACTTGTTTAACCAGTGTAAATCTTTTAATATTTGTATCACAACCATAAGCGGGATGACAATGATGGCGAGCTGAAAGATGCCAAGCCCCGCTTTTTGCACTGCCTCTACAATGATGCCGGCGACTCCCTCTGGTTGGACAGAACTTGATTGAATCAAGCCATACTTTGCTTTCTCCCCGCCTCCATGCCAGACAAGATTAATGACGATCGCGGAAAGGAGTGCCAGCCCCGGCCTTGTGACCAAGACGACCCACAGCTTCACGCCCGCTTTCATCGCCACAGAGGATTCGATGAATAAATTATGGGAAAAGGACAGCATCACGGCTAAGATAAATACTTCTTTTACCGAGAAATCTAGCGTGAGAATCGCACCAATGCCGGCATAAAGGTTAAGAAAATTTCCAAGGACGAGCGGTATTGCCGCATCTCCTGGCAGACCAATCAGTTCCATTATCGGGGAAATCATTTTCATCACCCATGGCAGGACTGGTGTATATTGCAGCACTGCCACAATCAGGGTAACAGGAAAAATCACTTTTCCTAATGTCCAGGTTGTCTTTAGACCGACAAGTAACCCCTTTTTTATTGAGTTTACTAACATTTCCCCAAACTCCTTTTTTACAATATAAGAATTAATTTTTCGAGGAGGCCATACGCCGCTGACCAGGGCGCTTACGCTTTTCTTAATTACTTTGATCTAAATAGCGCACTTCTGATGGCTGTTTCATCCGGCGATAGATAATGATCGCTGCTGCCACAACAATTAGGGCAATCGAAATGGTCTGCGCCATCCTCAGACTGCCAAGCATTAAACTATCCGTCCGCAGTCCTTCAACGAAAAAGCGGCCGACAGAATACCAAATGACATAGGAAAGGAATAGCTCGCCACGGCGGAAATTCACGCGGCGAAGGAAAATTAATAGGAAAAAGCCGATAAAATCCCAAATGGATTCATATAAAAAGGTTGGATGATAATAGGTTCCATTGATATACATTTGATTGATAATAAAGTCTGGTAAATGCAAGTTTTCGAGGAACGACCTCGTGACTTCCCCACCATGGGCTTCCTGGTTCATAAAATTGCCCCAGCGGCCGATCGCCTGACCTAGAATAATACTTGGGGCGGCAATGTCGGCAATTTTCCAAAAAGAAACGCCGCGCTTTTTTGCAAAAATAATCGTTGTTATAACGGAACCAATCAATGCCCCGTGGATGGCAATCCCGCCGTTCCAAATCTTCGGTATGTCTGCCGGATGATTGACATAATACTCCCATTCAAAAATCACATAATAAATCCGCGCCGAAATAATCGCAATCGGAATCGCCCATAACATCAAATCAGCAAACGTATCGTTCGGGAGCCCTCGGCGATTTCCTTCTCTAATGGCCAAAAACAGTGCCAACGCTAAACCTGAGCCGATAATAATCCCATACCAGTGCACATCAATCGGACCAAGTGAAAAGGCAATTGGGTTTAGCGGCTGAATCGTTTCGTTCATTCTCTCTTCTCCCCCTTACAGTTCTTCGCGTTCTCCATCTTCAATCACATCAGCAAGCCGCTCGGTAAATTGCTGTGCCGCATTCACACCCATTCCTTTGAGACGGAAATTCATCGCCGCTACTTCGATTATTACAGCCAGGTTTCGTCCTGGACGAACAGGCACAGTCAGCTTAGTGACCTCCGTGTCAATGATCTTCACTTTTTCCTCATCTAAACCAAGGCGGTCGTATTGCTTTTTGGAATCCCAGATTTCCAAATCCATAATCAGCGTGATCCGCTTATTGCTCCGGACAGCGCCTGCTCCGAATAATGTCATTACGTTGATTATCCCTAAGCCGCGGATTTCTAATAAATGCTCAATTAAATCTGGTGATGTCCCAACTAATGTATCCTGGTCTTCCTGCCGGATTTCCACACAATCATCGGCAACAAGGCGGTGGCCTCGTTTCACAAGCTCGAGCGCGGTTTCACTTTTACCCACCCCGCTTTTTCCGGTAATAAGCACGCCAATGCCATACACATCGACCAATACGCCATGAACTGCCGTAGTCGGTGCTAGTTTACTCTCTAAATAATTGGTGAGACGGCTTGAAAATCGAGTCGTTTTCATGCTTGTCCGTAAGACAGGCACAGATTCCCTCTCAGCTGCTTCAACTAACTCCACCGGCACTTCAATACCCCTTGTGACGATAATCGCCGGCGTGATATCCGTGCATAACCGTTCCATTCGGGAAATGCGTTCCCCTTCAGGCAGCTCTTCGAAAAATGATAGTTCCGTCTTTCCTAACAGCTGGATTCGTTCTGCAGGATAAAATTCAAAATAACCTGCTATTTCAATTCCCGGCCGGGATATATCACTTGTGGTGATTGGACGATCAATTCCCTCCTCACCACTGACCAATTCAAGCTTAAATTTCTCCAATATATCTTTGGTACGTACTTTAGACAAGAAGCTTCCTCCTCAACGGATTTTATCATCTAAAAAATTCATTTCCTCTTATTTTAGCATTTTTTGAAAAAGAACCAAATGGAAGTTGTTCAAAAAGTGAAAAAGGTGCAGACCACATGGAAATGGTTCGCACCTTTTTGTGTTAATTCTTCTTGTTCCTTGACGGCTCCAGAATCGTTTTTTGAATCATGATGTTGACAAGTGACATCAAAACAGCGAAGAATAGTGCCATGCCAAAGCCGTTGATTTCAAAGCTATCGCCCATCAAATAATCGGTCAATTCAAGTGTAATCGCGTTGATCACAAACAAGAACAGCCCCATTGTTAAAAGCGTTACAGGCAGGGTTAATAAAATGAGGAGCGGGCGCACGAGTACATTTAAGATAGATAATAAAATACTTGCCTGAAATGCGGCCCAAAATCCTGTTAATTGAAAGCTGTCGTGAAAATAGCCCGCAAGCGCCATGAACAAAACAGCATTTATCAAACATCCAATCAGCCATCTCATCTTTTAAACGTCTCCTATTTAGGCTTCGTGTGATTTATGAACCGTGATTGAGCCTGTTTTCGTATCGGCATAGATTCTCATCATTTTATCAGGATGGTTAACCGATTGGAAGCGAAGCAACTTCTGAATCATTTCACTCTTCTCCTCAAGCACCTGGACACCGGTTAGATTAAGATTAAAACCGCCAAGATTGGTCTTGAGTTCACCATTAACCGGCAATGCCTCCGGGACAAATAGGTCAATGCCTCCCGTGGTCGCTTTTACTTGAACCCATTCGGAACGATTTCCCTGCAGATTTGCGCTGATATTTCCGTTGAACGACTCTGCTTCTACCTTTCTAAAGTCGCCATCAAGTTGAATCGCACCGTTAATGGTCTCGGTTTCCACCTCATCAATTTGACTGCCGACAACCGATATTTTCCCGTTTGCCGTTTCCACCTCTGCCTTTTTTCCATTGATCTGATGAAGGCTTATTTTTCCATTTGCTGTTTTTACCCGAAGGTCATGGACATTCATTCCTTCACCGGTAACACCGCCATTAAACATGCGAATACGGACGCGTTCATATTGCGCTTTTGGCACATAAATGATAGCCTCCACCTTCATCCACTTTTGCTGTGTGCTAAACCGCAATTTTTGGTGTTCAACTGTAAAGTGCACATCGCGGAGAAAGTTTTGCCGCGCCTGATCCTGATTGTCCACCCGGTATACCTTTGCCTGGCACTCTATCCTTACGTCCGGCTGCTCCCAAGCAGCGAGCTTCACGGAACCATTGGCAACATCGATGTCCATATCTTTTAAATCCACTTCACCGTGTTGGAAAATATGGGAGATATCAACGGATTGGCCGAAGTTTAAGTCAAAATCAAAGTCTTTAATTTTTTTCAATGCGGAATCAACAAACTCAAAAATCTTATCTTTTGTTGATTGGGTTTTCGTTTGGAATGGGTCTTCTTTTTTTGCTTCATCAAACTGTACAGCGGTTGAAAGCTCGTTCACCATTTGTTCCTGCTTTTGCTCCATCGTTTCCTGTGCCTTTTCCAGTTCATCGAGCAGCGCTAATGCCTCGTCAGCCCTTAGTTTTCCTTCTTCAACCATTTGCAGAATCCGTTTTTTTTCCTCTTTCATCTTTTCCACCTCAGATATAATTTTTTCCTTCTACTAGCTTATTCAGCCAGGAGGACCTTTACGCCTTTGACAATGTTCCAAATCACAACAACAATCCAAATGATGACAAGAACAACAATGCTAATGACCGTAAACGCCGGAACTGTATCTTGAATATTGGTAAAGTCATAAAACACTGCAAATACAATCAGCGGTGTCGGGATCAGCGGAATTAAATGGGATAATAACGATTTCTTGGCGTGCACTTTTGTCGCCTCATCACCGGTAGCAATAAAGACGGCGAGCGGAAAAATAAACCCGGCGAAAAAAATGCTGAAATAACACAAACTTGAAAGGACTTTTCTTGTTTCCATTTCGTTCATCACCTCTATCTCTTATCTACGAACTGAAAAGGAAAAAGTTTCTATAAAATTAAAATAGACAAAGAAGACCATATTTTTCTACTCCATATGAAGTACAAAAGAGCCGGATTTCATCCGGCCCTTCTCCTAAATTTATGCTTTTACAGTACTTTTATCAGCAATTAGCTGTTTCATTCGTTCTCGATCCCGAGCGAGGATTGGCTTTAAGTATTTTCCGGTATATGACGCAGGGGTTTCTGCAATCTTCTCCGGTGTTCCAGTCCCAACAATTGTTCCGCCTTTGTCTCCTCCCTCTGGACCAAGGTCGACGAGGTAATCGGCTGCTTTAATGACATCAAGGTTATGCTCAATGACTAAAACAGTGTCGCCATTTTCCACTAGACGCTGCAGCACAACTAGCAAACGGGAAATGTCATCCACATGCAGCCCGGTTGTCGGCTCATCCAAAATGTAGAAGGTCTTCCCGGTCGAACGTCGGTGAAGTTCCGATGCAAGCTTCACGCGCTGGGCTTCGCCTCCGGACAGCGTCGTTGCAGGCTGGCCAAGTTTCACATAGCCAAGTCCGACATCCAAAATCGTTTGAAGTTTGCGGCTGATTTTTGGAATGTTTTCGAAAAATTCTACAGCCGCTTCAACAGTCATATCAAGAATATCGGAAATGCTTTTCCCTTTGTATTTTACCTCTAATGTTTCCCGGTTGTAGCGTTTCCCATGGCACACTTCGCACGGAACATAGACATCAGGCAAAAAGTGCATTTCAATCTTGATAATCCCATCACCGCGGCAGGCTTCACAGCGTCCGCCCTTGACATTAAAGCTGAAGCGGCCCTTTTTGTACCCGCGGACCTTTGCTTCATTCGTTGCTGAAAACACATCGCGGATATCATCAAATACACCGGTATACGTAGCCGGATTAGAACGCGGTGTTCGCCCGATTGGCGACTGATCAATATCGATAACTTTTTCTAAGTATTCAATTCCCTTGATACTCTTGTGTTCCCCCGGCTTTGTTTTGGCACGGTTAAGCTTTTGCGCCAGTGATTTATGAAGTATCTCGTTAATGAGCGTACTTTTTCCAGAGCCGGACACACCGGTTACGGCGGTGAATACGCCGAGTGGAAACTTCACGTTCACATTTTTCAAATTATTTTCCGATGCGCCCTTGATTTCAATATAGCGGCCATCCGGCTTGCGGCGTTCAAGCGGCAGTGGAATAAACTTCTTCCCTGACAAATATTGGCCTGTCAGCGAATTCGGGTCCGCCATTACTTCTGCAGGTATTCCGGCGGAGACCACTTCTCCACCGTGGATACCGGCACCAGGGCCGATATCAATCAAATAATCGGCGGCGAGCATCGTATCTTCGTCATGTTCAACGACAATCAAGGTGTTGCCAATATCGCGCATGCTTTTCAGTGTTCCAATTAACCGGTCGTTATCACGCTGATGAAGACCGATGGACGGCTCATCCAAGATATACATCACACCTGTTAAACGCGAACCAATCTGCGTCGCTAAACGAATCCGCTGTGCTTCCCCGCCTGATAAAGTACCGGCCATTCGGCTAAGCGTTAAATAATCAAGACCGACATTGATTAAGAAGCCAAGGCGCTCTTGAATTTCACGAAAAATCAGCTTGGCAATTTGCATTTCTTTTTCCGACAGGTGTAATTCCGAGAAAAATTGATAGGCTTCTTCGATCGAAAGGTCCGTCACTTTGGCAATGTGGCGGCCGTCAATCAAAACAGCTAACGTTTCTTTTTTCAAACGAAAGCCTTTGCAGGTTGGACATGGCTTCTGGCCCATGTATTTTTCCATTTGTTCACGGATATAGTCAGAGCTCGTCTCTTTAAACCGGCGCTCGACATTGCGGATGACGCCTTCAAATTCAATATGCCCCTCGCGGATTTGTCCAAAGTCGTTCTCATAGCGGAAATAAACTTTTTCACGTCCGGAGCCGTAGAGCACTTTTTCCAAAAGATGCTCAGGAATATCCTTGACAGGTACGTCCATATCCACTCCGAAATGGTTACAGACCGCCTCCAAGAGCTGCGGGTAATATTGTGAACTTGTCGGCTCCCATGGGGCAATCGCATGCTGCTTTAGGGTTAAATCCTTATTTGGTATCACAAGATCGACATCGACTTCAAGCTTGGAACCGAGCCCGTCACACTCCGGGCAGGCCCCGAATGGACTGTTGAAAGAAAACATCCGCGGTTCAAGCTCACCAATGGAAAATCCGCAAATCGGACAAGCATGATTTTCGCTAAACAGCAGCTCTTCCTCACCAATGACGTCGACGATGACCTTGCCTTCGCCCAGCTTCAGTGCTGTTTCAAGTGAATCCGCCACTCTGGCAGCGATTCCTTCCTTAACGACAATCCGGTCAACTACGACTTCAATCGAGTGCTTTTTATTCTTTTCCAGTTCAATCTCATCGCCAAGATCCATCATTTCCCCATCAACGCGAACCCGGACAAAGCCTTGTTTCTTCACATCTTCGAAGACTTTCACATGCGTTCCTTTTCTCCCGGATATAACCGGGGCTAGGATTTGCATTTTCGTTCGTTCCGGGTATTCAAGAATTCGGTCGACCATCTGCTCAATCGTTTGTGAGGAGATTTCGATATGGTGAATCGGACAGGTTGGATGTCCAACCCTTGCGTATAATAATCGTAAGTAATCATAGATTTCAGTCACCGTTCCGACGGTTGAACGCGGATTGCGGCTTGTTGTTTTCTGATCTATCGAAATCGCCGGGGAGAGGCCCTCAATCGCATCGACGTCGGGCTTATCCATCTGGCCGAGGAATTGCCTTGCATATGCCGAAAGTGATTCGACATAACGGCGCTGGCCTTCTGCATAAATGGTATCGAACGCAAGCGAGGACTTTCCTGAACCGGAAAGTCCCGTTACAACAACAAGCTTATCTCTCGGAATGGTGACATCAATATTTTTCAAGTTGTGGGCTCTGGCGCCTTTTACAATTAAATTCTCCATCGCCATCTGTACGTCATCCTTCCGCTTTTAATTCCAAAAGTAAGTCACGAAGCTCGGCAGCGCGTTCAAAATTAAGCGCTTTGGCTTCGGCTTTCATTTCTTTTTCCATTGTCGCAATAAGTTTTTCTTTCTCTTTCTTGTTCATCTTGCTGAATGATGAAGCCGGTGTATACTCTTCCTGCTCCTCGGCAGCATGTGTCGCGCGAATGACATCGCGGATTTCTTTTTGGATCGTCTGAGGGGTTACGCCATGCTTTTCATTATATTCCTCTTGAATCTCGCGGCGCCGCTTCGTCTCGCTGATCGCCTTTTCCATCGAATCGGTTATGCGGTCGGCATACATGATTACATGGCCGTTAGCATTCCGGGCGGCCCGGCCAATCGTTTGGATCAGGGAACGCTCGGAGCGGAGGAATCCCTCTTTGTCCGCATCAAGTATGGTAATAAGCGAAACCTCTGGTATATCCAGGCCTTCACGGAGTAAGTTGATTCCAATGAGAACGTCATATTTCCCAAGGCGGAGCTCACGGATAATTTCAATCCGCTCAAGCGTCTTGACCTCCGAATGTAAGTATTGCACTTTAATACCGATTTCCTTCAGATAGTCGGTTAAGTCTTCAGACATTTTTTTCGTCAGTGTCGTAACAAGTACCCGTTCATTTTTCTTCACACGTTCCTGAATTTCACCGATCAAGTCATCGATTTGACCTTCAATTGGACGGACTTCGATGGTTGGATCAAGCAGGCCGGTCGGGCGGATGATTTGTTGAATCATATCCGGAGTATGCTCCAGCTCATACGGACCAGGTGTAGCAGATACAAAAATGGCATTGTGTACGTGCTTTTCAAATTCATCAAAGGTGAGCGGCCGGTTGTCTAGTGCTGACGGCAGACGGAATCCATGGTCCACAAGTACCTGTTTCCGCGCTTGGTCCCCATTGAACATTCCTCTGACCTGAGGCAGGGTGACGTGCGATTCGTCGATAATCATCAGGAAGTCTTCCGGAAAATAATCCAGCAAGGTATACGGTGTGGAACCGGCAGGTCTTAATGTCAGGTGGCGTGAGTAATTCTCAATCCCTGAACAGAAACCCATTTCGCGCATCATTTCCAGATCGTAGCGGGTGCGCTGCTCAATCCGCTGTGCTTCAAGCAATTTATCTTCTGCTCGAAGCACGGCCAGTCGTTCTTCGAGTTCTTTTTCAATATTCTCAATCGCGACACGCATTTTCTCTTCCCTTGTAACGAAGTGGGATGCTGGGAAAATGGCCACATGTTCGCGTTCACCCATAATTTCACCAGTAAGGGCATCGACTTCGCGAATGCGGTCAATTTCATCGCCGAAGAATTCGACACGCATGCAATGCTCATCCCGGGAAACCGGGAAAATCTCGACGACATCGCCGCGGACGCGGAAGGTTCCCCGTTTGAAATCAATATCATTTCGTTCATATTGGATATCGACGAGGCGGTGCAGCAGCTTATTGCGCTCAATTTCCATGCCAGTCCGGAGGGACAGCACCATTTCGCGGTATTCTTCCGGCGAACCGAGACCGTAGATACAGGAAACACTGGCGATGATGATTACGTCTTTCCGTTCAAATAAGGAAGAGGTGGCCGAGTGGCGCAGTTTATCAATCTCGTCGTTGATGCTGGCATCTTTTTCAATAAATGTATCTGTCTGTGGCACATAGGCTTCTGGCTGATAGTAATCATAGTAGCTGACAAAATACTCGACCGCATTGTTCGGAAAAAACTCCTTGAACTCGCTATACAGCTGACCGGCCAACGTTTTGTTATGGGCAATGACTAGTGTAGGTTTGTTTACCTCTTTAATCACATTTGAAACGGTAAATGTCTTACCCGTACCAGTGGCGCCAAGCAGCGTTTGATGGCGTTTATTCTGCCGGATACCTTCTACTAATTGGCGGATGGCCTCTGGCTGGTCACCTTGCGGCGTGTATTTTGAAACTAATTCAAATTGGTCTTTCACCATTCATTTCCTCCCGTTATAAAAAATCACTTAACAGCTGGAAAAACTTTGTAGTGGACGGGATGACAACCGAAAAGTGTATTCTCTTAATTTCATATTCATATTCTACCACATTCAGCCAAAAACAAACCAATAATATGCGAACTAGTATTCGATTTTTTTAGACTTTGTTAAATATGTCTGTTGATTGCGCTCCAGTCGCTTCGCTTTCCGCGGGCGGTCCGGGGAGCCTCCTCGTCGCTAAAGCGACTGCGGGGTCTCCCCTGCCCCGTCCTCCCGCAGGAGTCTCGCGCCTTCCGCTCCAATCAACAGAACTAAAAAAACAAAAAGCCTGCCAATTAATGGACAGACTTGAAAGGGATACTAGCTGCCTTTCACGGCTCGCGGTTTCATCTTTGCCGCCAGCCAGAAGCCGGCGGTTAACGAGAATGCATCGATGACGATGAGCACCAAGGTATTTGTATATCCTTTATAGGCAGACGCTGCAATCAGGGCAATCGTTAAGGCAAGACCGATCAGACGATTATAGGTGACACGTGTAAAAAGTAAGACTAGTATCCCTGGCAAAATTAGCGCCGATAAAAATTGCATAACTCCTATCATTGGGCACCCACCTTATTTAAAGATTTCTGTTCATTCATTCTAGAAATTTATCAATAAAATTGCAACAAAAATATCATTGAGCGGGTGTACCTTTCAAGATAGAGCCTGCTTTTTGGGACATTAGACTAACCGCAATAAATCCTAGAAGTGATAGAACAATCGGCATGACAACGGTATGCACCCCGAATGGATTAGGATAAAAACGATCTAATAGTATATAAGACCCCATTCCTAGAATCATCGAAGTAATCGCCCCGTATTTATTTCCCTTACTCCAATACAATCCTAACACGACCGGCCAGATAAAGACGGACTCCAGACCGCCAAATGAGAATAAATTTAGCCAGACGATTAGATCAGGCGGACTCAACGCCAGCAGAATAACCAGAATACCAATAATGGCTGTTACACTAAAACTGACTTTTTTGACATGGTCCTCTTTAGCATAAGGCTTGATGTAATTTAAGTAAACATCTTTAACAAGTGCGGAGCTTACTAAAATCAGCAGGGCATCAACTGTCGACATAATGGCGGCCATCGGTGCAGCTAGAACAATTCCAGCGACAAACGGCGGCAGCACCTTCATCGATAACAGCGGCATGACAGTATCACCGATTTCAACTCCAGGAAGGACCGGCCTTGCAAAAACGCCAATCAGATGCATCCCCAGCATGATGAAACCGACCACAATCGTTCCAATAATGATGGCGCTGTGCATTGCTTTAGAGTTTTTATAGGACATCGCTCGTACCGTTATTTGCGGCAGGCCAACCACCCCGATTCCCACTAAAATCCAAAAGGAAGAAACATAGGCGGGAGTGAGCTCCCGATTAGCACCAAAGGGAGTGATTAAATTAGGATTTTCCGCTGCTAAATCGGAAATGATCTTCGGGATTCCGCCCCCGGCTTTAATGGTAGCAATCAGCAGAATCAGCGTTCCCACGAACATTACGACACCCTGGACAGCATCGGTTAAGGCGACAGCCCGGAAGCCACCGACAATAACAAAGACGAGGACGGAAAAAGCAAAGATCAATAAGGCAGTCGTATACGGCAGGCCTGTTAACGATTCAACGAGCCGCGCTCCGCCAATCCACTGGGCAGTCATCGATGAAAAAAGGAAGATGATGATACTTGCCGCAGATACGATGACAACCGTTTTACTTTTATAGCGCTCCTTCAAAAAATCAATAAGTGTAATCGCCTTATATTGCCGAGCCACAATGGCAAATTTTTTCCCAAGCACCATTAACGTAAAATAACCGGTTGCCAGCTGGGCCATGGCCAGCAGAACCCAGCCTAATCCTTTCGTATAGGCGATACCCGGACCGCCGATAAAGCTGCTGGCACTGCCATAGGTTGCCACCATGGTCATCGCCAGAATAAACCCGCCCATCTGCCGTTCACCTAAGAAGTATTCTTCGATGAACGAATTGGATTTAAGGACAAATTTATGCGACCAAAAGCCAACAGCAAAAATAATAAGTAAGAAAATGAGTAACGGGGTAATCACTGGCCAATTCACTTGATGTCCCCCTCTTCCTCTTCAAAAGGAACTTCTTTAAATAAAAATTTCACCGTTAGAATCACGAGAATTATCATAACGATTGATCCAACGACACAGCTGTAAAAGAACCAGGCTGGTAACCCAGCAATATATGTATAATTTTCAACTTGATCCGAACCGAGACCATATGCAAAACCATACCACCAAATGAAATTGATGATGACAAGGACCACTCCCATAAGAGCTTCCCTATGCGCGATTTTGAAACGCTTGTCCGGCGGATTGACTGTCTTTTTCAACAGGTTTCCCCCTCAAAATTGTTGTTCATTTTATTTTTAACGAATAAAGAACATTTTACCAAACAATTATGAGAGATAAAGAAAAATGCAAAAAAAAAACCTGTTAGGATGTGTACGATAAGTCGACTCATCCTAATAGGTTTTCTAGCGTATCCATGCTCCATTCGCGCCCAGTCTATAGCCGCCGATTTTTGTGTTGTAGGCCATGGCACCGCTGCTGTATAGGTAGTACCAGTCTTTCCCTAATTGGAGCCAGCCGGTTTTCATCGCGCCGCTGCTGTTTAGATAATACCAAGTCGTACCTAACTTTAACCAGCCTGACTTCATCGAGCCGCTTCCGTCTAAGTAATACCAAGTTGTTCCTTGTTTTAACCAGCCCGTTTTCATCGCGCCGCTGCCGTCTAAGTAATACCAGGTCGTTCCTTGTTTTAACCAGCCCGTTTTCATCGCACCACTGGCATCCAGGTAATACCAAGTAGTACCTAATTTCAGCCAGCCCTTTTGCATCGCGCCACTGCCTGCAAAGTAGTACCAAATACTATTTATCTTTTGCCAGCCCGTTAGCATTTCGCCTGCATGGTTAAAATAGTAGCGGGTTCCTGAAATGTCTTTCCAGCCTGTGGCATAATCTCCGATAGCCGGGTCATAGAAATGCCACTTACCATAGTAAAACTCCCAGTTAGAGGCAGTTGTAAACTTGATAATAATATCATTTGCTAAGCTTTGTCCTTGAGGACCAGATAAGGCATCCTTCTTAATAGTAAGGGTGTAGGCTGTAGTCCCATTTAAAACGTCAGCAGCAATGAATAAGCCATCATCGGAAACCCAACTAAATGTGTCAACAATGCCACCTGGTCCTTTAATAATTATTCCTGATTCGTCATTCACTTCCACCTTTTGATCAAAGTGAAAGCCGAAGATACTGTCTAAAGGAACTTTTTGGGCGCCATCTGTCAAATGATCATAATAGTCGAATTCCTCTATTTCATCATTCCACGTGAAGATTGCACCTTCCAGATATTGTACTGCCTTTGGTGGTATAGGTGTGCTTGGAGTTCCCGGATCAGTCGGTGTCTCCGGGTTACTTGGTGTATCCGGTGTCCCTTGGGTTTTTGTATCCATGGTAATAATATTATATTTTCCAGAGCTATCAGTAGAAACGGCCGTCAATTTCCCGTTTTGAAGATGAAGTTTTTCGACAGTTGCCTCTTTTTTAATCGTATACAAATATTTATTCGTATTATATTCATAGACATCGATTCCGCCGTCTACTCTAGCAGCAAATGTCAATTGGTCCTGTAAGCTGAATTCATAATCAGTGTATTTTCTTTCTAGTTTAAAGGCATAGGTCAAATCACCCGTCTGATACATCGCAAGGTCAAAGACAACACCGCTATTATTGTACATCCTTTGACCATCTGGTGTTATTTTGGCAAAAGGCTCTAACGGATAGTCGCCATGATAGGGAGAATTGTAGTTCCTTTTTATTATCCCATTTTCCACTTCAAATGCATCCACATCCCTTGGGCTTGTATCCGTTGAAATGGAATAAATCTTGGATGATTCAGGATTGAAATAGAGGTAGGACCATGCCCGCATATTGGCAATATACGTGTTTGGTATTTCTCCTCCCGTTGCCAGAGAATAAACTTTCATATCCTCCCACTGGTCGGAACCTGGCGCGATATAAATATAGCCATTTTGATCAATTGCAATATCATAAGGATCCGCGTCAACATCGATGACCTTAGTTAATTTAAATGTTTGTATGTCAACCTCAGCGATGGCTCCGATTAGTTTAGAGGCTACATATTGATGGGTCATTTTATGTTGTGTTACATACAGTTTATTTTTATAAAGCTCCAGCCTTTCTGCAGGGTATGGAAGTGCTAATGATTTGATTTCGCCTGTAGAAATATTAACCGCATAAACCGTTTTACTTCCCATTTTAGTCATATAAATTACCGGATTGTTCGGATCCATGGCCGTATCATTTGGTTTAAAACCAAGATTATTAAGGGTTCCCACCGGATCCGGGATACCAGGTATTTCCGGTACACCTGATGATGGCGGCGTATCCGCATTCATTGTCTCGATAAAATAATTTCCGCTGCTATCTTGATTAATAGTTACCAAAATCCCGTTTTGAATATGAAGCTTTTGGACATTTAAATCTTTTCTTAAGGAGTATAAAAACGTTTTTGTATCATATTGATAGACGTCAATTCCGGTGGTCGTACTGGCGGCAAAGGTTAATCCCTGCTCTTGACTAAACTCATAATCATTGTATTTTTTCCCGAAAGAAAAACGGTAATTCATGTCCCCTGATTTATATGTAGCTAGTTCAAATACAACCCCGCCAGTATTGTATATGCTCGTTCCATCAGGAGAAATTTTACCGGTAATACCGAGATTATAATCCCCATGATAAGGAGAATCATAGTGATTTTGGATGACCCCATTTACGACTTCATACGCCTCAATATCTAAAGGACTTCCGGTTGTCTCATTTGAGTAAATTTTCGATGTTTCTGCATTAAAAAAGATATTCGTTCTTTCATACATGGATGTAGCTGGGTATGGTGCAGTTTGAACAATCTCTTTTTATCCTTCATCGAATATACTTTTAAATCATCCCACTGTCCTGAACCAGGTGAAATATAAATGTATCCATAGTTGTCTACAGCGATGTCGTATGGGTCTTGATTAATATCCAATACATTACTTATGGTAAAATTACTAGGATCTACCTCTGCAATTGCGCCAGAATAAGGGCCTTGATTGTAGGTATCATGGCTCATTTTAAGCTGAGTAACATAAAGCTTATTATGATTAAAATCTAATCTTTCTGCCGGGTATGGCAGGTTAAGAGATTTAATCTCTCCTGTTGAAAAATTAACTGCATAGAGTGTCTTACTTCCCAGTTTTGTCGCATAAATCACAGGTTTATTCGGGTCAACGGCTGTATCATTCGGCTTAAACGGAAGGGTAATAGATCCTTTAACAGCCGTCGCTGCGTAAACAGATTTCCCATGAATGAAAGACCCAACACTAGAAAATAGCAGTAAAAAGATTAGCAAATAGCGAGACAACGCTTTCAAAAATAACAATCCTCCTAAAATATTTAAATATTAAAATCATTCTAACACGCACACGCCTTTATAATCTACAATATTTGGATATTTATTGTGAGATTTCTCCTATTTCAAAATTGATCTCTATTAAATGATATCTAGATTTAATGGAAACTGAAAAAAGACATCTCTTTTGAGGATGTCTTTTTTCCTTTACTTTGTTAGTTACATGTACCGTGCGGACTTGGGCAGCCGTTTGTTTCTTTTTCGACTTGGATGGTGCTGTGTTCGATATGGAATTCATCATGAAGAATCCGCTGCGATTGCGACAGGATTTCATCGTGAACTCCTTCATCAGAGATGGTAAGATGGCAGCTTAAAACTGGATATCCGGAGGTTATCGTCCATATATGAAGATCATGAACTTCCTTAACGAGCGGTATCCTGCCAAGCGCCGCTTTCACTTGATCAATATCGATTTGCGTTGGGGCACCCTCCATTAGAATATGGAAGGAATCCTTCGTGACGCGGTACCCGCTGATAAGGATTAAGGCGGCAACAATAACGCTTGCAATCGGATCGGCAATGCCCCAGCCGAAAAACATGATGAGCAGTGCGGCAATAATGGCGCCGACTGACCCGAGCATATCACCGATAACATGTAAAAAGGCACTTCTTATATTCAGGTTATCATCCTTGTCACCCTGCATAAGAATCCAGGCAGCGATGATGTTGACGATTAACCCAGTGACCGAAATGATCAGCATCCCCGTGCTTTGCACTTCCGGCGGAGCAAAAAAGCGCTGGATTGCTTCGTAAAAAATAAAGAATGAAATGGCCATTAAGGTTAACCCATTTAGGGCAGCAGCAATGATTTCAAATCGTTTGTAGCCATAGGTCTTTTCTTGAGACACTTGTTTTTCACCGAGTTTAATGGCGAAGAAGCTTAGCCCCAGGGCCGCGGCGTCACTGAGCATGTGGCCGGCGTCGGAAAGCAGCGCCAAACTATTTGTCAGGAGTCCGCCAATGACCTCGACAACCATAAATGCAGCAATTAGAATGAAAGAACTCATTAACGCTTTTTTATTGCCTGTATGTGAATGGCCATGCGAGTGGCCGTGTGAATGACCATGATGGTGGTGATGATGACCCATGTTGATCCCCCCAGAACCCTAATAACGCAGGTACTTTATTTTTGTCTTTCTAAACCGAAATTGTTACGAATAAGACTAGTTTTTTCCAAATGTGACGTTGTTATTCTTATACCCACAACAGTGATCATGTTCAATTTATTCATTCAAATGTTTGTTTGATTATATCATATTCAAACAGTAGTTTGAATGTCAATTATTTTTATATATTTCTAAAAAAAATGGAGAGAACCCATTTGCTCTCTCCATTTCTCTTTATAGTATAGCTGCTAACCATCTTTTTGCTTCATCCAATCGAATCGGCATTTCCTCTTTCTTTCCTTTCCAAAGGGAGGTCATTAATTGGACAATTGGCGGCAGCGTTAAATTCGCCTGTTTCATAATATCTTGACGCCCGAAGAGTTCTCTAGCCTGGAACGTCCCCAGGCACTGGCCTTGATGAATCACGATTACATCCTCCGCCCATTCTGCAACAAATTGCATATCATGTGTAGTTACTATCACAGTCTTACCCTGCTCTTGCAACAGCTGCAAAATCGACGCCATTCGTTCCTTTCCTAAGGGGTCGAGAAAGGCCATTGGCTCATCTAAAATAAACACGTCAGTCTCCATCGCAAGTACTCCGGCAACGGTGACGTGCTTTTTTTGCCCATAGCTTAGCTCGGATGGATTGTCGGAGAGTAAATGCTCAATTTCTACTAATTTAATATATTTTTCTATCCGTTTCTTAATGGCTTCGCCGGTAATACCCATCTGAACAGGGCCAAATGCAATATCATCTGACACCGTTAAAGAAATAATCTGGTCGTCAGGGTCTTGAAAGACAATACCAACTTGCTTATATAACTCACGCCGTAATTTCTTATCAAGTTTCTGCTCACGGAAGAAGATCTCCCCTTGCTGCTGGGCATACAACCCATTTAAATGAAACAAAATCGTCGACTTTCCCGCTCCATTTGCACCGACGATCGCTGTTTTTCGCCCCTCACGGATTGAAAAGGAGATGTCTCTTAAGATGGGCTTGTCCTTGGTATAGCCGTATGAAACCCCATTAAATCGAAAAATATCCATTATTGCTTTCCTCCTACAAAAAACAAGCAGAGAACACAGCCGACCCACAATACACAATGAAGCCATTCGGTTCGAGGGATCATTTCTGGTTTCAATGATGTACGTTCTCCTTTATAGCCCTTACTTAACATGCCTAAATATATTCGTTCAGAGCGTTGAAAAGAACGCAGCAGCAGGCTTCCTAACAGTCCGCCTAGTACCCAGTACTTCTTTACTTGAAACCAATTTCCTGTATAGAAACCTCTACTCCTAAGACTTAACAGCATTTGCCGGACTTCCGTACGAAACACGTCCATAAACCTTAAAGTAAACATCATCAGCTCGATAAAAATCGACGGAATCCTTATTTCTGCCAACACCTGCAAAAAGGCGGGAACACCCAAGCGGTAAAATACAAAGGTAAGCATCTGAGCAACAAACAACAAACGGCCGCTGTATTGAAGTGCCTTTATCCAGCCATGCCCCCCTTCATAAAGGGGGAAAAAGAGAAACGTAAACAACATAAAAAAAGCGATTGGTTTTAGCTGTTTGATGAACGCGTGAAACGGAATTCGATAAATAAAGAGAAGCGTTGTTCCGATAATGAGATTTCCCCCAATAATGATAAGATTCTTCGGTAAAACACCAAGAATAATCATCAAAAGTGCCAATACTACCTTTACCCTTGGTTTCGGCAGTGTCATCATTTGCGTTTGCCAGCCAATTTACCAATCATGAGAAAGAACAGGAATGTCAAGGCAACCCCAATGATTCCGGCAAGACTGGATGACAGCCAAGTGTGCATACCTGGAACGGCATAATCAGGCAGCGGGGATTGCAAATACGACGTTGCCCGATCAATAAAACCCAGCTGTTCTCCTGTCTTTTCATAGCCATCCGGATGTCCCGAGGCAAGTAAAGATACAGCCCCGGCAATTACTAACGATATGATAATCCAAAGATAGATTCGTTTTTTCATGAGGAATGCTCCTCCCCTCTTCTCAGGAAAAAGGATGATCGGCGGGCAAAAGGAACGACAGCTACCGTGATCAAACCTTCTCCAATCCCAATAATTGCATGCCAAAGAATAAGTGTTTTTAGTGCCAACTGATAGGAAACAACATGTGATGCACCGAGCTGCAGGGCGGCAAAGACGGAGGTAACCACAACCGAAACCCACCCTGCAATAAAGACCATGACCGAAACCGGCAGCTTACTTTTTTGAAACATTTTATAAACCAATGATGCGGACAGCGGGGCAAGAATCGCCATATTTAGGATATTGATACCAAGGACGCTGATTCCTCCGTCCTGGAACACGACGGCTTGAATCGTGACCACGGTCGTCATAATGAGTGTCGTCGGCCAGAAGCCAAACAGGTAGGCAGCCAGTGCTCCCCCCATCAAATGGCCGGAAGCTGCTGCACCTAAAAGGGGGAAATTCACCATTTGTGCCGCAAAAATAAAGGCAGCCATCACGCCCATAATCGGAACTGCCGTCTGTTCAAGGTTGTTTTTCGATTCTCGAACACTTTTGGCAAGTACAGCAACAGATACAACGGCACCTGCCGCTAAAATAGTGGGACTTAGGATCCCGTCAGGAATGTGCATGATCGATTCTCCTTTTCACTTTTTCTATTAAAATATTTATGATATTGTTACGTTATTAGGAAGGAGGCTTAATGCTTTGACTTCAAAAAACTTAAGCCGGTTTGGCGTATCCATGGAAGAAAGTTTGCTTGAAAGCTTCGATCAATTAATCGAAGAGAAAGGGTATAAAACCCGCTCGGAAGCCGTCCGTGATTTGGTCCGTGAAAAGCTGGTCAAAGATAAATGGGAACAAAATGACCTTCAGGTGGCAGGCTGTCTCCTCATCTTTTATGACCATCATCAACGCCATCTAATGGGTGAACTGACCGCGATTCAGCACGATTACCACGATGCGATTCTTGCGACGACTCATTTTCACCTTGATCACCATAATTGCCTCGAGATGATTGTCGTTCGCGGGAATGCCCAATCAATCCGTACTTTACGAGATAAATTACTTAGTTTAAAAGGGGTAAAGTATGGTAATTTATCCGTTTCTCCTATAAACGAGCCTTAAACGTGTTACTTTTCAAATAAATCGTAACACCATTTTATGTTATTGAATAAAGTTATATGTGTCAATTTATTTAATTATGAAATAAGAAAAGACGTGTGCGGGCACACGTCTTTTCTTCCTTTTATTTTACGGGTTCGGTGTTACCTTATTTGAACCTTTATTTTTTCACGGCATCATCTTTTCGTGCGGCCCAGAACGCCGCTAGAATGGATGCGATCAGCACCAGAAACGGTGCATAGAACATGAGGAATTTATCCAGCTCCAACATAATAATGCCCCCCTTTAGGCATGATCATTTCGATTCCCTTGTACATAGGCCTTGTTAAACAAGAACAGTCTGAGCAACAGATACAGCGACGGAAGCAGTAAGCAAAGTCCGGCAATAAACGCAATCACCAGCGCGGTTGCCATCGCCTCGTTCGTGAAGCTGTCATAGATGGTTAAGTACGGATACATTAAATACGGATAATGGGAAATACCGTAAGCCAAAAAGGCGAGAGTGAACTGACCGACCAGCAGCCAAAAGGCAAACCCATAGGCAATCCGCTGCCAAAGTAAATAAACGGTTCCTGCGAAGAAAATCAGCGACAGTCCAAACAGCCACCAAAGATCAACTAAACGCTCATAATGTTCCGGATTATGATTCTTCATTTCAATTATAATGCCGGCAGCGGTGATGATCGCCGGCCCCGCCCAGACAAGCGCATATTTCCGCAGCAGGTTTGCTGCCTGCCTGTCTTTCGCTTTTTGCGCATACCAGGTTAAAAACACGGCGGAAATATATAAAACAGATGTTAAACTGAGGGCAACAATACTCCAAGCTAAGGGGCTCGTAAACAATGCCCAATAATCAAGTAATGGACCTGCATCCTCCAGAGTAACAAAACCGCCCTCGGAAATTACTAAAACGATGGATAACGAAGCAGGGATAAATAGTCCCGTCAGACCGTACAGAATTGTATATCGTTTATGCTTCAAGCCGCCATACGTGGTGAACGCGTAATAGGCGCCGCGGATTGCTAAGAGTATAATCGCGATGCTCGCTGGGACAAGCAATGTCGAGCCATAATAATAAGCTGTTTTTGGAAAAAAACCGACAATCCCGACAAAGAAGAAGACAAGAAAGACATTGGTGACTTCCCAAACAGGGGATAAATAACGCTGAATCACCTTCGTTAAAATATGCTCCTTGCCCGTCAAGGTACTGAAGGCATTAAAGAACCCGGCACCAAAGTCTATCGAGGCCACAATAATATAGCCGAATAGAAAAATGCCCAATACCGTAATTCCGAGAATCTCTAGCGTCATTTCATCTCACCAGCCCTATCTGCTGCCCGGTCAGCTAATTCCTGTTCCACCGGATTGTTACGGAACATCCGCCATAGTACGAATACACTGCCAATACCGAGGATGATGTATAATCCGGCGAAAAGCCAGAGCATCGTATCCACTTGACCGCTTGTTGTGGCAGCATCCTTTGTGCGCATTATCCCTCGCAATACCCATGGCTGGCGCCCTACTTCATCAAGCCACCATCCCGCTTCAATTGCGATAATTGACAAGGGGCCGCCGAGTACCATCAGCCATCTAAACCATTTTGTTAAAATAAACCGCCACTCACGCCATGTACCCACGACATACACCAATGAGATAAAAACCATCCACATACCGATCGTCACCATTAAGTCAAACATGTAATGGATATATAGCGGTGGCTGGTCGGCTTCTTTAAATTGATCTAACCCAATCACTTCCGCATTGGGGCTGCTATGTGCCAAAATACTGAGTCCAAATGGAATTTTCAGCGCATATTTCACTTCGCCGTCCTTAAGGACACCGTAGAGAATCAGCGGTGCCCCTTTTTCTGTTTCAAAGTGCCATTCGGCTGCCGCTAATTTTTCCGGCTGATATTCTGCTAAATACTTTCCGGAAAAGTCGCCGATAATGGCGGTGGCAATCGAAAAAATGAGCCCGAGCTTCATTGTTAAAAAGAGCGCCTTTTTATGGTACAGCTGATTGGACCCCTTCAACAGCCGAAACGCACCGATGGAAGCGAGGACAAACGCTGAAGTCATGTAGGCCGTGACGACAACATGTGCTACCTTCGTCGGCATCGCCGGGTTAAACATCGCTACGAACGGACTTACATTGACTAGCTCCCCATTGACAAGGTCAAACCCTTGCGGTGCATTCATAAACGCATTGACAATGGTGATAAACACGGCGGAAAAAGAGGCACCCAACGCGACGGGAATCAGCAGCAGCAAGTGCTTTTTCTGATTTTCAAATCGATCCCACGTATATATGTATATTCCCAAAAAGATTGCTTCAAAGAAGAAGGCGAAGGTTTCCATAAATAATGGCAGGGCAATCGTATTTCCCGCAAGCTCCATAAATCTTGGCCATAATAGTGAGAGCTGCAGGCCAATCGCGGTTCCAGTGACCACCCCAACCGCAACGGTAATCACGAAGCCCCGTGTCCACCTTCTTGCCAGTAAAATATAATGCTCGTCATTCTTTTTAATCCCGACCCATTGGGCAATCATGATCATGAGTGGAATGCCGACACCAATGGTTGCATAAATAATATGAAAGGATAAGGTCAATTCGGTTAAAACACGGCTTAAAAATACTGTTTCTTCATTTCCCATTTGCTGTCTCTCCAATCTTAGCCCGAAACGATCCTTCCAACGATCGCCAGCCCTAAAATGGCCGCCACCATAAAGGTCAGCCAAATCAACTTCCGTTCTTGTTTTTTATAAATAGGAATTCCCCCTTATACTCAGATTGAAACACTCCGTTATACTATACCCAAATTCATTTGGTAATATATTTTACTGCATAGGAAGCAAGCTGTACCCTGTTTTCGAGTCCTAGCTTTTCCAGCAGATTTTTAATATGATTTTTGACTGTATTCTCAGCGATAAACAGATTCTCGGCAATCTGCTTATTGGTTTTCCCCTCTGAAACTAAGAGTAGGATTTCTTTCTCTCTCGGAGTCAATGAACTGATTGCCGGAGTATTCTGCAAATCGCGCTCCCGAAATTGATAGAGCAATTTTCCAGCCAAATCCCTTGTCGCCTCGTTTGACCCATCAACAATAGAATGAAGGTACTGAAGCCAATCATCGGGATCCATACTTTTTAATAAATAGCCCTGTGCCCCATACTGAATGCTGGTAAATAAATCTCCGACATTATCGGATACACTTAAGATAATCACTTTGATAAACGGATATTTCTCTTTGATGATTTTCGTTGCCGCTAAACCATTTAAAACCGGCATTTCAATATCAATTAATAAGATGTCGGGAAGATGTTCACCGCACAGCTCGATCGCTTCCTTACCATTCTTCGCTTGACCGGCAATGGTAAACAGCGGATCTTCTTCCAGAATGGCCATAATTGCCTGTCTTGCATGGGGGTGGTCGTCAGCAATCAAAACCCGATAAGGAACCATCAACTATCGCTCCCTTTTACCATTATTTTTGTCCCATGATTCTTTTCAGAGATGATTTCAAGCACCGCGTCAATCTTTTCAGCTCGCTCATTTAACATGATAAGACCATATTGGTTCAGACCCCGTCCATTTTTCGTAAACCCCTTGCCATCGTCTGAAATGTTCATTTCCCATCCATTAGGGATGGGCTGCAGAAGTAAACGGGCCGATTGAGCCCCGGAGTGCTTTCGAATGTTCGTAAATGCCTCCTGAATTATGCCGAACAGCTGCACCTCTTCAGATGGGCTAAAATAGCCTTCCGTGATCTGGATGGTAACCTTTGTTTCAATCCCGGAGACAGTACTCCAATCATTCAGCCAATTCTCCACCCGTTTCGAAAAAGAAACGGCCTCAAGCGGGTTCACGCGCAGGTTATAAATCGCCTGCCTGAGGGTGGCATCAATGGAATTGACGAGTCCGCTCGCTTCATTAATTTTTCCCTTTTTTAAATTTACCTTTAGTAAAAATAAAGTCTGGGCAATGTTATCATGTAATTCTTTTGCCAGCCGTTCTCTTTCTTCATATACGGCGCGCATTTCCCGTTCTGTAGTGAGGCGGTGATTTTTTCCCTCAATCATCTTAAACATCCAGGTGGTAAATACATAGGAAACGGTCCATGTTAACAGGATAATCACGTAATTTCCAGCTTCCATCGACAGATTGTGCAGTAACCCCGTATTATGCCGGATAAGCTCAAAGCCCCCTATCAACAAGGGTGGGATTAAAATCGCAATAATTTTCAACGTTCGGTATGACATTCTGACCGCCCCTCTACTTCCTTCTATCTCCATTAAAGCATACCCGTCCCGATTATACTTCTTTTTGACGATAGCGGCTGAGCAGTTTTACCATAAATGGTTTCGATTCTGTGTCGTTATTTTTCAGTACTTCCATCATTCTTCCATTTTCCATGAAGATGACTCGGTCAGCCACTTCAGCTGCCACATCCATCATATGGGTTGAAAAGATAATCGTCGTGCCGCTCTGCTTTATTTTTTTCAGGAATCCTATAAATACATCAATCCAATAGGGATCAAGGCCATTTGTCGGTTCATCGAGAATTAGCACAGTTGGGTTTGCCAGCCATGCCTGGCCAAATAACAGCCGCTGGCGCATCCCCTTTGACAGGTGTTTCACCATTTCATCTTTTTTTGCCGCTAACCCTAGGAGGTGGATCACATCCTCCACCCGGGCTGGCGCTGTCTTTCGGAATGTTCCATAAAAAGTTAAAAACTCTTTGACCGTTAGTGTTTCTTGCGCAAAAAATTCATCCGGCATGTAACCGATTAACGAAACATATTGCTGTCTATTTTGCTTGATATCGACTTGATTGATGGTAACCGTGCCATCGTTCGGTGCAGAAATACCGGCAATAATATGCAGCAGTGTGCTCTTTCCGGCACCGTTTCCACCGCAAAGAACGATGCACTCACCGTCCGCTGCTGTTAATGATAAGGGGTAAAGCGCCGTCTTATGTTTAAATACCTTGGAAACATTTTTTATTTCAATCATAGAATCTCCTTCTTTTTAGGAACAGGATCGCGAGGGAGAGCACAATCAGCAGGTATGCCATCATGTAGCCAATTAGGATGCCCCAGCCTGCAGCTGATTGGAAAAGGTGAACAACCGCATCATATGACGCACCAAAGATTGCGCCGCTATCCCATTGAATGATTAAAAAAATCCGCAAAAACTCTGCAGGATTTACGACCATCGCCAGTTTCATTAATGGGTCAACCATCGAATAAGGAACGAGACCCAAAATGGCAATTAAAGCGGTTGGCCAAATCATAATCAGGAAGAACCAGACGGCAACAGCAGCCATTAATGCCTTCCATCTTGTTGTCGCTACTGTACCAAGAAAGAGGCCAAGAATGATAAAGACATAGATTAGCAGAATCGAAAAAAGGTAGATGCCCAGCAGCCATGGCAGCGATAGCTGGATGCCTGTTAGTAAACCAATCACCATGCTGATCCCAAATCCTAACGTGAACACAGCCGTTTGTGCAGTCAGAAGCCCGGCAAATTTTCCGAAAAGATACGCGGGAATACAGACAGGATAGGTGCAGAGAAGCTGCCACTGCCCGCTTTCCATTTCATTGGTAATCGAAAGGGATCCGATAATCAGCATGAATAACGGCAATAAATAGAGTAAAATATTGACGATCGTTCCTGTGACATTCGTAAAGCTGGAAAGCCCGGCATTATTTCGTTCCAGTAAAAACAACAGCGAAAATACCAGTACCCAAAGGATGAGAAATAGATAGTAGGAACGCTGCCTTGTCATTGTCTTCCATTCCGAGAGCCATAAGTTTGTCATCGTTCGATTCCTTTCAAGCAGAAGGACAACCTTGGCAGACTGTCCCTATGCATACATTTTTATTATTTATTTATGGCTTTCCTCTGAATGTTCCATCTCCATTCCATCCCCACCGTCATGCATTTTCATCTTTTCCTTCATTTCCTTGATCATTTCTTCATTCCTTTCCCAGGAATGATGTTCAAGTTTTTCATAGGTTAATAGGCTGCCGCCATGTTGATCAATGAAACTTTGAGCCGCTTTTTTATCCGTAAATGAGATGACATTATAAGCCATCGGGGTTTTGATCGGTTTGTCATACACATATGAAGCAGTATCGGCTTCCATCCATTCCTTTGAATCATAGTCTTTCACAAAGGAATGGGCGACTTTTTTATCAGTGTTTTCCTGCATCCATTTGTACATGCAGCCGATATCATCGAATACCATTGTCTTTCCGTTCTCAAGCATAATTTCAGTAGCAAACTCGTTGTCTTTAACGGCCATATGGCAGATTTCACATTTATCCGTTTTTTCGTTAATGGCTGCTGGCTTAACATCCTTTTTGCTGCAGGCGGCGATCACGATTAGGGATAGGACAGCTAGCAGGTTTATTTTTAAAAATTTGTGTTTCATATTCTTTTCCTCCCAAAATAAATAATTAGTAGACTTGCGAAAATCATTGCTAGGCAGATGCCCCATAAAGTTGGTGCCCGCTGTTCAAGTTGTGGCTGGTTGTTTAATACATGATGCATTAATGGTTCCCTGTCCGTTACTAGCATGTTCGCGGGGCTTTTTAGCATTTTTTGCAATAACATCATCCCAGGGTGCTGAAAGAATAGCTGATAGGGCGGTGTTTCTCTTGTCAGATGAAGAAAAAAGGGATCGGCACTATGAGGCAGATTGCTTTTTCCATCGCCATCCGTATCAAGCTTTAGAGCAGCATCCCAATAGTTTCCTTCAATCGTATTCTCCGTTCCTTCCGTCGCTTGAAAATCGTTTACATTACTGATAAAGGCATTTCCGGTAATGACATTGTTCTCAATCCGATTGATTTGTGCGCCAACAAAATTAGCGGTTATTTCGTTGTCAGTGATTTCATTTCCGCTTGAATCCTCGATAAACATCCCGACTCGATTATCGGTAATGCGATTGTGATGTACCGTTGAATCGTGGACATCGTAGAGAAGCAGACCTTGGGCGTTCACATTTTGGTTATTTTCCAGCAGCTGATTATTCTCGATCACGGAATGGTTGGTTCCCATCACCATCGCACCGGTAAAATTCCTGGTTGAGACATTCTGGATGATGGTAATATTGTCGGAAAACATCACATGCAGCCCATACCGCGAATCACTGATGGTGTTGCCGCTAAAGGTGTTATGGTGGCTATTCTCCATATAAAAACCATCTTGGACATGCTCGACCTTGATTCCTTCAAACGTATTATGATGGGAATCCCACAGTTCAAACCCATTCTCCTTGCCGACACCTGTCAGTCTAAGATTTCGGAAACTCGCTTTTTCAACATTTTCGAGGTAAATTCCGGATTTCCAGATTTTCAAGGTTAGATCTTCAAGGTGATGATTCTTTCCGCTCATTTTAATCACTACCCGACTCTTATCTTTTTTACAGCTTATAATCTGAATCCCTTTTACGGTCACACTGTTCCCCTTGATGGTAATTGCTGGTTTAGAATTGCAGGCTTTGAGAATCGTTCCTTTTTCAGCCTCTATTACGATTGGCTTTTTTAGAACAATCGGTTCTTGATAGATACCGGCCGCTATTGTTAGTATGCCGCCTGCTGGAACCGCATTGATTTGTGATTGAAGGGATCCGTCTGCGGATGTCTCCATTCCCCCAACGAAACTAATGATCCCCACCAATAAAATCAGCTTCAGTAAACCTTTCATTTTCTTAATTCCTTCCTGCGAACTTTAAAGTTTACTTCATGGTCAATTAAACCATTTTCATGAGTTGAAATATGTAACAAGTTTAAAGTAAACGATTCGGCGGGTATTTCCTATGACTCAGAGGGGCTATTTTTTCGTTCATATATGAAATTTTTTTGGCAAGAACCTTTTTGCGGAATGGGAGCATAGAAAAAAGGGGAGCTGGTTTGTTAACCCATTCTCCCCCATTCAAACACTCGAGCTTTTTTTCCGGTACGTACTGCTATATATAACGCAAATTTATGCATAAGGATCATAAGAATTCCGGCCATTATTTGGTCTAAACCCGTATTGAACGGTGGTGGAAGGATATGGAGAGAACTTAACGCCAAGGGGGAAATGCACAGATTACTAGTCATTTGCGCAAGGAAAGGATTATTTAATCCGCCAATCAGGCCGGTTATGATGAATAGAATGCAAGCAGGCATTAATAACAGGCCGCTTAATACCGCAAATCGTTTATTCTGGTCCATAACAATTGGACGCCACATACTAAATGACAACGAAAACAGCACGACTAGATATCCATTATGAACAAGCGAATGTTTTGAGAGAAATGATAACATTACCGGCAAATGGTACATCAAGAAGAGGACGGAAAATGTGTACAAGGCAGCCAATGGAGGAAGGAACAGTTTATTTATTCCTTTCATTATTTCTAGGAAGGATTCGGGAACTCCTATTAGAAGTAGTGGCGGAATCATGAAGTATAAAATACTCATTTGTATCATGTGAAAACTGAATGATAAATGGCTTAGAGTAGATAAAGGGCTGCCAATGGTTACGTATAATAGGGTTAGGCTGAGGAAGAAAAGCAGGGGCTTTTGATGATAGATTTTTATATTCGTATAATATGTGACGAAGCAGCCGTAGATGACAGCGATACAAATAAGCCCCGTTAATAATGGGATATTCCACACCAATTGACCTTCAAGCCATACAGCATAGAACATGGATAGCCATTCCCCCTTTACGGCCGATTCACTAACTTTAGATTATATGTCAGAATAAGTGATTTATGACCAAAAACGAGAATGGACAGAAATAATACCACCTAAAGAAAATTGCAAAAACCCCCTCTTTTCACTATAGAATGAGTGCATTTAGTGCAAATGGTGTCAGGCACCACGCTTCGGCAGGGGGTCCATGGTTCTTAAGATCCGGAGAATTTCGAGGAGAAGGATGTTGATGCCCAGCCAGACTGCGCCGAAGACGTAGCCTGCGGCAACGTCGCTTGGGAGTTCGATTTGAAAATACAATGTGCTGATGGCGATTAGAACGAATAAAGCCAAAGCCGCTATTGGAACAAAAGTATGAACCCATACTCTTCTCGAATGGCGGACAAAGAGAAAGACGGCAAAACCGTAAATCACAATCGTCATGAGCAGCTGTTCGCTCGGAAAAGAATAAAACAGCTGCTCTATGAGTGTTTGCTTAACAGGTGAAAGTTTGTGAAAAATCCTCCGTAAACTTTCCTCATAGAGTTCGCCGCCGCCCACCGCCAGACCAAAAGACAAACATTCAAGCAGCTTATCATGGCCTTTCCATACAATCCAAAACAGCGAAAGAATAATAATCACGATTTGAATCTGCCTAGAGCCCATAAATGAAAAAACCTGCATAATGCCGGCCCAATTTTTATTAAACGTTAATGGCACTAACATTCCGACAATTTCATTAAAGTCTGAGAATTCTCCAGCTAGGAAATCTTGGATCATCCCTATCATTAGGACGATTAGGCCTATGGTTATTGCCATCGTAATCGCTAAAAGAAGTCCAACCCGTTTTCTTGAATGGAATAACTTCAACGTGAAATTCAATCCGCTTACTGCCGCATCTTTCAATTCCACTGAGAACTTTTTAACAAGCAAGTAAGCAATGATCAATATCGCAGCAATGATTCCCCCGATAATGAGGTATTTTTTAATCGAACTGTGAAATTGTTCCCACTGGGGACCTAAAATTTTGCCAAGAGTGATAAATACCGTCACCCATATAAATGCACCACTATAGGCAAACAGCGCAAACGTTCGAAACGGAAGCCTTGTTATCCCTGAAAAATATCCAGTTATGTGTCGGACACCGGGGATAAAATAAGCGATAATCAGCAATTTATTGCCATGCTTGCTAAACCATTGGGAGGTTTTTCCAATCCGATCTGGACCGAGATGTAGTCGGTGACCGTGTTTTTCAAAAAATGGCGTTCCTAATTTTAATCCAATCCAGTAGGAAATAGTCATCCCCAAACAGGCTCCGATGCCCGCGGTCAAAATACTTAAGACCCAATTTAAATGACCTTGAAAAACTAAAAAACCACTATAACCCATGAGGACTTCTCCAGGTAATGGGAGAGCCAGTAATTCAAGTAATAATGCTGCAAAAAGGACAATATATCCAAACTGATCAATGTAAGCTGTCAGATTACCCAAGATTAGTCCTCCTTTTTGTTCCTATTATGCCCTAGCACTATGAAAAAATTTGGACTGGATTACGAATCTGGACGTCACGCTTTTACTTGGTTGGAAAAGAACTTCCTTGATCAAATCAACCATATCTTCCTTGGCTTTCAGCTCTATTCCCTTTTGATAGGAATCAATCGCCTGCTCCCAGCGATTCATTTTGTCGTCATCCTTTAACACTGTTATCAACTGCTTTTCTATGGAAGCGTTTTGGTCAAGTTTAAAGACCAGCTTTTGATCTGTTAAATAGCGTAAATTCACTTTTTCCTGACCTGGCAGCATTGTATGCACAAAGATGGGAAGTCTCTTTTGTAAGGCTTCACTAATTGTGACGCCGCCGGGTTTTGTCATGATAGCATCAACCGCTTCATAGAGCGTGTCCATATCTGACCTTGATGATAGGTAGGGCAATGGTTTAATGTGCTTCATATTCCAGGAAAGGATTTCTTCATACAGCTTTCGGTTCTTTCCGCAAAGAACGATATAATCCACTTCAGTAGATTGTTTTAACTCAGCTGTTAACTTTACAATTCCGCTTAAACCACTATTCCCTCCGGCTATTAAAATTTTTGGCCGTCCATTATTCGTTTTACGAATAGCTGCATTCCTGGTAATCTCTTTATGGACAGGAATACCTGTGACAATCATCTGCTGTTTTGGAATATGATCCTTCTCGAATAGCGTTTCTTTCACCTGCTGACTTGGAAGAAAATGAAGGTCAATTCCATCCTTCCCCCACACATTATTAACAAAGAAATCCGTATACACATTGATAATTGGGATGTTGCATTTCCCCTTCCTCTTTAATTTGCTAAGAAGGTAAGAAGGGAATCCATGCGTACAAACAAGTAAATCCGGGTTTTCCTCTGCCAGCAATTGTTCCATTTTCTTCATAAAGAATGGTTGGTACCATTTAAAGGTGTGTTCTTTAGCTGCTGGCATGTAAAAAAAGCTTTTGTAAGCAAGATTGTACGTTTCCGGTGCGTAGCGGATCCAATTTAAATAGCCTTTGGTAATCATTTTTTCAAGTGATTTATTGGAATAGCTTAGTAAGTCGATTTTTTTAACCATAATATCGTCGGTATGATTTTTCAGCAGGTCCATTAAGGTCTCAGCAACCTGGTGATGGCCTGACTGCATTTGTAAGAGTGGTAAAAACAAAATCTTTTTCATTTGTTCCATCTCCTGTTCATTTAGAAATCGTTTATTGAAAAGGGATGCTGTCTGCTTTCCATTTCAAATGTATCACTGATTCCCTGAAAAACGCGGTTTTTAAGGAATTTTTAATCATACCTTCAGTGTTTTTTCAGTAAAATAAAAAACCCGAAAAATTACGTTTCGAGTTTTGAACTAATTTGATTTATTTACGTTTTTTCCCTTTAAGTACTTCATTAAAACATATAGGATAAAAAGAACGAAGAAGACGATGCCTATATATGGAACATAGTTTGGATTAATATGGAATATCCTTCCCGTTACATACCCTGCCAAAATAAAGGGGATTGTCCACAGCAGTGTACCCAGCAGGGAAAAAAGGAAAAATCTCGTAAATGGAATTTGTGCAATCCCTGCAAAGTATGGGCTAATTTGCCTGATCCCGGGAAGATAAAAACCAAACACGATGCTTTTACCGACGTTTTTCGTATATTTACTGCTTACTTTTTCCAAGCGCTCTTCGGTAATTCCTACATATTTGCCGTATTTTTTGATAAAAGGGGAGCCTGCGTAACGTCCGCAAACATAGGCTGTCAACATGCCCGTAAACGCCCCGATAACAGAAGATACCATGACCAATTCTAACGAGAGCTTATGATGAATACACAGCACTCCGACAAGAAAGAGCAGTGATTCTTCTGGAGCAGGAATGCCGACAACACCAAAGAATAAAAAAAGAAATATGACTAGATACCCATATACATTAATATAATTTACGATTGTCTCTACATTCATGGTGCCCTCATAGATCTTTTAATGTGATAAATGTTGTTCCCTTATTTTTGTTTTCCTGTAAATAGATTTCTAAGCATTTCAGCATATAGCTTGGAGCTTCCTTATCCGCACCCAGCGTTTCCCCGCAGTCATGGAGCAATAGAATCGAACCAGGTTCTGTGGCGGTCCGCAATTCCTCAAGCAGTCCATTCTTACCTTTTTCAACTTTCCAATCCCCAAAAATGTGTGACCAGATGATTACTTTATATCCCTTACTCAAACATAGACTAAAGAGATTGAAATGCCCCCATGGCGGCCGGTAAAAGGTAACCTTTTCCCCCGTGCATTCCCTGATGGCCTGTACTGTCATCTTAAGCTGTTTTTTCAATCGAGATGGTGAGAGGATCCAGTTAGAAATATGTTCAAAATGATGGATGCCAATCGTATGTCCCTCCTGGCTCATCCGTTTCATGATAGCCGGATAGGATTTTACCTTACTGCCGACCACAAAAAATGTCGCCTTCACATCATATTTTTTCAACAGATCAAGCAATTGCGGTGTATATTCGGGATTGGGACCGTCATCAAATGTTAAGGCGACGGCGTCAGCAGTTGTTCTTTTGGTAATACCCCAACTGAAAACACGAATCATTACTGTTGGCAATACAGCATAAATAAGAAATAGACTAAGTAAAAGAATGAAACTAACAATGATGATTTTGATCACTCAAAGATCAGTTCCTTTCCTCTTCGGTAAGTACAATTCCACTTCAGTCCCGACTCCCTCCCTACTTCTTACTTTAATTTCCCCGTGATGCTGTTTGATAATATTTTTGGCAATCGACAGACCCAGTCCTGTTCCCCCTGTCTCCCGGCTCCTTGCCTTGTCCACCCGGTAAAAACGTTCGAAGATATTGTCGATTTCAGACTCAGGTATACCAATCCCGTAATCTTTCACCCTTATGACCGTAAATGATTCCTTTTCCTCCAGAAACACATCGATTTTCTCTGAACTGTATTTAATGGCATTGTCCATTAAAATGATGATAGCCTGTTTTAGCTTTAACTCATCAGCCATAACGGTCATTGCATGTTCCGGTAAATGGAGGTCAATTTCCCTCTTATAAGCTCTTTTCAACTGTTTACGGATATTCTCGCACAAGGCTGCTACATTGATTGGTTTTGTTTCTAACATATTATCGGATTCTGTATCGGCTAAATCGAGAAACCGTTCTGTCATTCTTTGGATTCTCGTGGCCTCTGAATGAATCGATTCAATGGCATCATGTGCAACCTCTTCGTTTCGGATTCCTCGTCTTAGCAATAGATCAGCATAACTTTTGATCACTGTAAGCGGGGTCTTTAACTCATGAGATGCGTCTGAGATAAATTGCTTCTGTTTTTCCAGGTTTGACTCCAATCTTTCTATCATTCGATTAAAGGTCACCGCTAATTTTTGCAATTCATCCTTTGTTTCATGCTGGATGACAATTTTCTTCGGGATCCCGCTTTGTTCAATGTCCTCCATCGTATTGATCATATTTGAAATCGGCTTCATAATCAGATTGGACAGCCACCTGCCGCCAAGCAGTGATAATAACGCTCCTAAAAACGTACAAAACCCCAGAATAGAAAGTAATAAGTCCTTACCTAATTCCAATCCCTTTAACTTCTCTCCAAACTCGATCGTGCCGGTAACCTGCCCATCCGCTTGGATTGGGACCCTGACAATGGCAATTTGTTCTTCTTGATTTTTTAGTCTAATCGTACTCCTCATCGTCCCTTTTTCACTGGCAAATTGCGGTTTTATTGTTGCAGCCAAGTTCGAATCATTCGTTACTTGATGGGCAATTTTTCCATCCGGTTGAATGATTCTAATAAACGAATGAGGTGTCAAATATGGGGTTAATTTTGCTTTAGTAACTGTAGGGGTACCTTCCTGGTTTAGCTCCTTTCTCAATTGACCCGCCTTTTGAAAAAGGGCATTATCCTCCATATTGACGGTAATTTTCATAAATGAAAAAAAGACTACTGCGTTTACGGCAAGTAACACGACTAGGATCCATGCGGTTGTGATTAGATTAATCTTGGTCGTAATCTTCATTTGCTTACTTCTCCCTTATGGTGTATCCAATTCCCCTGATTGTCTGAATAATGGTGGGGTCAGAAAAGCCTTCTTCGATTTTCTTTCGTAAATGTCTGATAAACACATCAATGACATTTGTTTCCCCTTCATATTCATAGCCCCACACATGAAGAATGATATTTTCCCGGGTAACAATTTTATTCTTATTGGTAAGCAAATAAGCTAACAGATCAAACTCTTTGGGAGTTAGCGTGATCGATACCTCTCCCCGGATTACCTCTCTCGTATCAAGATTTACAGTTAAATCCCTTATGGAAAGTACGGTTTCCTCAGCTTGCGCAGCCTTAGCAGCAATGGAATTCTGCCGAAGACAGGAACGAATTCTTGCCAATACTTCCTCTAATTCAAAGGGCTTCGTAATATAATCATTTGCTCCCTGATCAAGTCCGGTTACTTTATCCATCGTCATGTTCCTAGCAGTCAGCAGAATGACAGGCAGCATGTTGTTTTCCACTCGTATTTTTCTTAAAACCTCAATCCCGTTCATTTCAGGCAGCATGACATCCAATAGGATTAAATCCAATTGATCGTTCAAGGCGGCTTGCAATCCCGCCTTTCCGTCATAGGCAATCACCACTTCATAGCCTTCAAACTCCAGTTCAATCTTTAATATTTTGGCAATCTGTTTTTCATCCTCAACAACCAAAATTCGCTTTTTCACCATAAGCCCTCCTCTTTAACGATGATCCTCAGGCGGCAAATCTAAATAGCTTGTTCGTGTAAAAGCCACATCTACAATGTAGCACTATTTTCCCCTAGCTTTCATATTTTCATGGAATTTTAATCTTTAATGTACAAGCGCTTCAAAAGCCCAAAAATAGCACCAGATAAAACAAAACTCCTTCTTTCTACTACAGAAGGAGTGCAAAGGGTGTCAGGCACCATTTGTTAAATTTTGTAAAACGTGTTTTCGAATTGCAAGGGATAGGTCAGCGAGGAAGTATAGTCCTGTTGCTGCCCATCCCCATATCCAATAGGGTTCTATGGCTTCATACATGGCGGCGATTGCCGGATGAATCCATTTTACACATGCGAGGGATAGGAATACCCAGCAGATGGAGAAAGGCAGACATATATGCCCGTGAAGCTGCAATGGGGTGTCGGAATAATCCCACCATTGTTTATGGAAACATTTCTGGAGCAATGCCCCGCTTACATATTCGACTAGTGTTGGAATAAAAAAGCATAAAAGAATCACCATCACCCAATTAGTTCCAGGGGTAATCAAATAAACCAAGAGAACCGGGGCAAAACCGTACATCGGTTTAAAGGGGCCGAATAAAAAGTTTTCCTTAAAAAACTCACGCTTTGTGAAGAAGCTATAGCTATTTTCAAGCAGCCAGCCAATGAACGAATACACCGTAAAATAAAACATGATGGCCGCCGCTCCTTCAATAGTCGTAATTTCCTGGGTTTGATACATAATGCCTTGCAACAAGCTTAAAATCATCGCTTAACCGCCTTTCACAAATGTAAAATTTCCCACTTTATGTTTCACTTTTGTCCTTCTAAATATTCGTATGAATGGATATCTTATACACATTTTAATCAACACTCTGTTGAACATCACATCGAAACCTTGTTATTATTTTGATAACAGGATGATCAAGAATCCATCACTGCTGAGATATTAGGAGGGATACATGTGTCCGAAAATGTAATCGACAAACGGGTAATCCGCACAAAAAGGATGATTCGTGACGCACTCACAGAGATTATGGAGGAAAGGGGCTTCGAAGGGGTTACCGTCCGCAATTTAACGGAAAAGGCTCAAATTAACCGTGGAACCTTCTATTTGCATTATCGGGATAAATACGATTTGCTAGAGCAGAGTGAAGAAGCGATTCTAACCGGCATCAATAAGATTGTTAACGAAATTAATCCAATGGATGCTGTTAACTATACAAGTCATGATGAACCATTCCCCATACTTATTAAATTGTTTGAATGCTTCAAAGAACATTCCTATTTTTTGAAGGTTATCCTAGGTCCCAAAGGGGACGCTTCATTTCAAATGAGACTGAAAGAATTGATTAAACAAACTTTTTTAGAAAAAGTAGCAGATGAAATAAATACAGAAGAAATGCTGGTTCCAATGGATTTTTTAATTTCCTATGTAAGCGCAGCGCATCTTGGCGTTATTCAACATTGGCTGCAAGGCGGTATGGAAAAATCACCTCGAGAAATGACCTTAATACTTGCGAAAATGACCCTATTAGGACCTGGATATGTAGCAGGGTTAAAAAAATAAAAATAAAATGGATGCGGTAAGGTCATTCAACACTTTCTATTTTGTTGCACAGAGAAACAATGAACACTTTTCACTATATTGTTCATTGTAATTCATCGCGGACCATCTTAATATTATCGTATAGAGATGGTCAACACGCTGTTCATTAACGGCACGAATTAGAGGGGGTTTTCAAATGAATCCAACCATTCAGGTGGTGGAAGTCAATAAAAGCTTTGGGAAAAAACCCGTTTTGAATGAAGTAAACCTAACCATACCAAAGGGTCAATTATTCGGGTTAATTGGGCCTTCTGGCGCCGGTAAAACGACGCTTGTCAAAATGATTGTCGGCATGGAAAAAACGGATACGGGCACGATTCATGTGTTGGATCAAAAGATGCCGAATCTCGGTTTGCTGCAGGAAATCGGCTATATGGCGCAATCCGATGCCTTGTACGTGGAGTTAACCGGGGAAGAAAATCTGAAGTTTTTTGCATCTCTTTATAGGTTAAGTAAAAGCGAACAGAAAAAGCGGATTGCTTACGTAGCCAGTTTAGTAAACCTGACGGACGACTTAAAGAAACGCGTATCTGCCTACTCTGGGGGCATGAAACGGCGCTTATCCCTGGCGATTGCCCTCATTCAAGACCCAAAGGTGCTAATTTTAGATGAGCCCACCGTCGGAATCGACCCGGAATTAAAACTGTCCATCTGGAAAGAGTTTTTACGACTAAAAACAGAAGAAGAAAAAACGATTATTGTGACCACACACGTCATGGATGAAGCGGAGAAATGTGACCACGTCGCGATGGTTCGCGATGGCCGTATATTAACTAGCGGGTCTCCGCAGGAATTAAAGACGCTTTACGAGACTGACAATTTTGATGAGGTATTTTTAAAGGCGGGAGTGAAGCAGGGATGAGAACGACAGCGTTAATCAAAAGAATTATTCAGCAAATGCTTCGTGATAAAAGAACCCTGGCGTTAATGTTTGTAGCACCGCTATTGATTCTCACCCTGATGTACTTTTTGTTTAATGGTAATACCGTTACACCGAAATTAGGTGTCGCGGGCGTTGATTCCAATCTCGTAAAAGCCTTTGAAGATGCAGATATAAAGATTAAAGAATATGAGACCGTAACGAAAAGTACCGTGGTAAATGATGCTCTAAATGGGATGCTGCAACAGGAAAATGGACAAATGACATTAACACTTCAGAATGATGACCCAA
Source organism: Neobacillus sp. 19 (assembly GCF_049463095.1). Taxonomy (NCBI): domain Bacteria; kingdom Bacillati; phylum Bacillota; class Bacilli; order Caryophanales; family Bacillaceae; genus Neobacillus; species Neobacillus sp. 19. Next base: position 133,914 of record NZ_JBMPZU010000031.1, on the reverse strand, counting down.
GTTCTGCAAAGGGCTTGCAAGCGAAAGTTAACCAAACAGTTTCAGCTCTGGCACAATCAAAACTCATCCAGCAAAATCCGGCATTGGCAGGCATGTTGCCTAAAAAGATTGAAACAAACTATGTGTATGGAAATAAGGATACGGTGTTTTTTGATGTATTAAGCCCTATTTTAGTAGGTTTCTTCGTCTTCTTCTTTGTTTTTATCATTTCAGGAATTGGATTATTACGCGAACGGACGACGGGAACATTGGAACGATTACTATCAACCCCGATTCGCAGAGGGGAAATTGTCACGGCCTATTTGGCCGGCTATGGCCTATTTGCGGTTATTCAAACGGTGATTGTCGTTTTTTATGCTATTAATGTTTTAGATATTGTTTTAGTTGGTTCGATATGGAATGTCCTTTTGATCAATCTGCTATTAGCACTGGTCGCCTTATCATTAGGAATATTGTTATCAACATTTGCAGCTTCCGAATTTCAAATGATGCAATTTATCCCAATTGCAGTCATTCCCCAAATATTTTTTGCCGGAATCTTCCCGCTTGAAGGGATGGCCAATTGGCTGCAGGAAGTTGCGAAGGTGTTCCCAATGTATTATGCAGGGGACGCACTAAAGGGCGTTATGTATAAAGGAGAAAGCTTTAGTCAGATCAGCGGCGACCTGATGGCATTAGTCATTTTCGCTGCCATATTCATCGTGCTGAATATTCTCTCGATGAAAAAATATCGCACTTTATAAAATGAAGAGGGAATGCAGGTAAGCATTCCCTCTTTTATTATTTTATCGAATTGTTTTTAATGCTCCGCTCCATGTCACTACTTCGTCAAGCATTGCATTTACATTTGTTAGATGCAATTCAGCTGGTTTGAAGTCACTTCCGTTTTCAAAATCTGTAAATAAAGATAATGTAGGATGTGTGCGGACGTCAGCAACCTTTAATTCACCTAGGATTCCACGTAAATGTTCAGCTGCACGGGCACCACCTGTTGAACCATAGCTTACAATACCAGCAGCTTTGTCATTCCAAGCTTCACGAGCAAAATCAAGAGCATTTTTTAATGCGCCAGTGATACTGTGGTTGTATTCTTGAACAACGAATACGAAACCATCTAAGCTAGCAAGCTTTTCATTCCATTTAGCAATTCCTGGTTCTGTACCATCAGTTGTACCTAAGAATGGCAGGTTGAAATCTGCAATATCAACGATTTCATAATTTGCGTCTCCGCGTTTGTCAGCAATTCCTTTTACCCATTCTCCTACTTGTGGACTTACTCTTCCTTGACGTGTGCTTCCTAAAATAATTCCAATGTTTAATTTTGTCATTTTTGTTTCCTCCTCATGTGTTTTTCCAAATAATTTATCTAATAAACCCATTACAAACACCACCTTGTTTAATTCCCAATTCAAATATTATGAATTAAAATATTTTAATTCCGAGATAATAATATAATATAGCTCCACCTTTGTCAACCATATTAAACTTTTCGTACTCAACTAGCCGAATCTCCCCAATAAAAAAACCACAAAGCCTTTTGACTTAGTGGTTATCTTAAAAAGGGTGTCAGGCACCGAATTAGTCATAAGTTATACAGATGGATATGCCCCATCCCATACTACTTTTCTGTAATGATCCGGATCCGTGTCACCTTCTGTGCTGATAATAAGAATCTTTGAATCCTGATTTAGCTTCAATGTCGTTTTCATTTCACTGAGCATGTTATTTTCAGCCAATAAACTAACTAATCCTAATCCAACTGCACCAGATTCACCTGAAACAGTTTGAGGGTCATTGCCAAGTGGATTTGCCAGAATTCGCATCCCCCTTGCTGCCACATAATCTGGACAAGAAACAAAGATCTCAGCATAATCTTTTAAAACACCCCAAGAAGTTGTACTTGGTTCCCCGCATGCTAAACCTGCCATAATCGTGTTCAAAGCTCCCGTTACTGAATGAGGTTGTCCATCACCTATATTCATAGATTTGTATAGACAATCAGCTTTATCTGGTTCGACTATAACTGTCATCGGACGATCCTCTCCAAATTTCTCTACTAGATATCCAAGCACACTACCAGCAAAAGAACCCACTCCAGCTTGTAAAAACACATGTGTCGGCCGTTCAAAACCAGCTTTAGCAATCTGCTCCACTGCTTCATCAAGGATCGTTCCATACCCCTGCATAATCCAGGTTGGAATCTTTTCATATCCATCCCAGGCAGTATCCTGTACCAAGACCCAGCCATTTTCCTCAGCCTTCTGACTTGCCAGCCTAACTGTATCATCATAATTTAAATCGGTTATAGAAGCGTCTGCTCCTTCTTTTTGTATATTGTTTAATCGTATTTCCGAGGACCCTTTTGGCATATATACAACTGATTTTTGTCCCAGCTGGTTTGCAGCCCAAGCAATTCCTCTTCCATGATTTCCATCCGTTGCCGTTACAAACGTAATACTACCGAGTTTCTCTTTTACTTCTTTACTTCTTAGTTTTTCAAAAGAAAGCTCTGAAATATCGACGTTCAGTTTTTCTGCTAGATATTTACCAACCGCATAGGAGCCGCCTAATACTTTAAAAGCATTCAGTCCAAATCGATAAGATTCATCTTTAACCCATATATTGCCAAACTCTAATTGTTTAGACAACTCATCTAAGCTTTGAAGTGGAGTTACTTTATACTCTGGAAAGCTTTTATGAAAATTTCTTACCTTTTCCACTACTTCACTATTCATAAATGCTGCTGATGCTTTCTCAATATCTGTTTTTCTTGTATTTTCATTTACAATATATTTAATATCTGTTTTTGCTTCTATTAAATTTCTCATTTTTTCTCCTTAATAAAGTGTTTTATTCTTACCCGCAAGGTTGCTAACGACATCAAGTAGAACATTGGTTCCAGCTGTTAAGTCAGTATCTTTTGTATACTCCTTAGGATTATGACTAATACCATCAATACTTGGAACAAAAATCATAGCTGCCGGGCAAATGCGAGCCATCATTTGCGCATCATGTCCAGCACCGGATGTCATTCGTCTAGACCCGAGTCCGCGCCCGCTAGAGGCTTCCTCTACCAATTGAACTATTGTTTCGTCAAAAGTGACTGGCAGGAAACGTACAAGTTGTTCAGTTGTAATGGTTACTTCTTCCGATGCCGCCAGTCCTCTAAGATAGTTTGCAAGTGCCTGCTCTTCCTCTTGCAATCTCTGTTCGTTTGGATCACGTAAATCAACAGTGAATGTAGCCAAAGATGGAATGACATTCACTGCATTTGGCTTAAATTCAATTGTTCCAACTGTAGCAACCGTTTGCCCATTAGAAGCGTTTGCACGATCGCGTAAATATGTTATGACCCGTGCCGCCGCAAGTCCTGCATCACGCCGCAAATCAGTTGGTGTAGTACCAGCGTGATTGGCAACACCTTCAACCGTAATGCGCTGCCAAGATATGCCTTGAAGATTCTCAACAGCACCAATTGGAATACCCATTTTATCAAGAATTGGACCTTGTTCAACATGAAGCTCAATGTAAACATGCGGCTTTAAAAAGCCAGGTTCCTTCGTACCAGCATATCCAATACGTTCCAGTTCCTCGCCCAATAGTGTGCCATCTGTTCCTACCGATTTAAGCGCATCATCCACTGAGAGCCCGCCAGCATACACGAGGGACCCCATCATGTCGGGCTGATAGCGCACTCCCTCTTCATTGGTGAATGCTGCGACTGCAATTGGGCGAGTAGGAACAAAACCTGTCTCTTGCAAAGTGGTTATCACTTCAAGCCCAGAAAGAACTCCATAGCATCCGTCGTACATACCCGCGTTAATGACTGTGTCGATGTGCGAACCTAGTAAAATTGGTGCTTCATTCCTATATTCGGTGCCATACCAAATACCAAAGATGTTACCGATTCTGTCAATTTCAACTTCCAATCCAGCTTCCTTCATCCAAGTGACTAATAGGTCACGTCCAGCCTTATCTGCATCTGAAGCGGCTAATCTAGTCCGCTTGTTGTCAGGATCCAGACCGGTTAGGCCGAGTTCTTGAATGCGGTTAAGTAAGCGTTCGGAATTGATTGAAAGCTTTAAATTAGTAACTGTCATGTTCATTTCCCCTTTTTAAAAAATAAGTAGATTGGAAACAACCAGGTAATAAATTTGTTTAAACACAGGCGTGTTAAAGCACATTTTTGATAAATCATATTTTTTCAAATGTAACTATAATATTATAATAATTTAAGAATTGTTTGAAAAATACTATTATTGAATATAAAAATATAAAAATATTGAGGTGTAAGCAATGCAAATGAAAAACTTTATGATTGATGAAAATTTAAAAGAGCTAACCAAACATCATACAGTCGTCATGCCGATTGCATGTTATCAAACCACCATTAATCAAAATATACATGGCTATATTCCTCTTCATTGGCATGACGAAATTCAGTTTGTGTTAATCGTAAAAGGGGAAGCCATTTTTCAAGTTAATGAGGAATGGATCGTGGTTCGAGAAGGTGATGGACTGTTTATTAATAGTGGACGCCTGCACATGGCACAGGATAAAGATCATTTGGGTTGTGTCTACATCTGCTTAAATCTTTCTCCTTATTTTGTTTTATCACAAGAACTCTACACTACATACGTAAAGCCCTATATTCAAGCGACTAATTTACCTTACTTATATGTAGATGCAAATGAGATTTGGGGGAAAAACATTTTAGATGCCATTTTAGCAATCTATCAATGTATTGAGAAAAAGTCCCCATATTATGAAATGGATATAACCATGCAACTGACATTCATTTGGAAAAACTTAATCGATAATGGTTTTAAACTAGAATATGTTCAGACAGAAATAGTAAAGAGTCAAAGAATGAAACAAATGTTAAGTTGGATACACGAGCATTATGCAGAAAAAATTCTGTTAGGGGATATTGCAAGGGCTGGTCAGTTGAGCCGCTCTGAATGCTGTCGATATTTCAAGAGGTTTTTAAAATGTACACCATTAAATTATGTGATAGACTATCGAATTCAAAAGAGCTTATCTCTTCTGCAGCAAGGTGAGTGCAATATTACTGAAGTTGCTTATCAAGTTGGTTTTAATAGTACAAGCTATTTTATTAAAGAATTTAGAAATTCCATGAACATGACTCCCTTAGCATACAAAAAAAATAAAATGCAGAATGAAGAGGCTAGTTCTATCAACTAAGAAGTGAAATGAGCACAATGCTTCCTATTTACCCCTGAAATAAAGTGACAAGGAGTATCTGAAGTATTGTGCTCATTTAAACGCTTTCAGCCCTATTTTAAAGTAGATTCCCTTTTTGATTGATCCTAAAAGTTTCTCCTGACCATATATTTGTATAAATAGCTGCTTACCTAGTTTGGAGCATCGATACCGCTAACAATTCGTTGGCAACTTGCATAGTTAAATCCACGACACGACAAGAATATCCCCATTCATTATCATACCAAGCGAGGACTTTTACTTTATTAGAACCAATCATCATTGTGGACAATCCATCAATAATAGCAGAATGCTCATTCGTATTAAAATCAATTGACACTAATGGTTCATCAGTTACAGTTAATATTCCTTGCAGTTCCCCGTCTGCCGCTTGGTAAAAAGCATTATTAATGTCATCAATGGTCACTTCTTTTTTCAGATCCACCACTAAATCAACTAAAGAAACATTTGCTGTTGGGACACGAAGTGCCATACCATGGAGTTTGCCCTTTAATTGTGGTAATACCAGTGCTAAAGCCTTTGCAGCACCTGTTGAAGTGGGGATAATCGATCGCCCGCAAGCACGCGCCCTTCTTAAATCTTTATGGGGATTGTCTATATTATTTTGATCATTTGTATAGGCATGTACAGTTGTCATCAATCCCGTTTCAATTCCAAAGTTTTCATCCAGTACTTTTACCACAGGAGCTAAACAATTCGTTGTACAGGAAGCGTTTGAAATAATATCATGTTTATCCATATTTAATTCATTTTCATTTACTCCCATTACAATCGTTATATCTGCATTTTTTCCTGGTGCGGTTAAAATGACTTTCTTTGCTCCAGCATGTAGATGCATAGCAGCTTTCTCACGAGAATTAAACTTACCCGTCGCTTCTATCACAATATCAATCCCTAATTCTCCCCATGGTAAATCCTCTGGATTCCTATTGTTTAATAATTTCACTACTTTACCATTAACAACAATCGAATCCTGATTAGGTATGACCTCGCCGCGAAACTCCCCATGATTTGTATCATACTTTATTAAATGAGCAAGGGTTTCTGCTGGATAACTTGCATTAATGGCTACGACATCCATTTCTTCATTACAGATTGCTTTTCTAAATACCATCCTTCCAATTCTGCCAAAACCATTAATTGCCGTTCTTGCCTTCATCTTATCCCTTCTTTCACAATGATATTTAGAATTTCCTTTGAAGAGAGGAGTATTATTTTATTATCATTAATTTAAGGTCGTTAACATTTGTACCAGTAGCTCCAGTATGGATGGCATCCTGTAAGTCTCTTAAAATGGGTGAAGTATCAAATTTATTCAGAGCCTCAAAAACATTGATATTTTTTTCTCTCGCTAAGCTCATTGTCCAGTTGTCTACCACTCCTCCTGCTAAATCAGAGTGTCCATCTGTACCATCTGTATCAATTCCAGCAATTAAGATATCATCACCGCCATCTATCCATGTTGCTCCTGCAAGAGCGAATTCTTGATTTGGCCCACCAGACCCCGAAGCTTTTCCAGTGATTTTTACAGTTGTTTCTCCTCCCCCAATAATGACACAGGGTCTTGCAATTGGACGATTAGCAGCTAGAACCTCTTTTCCAATGGCAGCGAATAGGCCTCCCACCTCTTTGCTTTCTCCTTCTAACATGGTAGAGAGAATCATGGCGTTATATCCTAACTCTTCAGCCTTATTCTTTGCACTAATACACGGAGCGTCTCCTTTTACCAAAATAAAATTATGAATAGTATGATCAGATAAATCTTTAGGGGTTTCATCTTGTTCAGTTGCATTTCGAAGAAAAGCTGCAACCGAGGGTGGTACTCTATCCCACAGAGAATACTTGGTGAAAGTATTTCTAGCGTCATCAAGAGTCGAAGTGTCAGGTACAGTTGGACAAGTAATATAATCTAGCATGTCCCCAATCACATCAGAAACAGTTAAATTAATGATCTCAGCCTTTTTATGAATGTTTTTGGCTAACCTTCCACCTTTGATTTTACATAGTTTCTTTCTGACAGCATTCATCTCAACAATATTCGCACCGCATTTTAATAAAATATCGTAGGTAGCAGTTAATTCATCAATTGTTATCCCATCTACAGGCATAGGCATGAGAGAGGTACTTCCCCCCGTAATGCCGCAGAAAACAATATCTCTTTCCTTCGTCTTCTTGGCAATCTCCATAATTTCTTCTGAGGCTTTTACACCCGCCACATCTGGTGTTGGATGGTTGGCAAAATTGGCTTTGATATGTTTTAAACCGTCAGCTTCCTGACCATATTTTAACGTGACAACTCCTTTGGTAATCTTTTCACCTAAAATATCATCTAATGCTTTTACGATTGGATATGATGCTTTTCCTGCTCCTAGCACGTAAACGTTTGCAATCTCATCCATATTAAATTGAAGTTCTCCTACCTTAAGTAAATTTTTATCTATGGAAACTAATTTTTTCACTTGTATATAAGGATCACAATCGGTTAATGATTGTTCGATGAGGGCTATGGCATCTTTTCGTAATTGTTTATTTCCATGACTTAAAATAGAATCTTTATTTTTTATATAGGTCATTATGATCGTCTCCCTTCTATAGTTGAAAATCCGCGACTATGGAATTCTATATTATAGAACCTCTTAAAATTATTTCTGTTAAACTATTTGATGAATTTATATTACCTACAACCAATTAAGTCTTCAATGTTAATTTTAATTTTCAATCAATTCGCAAATAGGAGTAAATGCCGGCGTCCATCAACGGTAACAGGGAAAATCCGGCGTTTAACTCCTATCATCCTACATTTTTATATTTGAATTTGATCTGGCAGGCATACCCTTGTCGACACCTTTAAAACCAAAAATAATAACTACTATCGATAAAACCATGAAAATGGCAATCGCATAAAACCCATTCAAGATATTTCCTGTAGATTCTGCAACAGCACCAATAACAAATGGACTGACAAAACCAGCAAGATTACCAAATGAATTAATCAATGCGAGGCCGACAGCAGCAGAAGTGCCAGTTAAAAATGCGGATGGAAGTGCCCAAAAAGGCCCAAATAATGCATAGGTTGCGGCAATGATAACCGCTAACATAACAACAGACATTAAAGTATTCGTTACATACCCGATAGCTACAATGCTCACTGCACAAACAATCATAGGTAATATGATATGATTTCTACGTTCGAGGGTTTTATCAGAATGGGCCCCCCAATAAACCATGACAATAGCCCCTAAAATATAGGTTGCGGCAGTAATCAATCCCACCTGAGTATTAGAAAAATGCCCTGACATTTTATCAATGACTTGAGGCCCCCAATACCCAAGTCCATATTCACCCATCTCAATCGCAAAATAGATTAATACTAAAGCCCATAATTGTTTATTAGCTAGAATATCCTTAGTTAGATGGCCTTTAGTACCTTTCACCTTATTTGCATTCTCTTTCTCCAATGTCGTGGATAACCAATTCTTTTCCTCTTCTGTCAACCACTTAACATTTTTTGGACCGTTTGGCAAAATGAATAAAGTCGTAATTCCTAAGATAACGGACGGAGCCCCTTCAATGATGAACATCCAGCGCCAGCTTGCGAAGTCTAACCAGTGGATATGATCTAAAATCCATCCTGATAATGGAGCACCGATCATGTAAGACATTGGAATCGCTACCATGAATAGTGAAACGGCCTTTGCCTTATCTTTATCTTGAAACCAGTAAGTTAAATAGAGAAGGACGCCTGGAAAAAATCCAGCTTCGGCTACACCAAGCAAAAAACGTAATATATATAAATGAGTAACACTCTGAGCAAAACCAGTAATCATCGCTACAATGCCCCAGGTAATAAGAATTCGGGCAATCCAGATGCGGGCACCGAATTTTTGTAAAAGCATGTTACTTGGGACCTCAAATATAAAATAACCAATAAAAAATATTCCTGCTATTAAACCAAATTGCCGAGCAGTAATTCCTAAATCATCATTCATTCCTAAAGCAGCATAGCCTAAATTCGCCCGGCTGATATAGGCAGCAATATATAAAAGGATTAGATACGGTAATAGCCTTGTAAAAACCTTTTTAACCGTAGCAGATTCGATAGTTTGGCGAGGAACATTAGCATTCTGATCTTTCAATAAAATTACCTCCCTAAATTAAAATTTTCACTCCTCATCATACGAAAACGCTTCCAATCTGAATCAAATAATAAACACGGTTGACAGTATTTTCAGATAATTCTAATATAGAAATGTCAGCTGCCCACTTCATCAAGGTAATAAAGTCTTGACGCATATATTGTAAGCAGCCGACATTTGATATGTGTGGTTGAGACATATAATCATGATGATTCATGCTTATTGGTGAGTCTGCTAGGAACCATTATTGCGGGATCTTATTTGGTAACTCGGTACGTATTTCTATACTCTTTCCCTGCATATCTAGCCAAGGATCCTAGTTCTTCTTCAATTTGTAGTAAGCGATTGTACTTAGCAGTTCTCTCACCACGTACGCCAGCACCAGTTTTAATTTGGCCAGCGTCTAAGGCTACGACTAAGTCGGCAATGGCGGAATCCTCTGTTTCTCCCGATCTTTCGGATACCATTACTCCATAACCGCTTCGATATGCAAGGCTTGCAGCATCAATGGCTTCAGAGAGTGTACCAACTTGGTTAAACTTCCAGAGAAGTGCATTTGCTCCGCCTTTTTCAATTTTTGGTTTCATGATGCGAGGATTGGTACAGAAGAAGTCATCCCCTACAATCTGAATGCCCAGCTCTTGTGTGATTTTTCTGAATCCTTCAACGTCATCTTCATCCATTGGGTCTTCAATTGTAGCGATTGGATATGTTTTCATCAAATCTCTAAAGAATTGCACAATTCCGTCTGCATCATATTCTTTTCCTTGGATGGTATAGACTTTTCTTTCCTTGTCATATAAGTGTGTAGCTGCGCAGTCAAAACCGTATTCAATTAAATCGGCATATCCTGAGTTGTTGACTGCTGTTGAAAGGACCTCCATTGCTTCAAAAACATCTGTTATTGGTGTGGCAAATCCGCCTTCATCACCTACGTTCAATGCAAGTTTCCCGTATTTTTCTAAGACAATTTTTGCCAATTCATCATTTACTGCCCGGCCAATTTCAAGTGCATGTTTAAAGCTGTCCGCTCCAGTCGGGAAAATACAAAATTCTTGGAAATCCAGATCATTACTTGTGAGTTTTCCACCATTGAGCAAGTTAAACAATGGAACTGGAAGAATGTGTGCATTTGGATTTAAATATCTATATAAAGGCAAATTCAAACTGTTTGCCGCTGCATAAGCACATGCCAGGGAAACAGGCATTAAAGCATTCGCACCGAGGTTTTTCTTATTAGCCGATTCATCTAAACTAATTAATACCTCATCTATTTTTCTTTGATTGGTTACATCCATGCCAATGAGTTCTTTGGCAATGATATTATTCACATTCGATACAGCCTTTTGAACGCCCATTCCACCATATCGCTTTTCACCATCTCTTAATTCAAACGCTTCGTTCGATCCTGTAGAACGACCAGAAGGAACATTTCCGCTTCCCTTTAATTCATTGTTAATGTATACATCAACTTGAACAGTCGGGTTCCAACGGCAATCAATGATTTCTCTAGCTACAATATTCGTAATGATAAATTTACTCATCATATAACTCCCCTTTAGTCATTCATTTTTATTTACTTTGATTGAGTGGTTTTATAAAAAGTCCTATATTTGTATGAAGGTAACCAAAACTTCTATTTTACAAATCAAATAGTTTTGAGTATTTTAATTTTATAGAGTCCTTTCCATGGCCATGGAAGTTTATTTTATACAAACCTTTTTAATTGGTTTTGTATAACTATTTGATGAGTTCATATTACAGCGACTTCAATCGGCCATCAATATAAAGATAATCAATTGGAAAAATACATGCTTCAACTATTATTTCTTGGTTATTTTGAGAACACTGTCTCATTTTGAGACGTTTTTTTGAGGATTATCTATTGTATAATCGGAGATATTTTCAGGAGGGACTTATGATAAAGAGCTCTATTTTTACCATTTACAAAACGGAAATCATCGGCCAAATAAAAATTATTGAAAGTCTTTTTAGTGTGAAAATTTGTATATTAAATATCCTTGAGCAAACCATTTATTATGAAAACAAATGGAACAAAACAATGAATCTTTCAGACTTAGAACAAGTGGAGGTTTGTAAATATGCCCTCAATAACAATAGACATACCATTGTATACAAATACTCCTCAAGTTCAAAAACGCATCAATGGCTTTTTGATGACCACCACATCCTCAAACCGATAAAAACAAACGAAGACTGTTTTCTATGCGTGATTCGGATAAGTAGTAAGTTAACCAAAACGGACGTTGAAGCTTTGGCAGGCATTATTAATGGTTTTATAGAGGAGTTCTTACAATTACTCCATGAAAAATTTATTAGAAAAGTAAAGGAATCGCCCTTTAATAATCAATTCCAAATTTTTAACACATTAGTTGGCCTCATTAATCAAGGAGTCTTCATTTTTGACACAAATCAAAATTTACAGCATATAAACAAAAAGTCCGAATTGTTATTAGGAAACAATTTAACCCAATTGAATTATTTAAAAAAAATTAATGAATTTTCAATTAGAAAACTTGAAACAAAAGAGGATGATTGGGAAGTATTTGTTATAACGATAAGACGGCGGAAATTTCGAGTCTTCGGAACGCTATATCCGATTGTATTTGATCATAAATACTTAGGAGATATTTTGATCCACCAAGATATTGAGCAATTAGGGAAAGAAATTTATCAAACTTCTGAAGATAAGGTTTACAATTTTTCAAATATATTTGGTACAAGTAAAGAATTACTTATCTCTAAGGATATGAGTAAAAAATTATCCATCACCGATAATATTATTCTAATATATGGTGAAACAGGTACGGGCAAAGAAATATTTGCAAAGGCCATTCATACTGAAAGTTTGAGAAAGAATAAACCATTCTTTACCGCATCCTGCAGCGGTACGTTGGAAAATCGCTTGGAAGAAGAACTTTTTGGAGAAAGTAATTTGATTGATCAATCAAGTGAAGGTACTTTGTTTATTGACGAAATAAGTGATATGTCCATGCGTCTTCAAGGGAAATTGATGAATTTGATTTTTAGAAATAAAATAAAATCCAGACTCATTATCTCGACAAATAAAGACTTAAAGCATTTAGTTTCAAAAGGAGAGTTCAGAGAAAATCTCTATTACGCCATCGAATCTACTGCCATTACGATTCCTCCTTTAAGAAAAAGAAAAAGTGATATCATTCCTTTAACTAACATATTTTTAAATTACTATAATGAAAAGGAAGGAAAAAAGGTATCGTTTAGTAAAAAGCTTTATAACGCCTTTTTATCCTACAATTGGCCAGGAAATATTAGAGAATTGCAAAATATGGTTAGTACGATTGTTGCACTAAAAACGGATAAATCTCAAGTCACATTAGATAATCTTCCTTATGGAATCATTCATAAATTCAATATCCAAGAAAGTAGTCAGTTTAATTTAGATAAGGTTGAAAAAGAGACGATTATCGCTGCCCTTAATGCCTATGGAAATTCTCAGACTTCAATGAATCATGTTGCAAAACAATTAGGGATAAGCAGGGCTACTTTATACCGTAAAATGGACAAATATAAAATAGATAAAACATTTCATTTTAATGAAAAGATCTACTAGCCTATTACTTCGAATAATTATTTACTTTAAAAATTCATAATTATGATACAATACCACTTGTTTACAGCAGCTTCATGACATGAAAATATTGGAGGTATAGAGAGATGAAAGTTTTTCTAATTTATGGCGGGAAAAGTGCGGAACATGATATTTCTATTCTTACAGCCTTCTCGATTGTAAAAGAAGTAAACTATGAACGACACGAGGTCATTCCCATTTATATAACGAAATCAGGGGAATGGATTGAAGGGGCACAATTAAATGGGCCTGTTTCTCATTCAGAAGCCTTAAGATTACAGGCGGGGAAAGAAAAATTAATGTCAAAGAATGCAAGTGAACATTCTTTTGGAATTTGTGTTTCACCTGCCATTTCAAAAGAAGACAATGCTGTTATTTTCCCAGTGTTACATGGACCAAACGGAGAAGACGGGACGGTTCAGGGATTATTTGAAGTTTTGGATATACCTTATGTAGGGGCTGGTGTATTAGCAAGTGCAGCCGGGATGGATAAGCTAGTAAGTAAACAGCTTTTCCAACAAGTCGGACTGCCTCAAGTCTCATACGTTGCCTTTAAAAAAAGGGAATGGATGAATGGCCCTGAAAACGTCTTATCCCGTTGTGAAAGTTCATTAGCCTACCCGATGTTTGTGAAACCTGCTAACATGGGTTCAAGCCTTGGCATTTCCAAAGCATGCAATAAGGAAGAATTACTCGATGCAATCGAGGCAGCTCTTCGTTATGACCATAGAATTTTGGTAGAGCAGGGAATTAAGGCAAGAGAGTTAGAATTGTCCATACTCGGAAACGATGAGATTCGGACATCGGTTGTCGGTGAGATCGTGAAGGATCAAGACTTTTACGATTATGACGAGAAATATATCAACAATTCCGTCCAATTGAAAATACCTGCTGATATCCCCGAAGAAATCAGCAAAAAAATACAGGAATATGCTGTCATAGCCTATCAAGCGATAGATGGCAGCGGACTAAGCAGGTGCGACTTCTTTTTAACCGATTCAAACGAAATCTATATCAATGAATTGAACACCATGCCTGGCTTTACCCAATTTAGCATGTATCCCCTTCTATGGGAACACACCGGATTAAGTTATAAAGACTTAATTGAAGAACTGCTTCAATTAGCGTTAAAACGTTTTAATGAAAAGAAAGCATATCAAACCGTTGATCAAAACTAAAAATATGTAACCTTTGCAAACATATAGATTGTTTACTATTATCAAAAAAAAGTCTGGAAAATGATTTATATTCAACCATGAAAGAACTCCCCATTCAAATAGAATTGGGGAGTTTTTATTTTGGCGCTAGTTGCAGGAAACGAGCTATTCTTTCCTAACATTCACACTAACATTTATTATCCGATTTTTTCCTCATATTTGTGCAGGTCTTGGACGAATAGGACGCCGAGTTCGTGGTGGTCGCCTTCGTAGAGGGCGCGTTGGACGAAGCGGATTTCTCCCTTGGTATCATAGACTTCGAGTTTGCAATGGGCGCGATTCTTCTGCAGCGCCTCGTAAAAGGTATGTTCATCATGAACCAATACGCCATTGGCCTTTGTAATCAGCTCACCAACCTGCAGTCCCATTTTACTTGCGGGTGATTCGGGTATGATGCCAATGATCATGACCCCTTGATTTCTTTTCGAAAAATAAGGCGGACGACTGTCATCCTTCATATAGGCCAGTAATGCTAATGATTCACGTCCGATGACAGCGAGGGCGGCAGCCACAATTGAAATAAGCGGATACCAATAGCCGGCTACGGAAATAAGCGTGATGAATGCTCCTAGGAAAATGACCCTCCGGCCGTGCAGCTGAATCGCTTCGACAGGAAGCATCCCTTTGATTTGCTGATGGAAACCAACTGCAATCGGAACAAGGATCAGCGAATAGCTTTCCGCTCCCAAATGAAAAACCGGCCACCAATCAAAAGGCAGCTGCAGTACATCCCCGGGTATCAGCAGGAATAAAGGCAGCAGCCAAAGCCGCTTTACTTCATGGGCACCAACGCTTTGACCTCGTTTGCTTTTTGTTAGTTTAGGGGAAGTCCCCTTACTGCCATGCTTAAAAATAAGGATGCCTTCTGCTATCAATAGCAGGCCAAGTACAACGACAACGGAAGGGTACACCTTATCACTAATCGAATCAAAGGCTCCAGAAAGTAGTGGAATCGACAAATTATTTTGAGCAATTAAAATAATCGTGAAAAAGGCAGCTCCAACCGTGTATGCCGGTGACATCAAACGAATATTGGTTGTCAGTGACCAAATTAAGGTAAATCCTGCGATTAGAAGAACAGCTGTGAATGGAACTGTAAGCCCTGCAGCAACCACAACTATAGAAAGCACAAGTCCAATCAGAAGTCCCGGTGGAAATAATTGTCGAAGCTCAAAATAAGCATCATGCGCACGTATATGAAAATTTTTCCGCTCACGTTTTACCCTCATCACACCTAATATTCCTGCAAGGAAAACGAGATAGTATAAAACAGGATGAAGAAATAACTTGCCTGTCCCTTTTAAAAGCTCTACAAGCCATACTTGTACCATATCCTGCCACCTGCCTCTATTAATATTTCTGGTAAACTAGTATGTAAAAGTCCCTTAAAGATTATTTTACCAAATTAGGGCGATAAAACATATTGCTAGTTTTTAGAAAAAGGCAAAAATATATATCACACTAAGTTTCTGCCATTAAAAAATAAAAACAGAGACCGCGGCCTCTGCTAGATAATCATTTCGTAATCAACTTCAATGCCATTTTCAGCTGTAAATCATTTTTTTCTTTCTTCATTTCTTTTACCACTGATTCCTCGAGCTTGGCTGCGGTTTTCTCATCAATTTTCCCTGTAGGTTCCAGTTTGTTTTCTTCTTGGAAGCCTTTCACCGCAGTTTTGGTCTCTTCACTAAAGTATCCATCTGTCCGCCCCGGTGCAAAACCTAAGGCATCTAAAATTTCTTGAGCATTCTTCACCTGTTCGTTGTTCATGTCTGCAACAAGCGGTTTCTTTACCTGGATTGGATGCGTGGTAAAGATGGCCGGCTGTTTGATCGCTACATCCGGTTTGATCCCCTTTTTATGAATCCAATTTCCATCGGGGGTCAGCCATTTCGCCAATGTCAGCTTAATATTGCTGCCATCACCCATTGGGACTGCCTGCTGGACAGTTCCTTTGCCAAACGTTGTTTCACCAACAAGCGGGTAGCCTGCCGCCTCCTGCAACGAACCTGCCAATATTTCCGATGCGGAAGCACTGCCCTTGTTGACAAGGACTACTACGGGATATTCCTTTTTCTTAGAAATAGTGGAGAAGAATCGCCGTTTTTCACCACTGCGTTCTTGAGTTTGTACATATGGTTTATCCTTTGGCACAAATTCTTTTAATATTTCCCCAACGCTGTCTAGAAGTCCCCCAGGGTTGCCGCGCACATCAATAACTAACCCTTTAATATCATCGTTTTCCTGCGCTTTTAATTCCTTTTTAAAATCAGCTGCTGTATCTTCAGAAAAAGAGGTAATCTCAATATAACCAATCTTTTTACCGTCTTGCTTTTTAATCGAGGCATGAACGGTCTCAAGCGGAATCTCATCACGCTTCACATCAATGGACAGCGGTTCCTTTAGACCCTTCCTAGCAATTTCTAAATTGACCGTAGTGCCTTTTTTTCCGCGAATCTGCAGGGTTGCTTTACTGAGGTCTAAGCCCTCGACACTTTTTCCGTCTACCTTCAATATTTGGTCATTCGGCTTGATTCCTGCTTTTTCTGCGGGGGAATTTTTAAATGGAGAGACAATGACAATTTTTCCATCGACCATCCCGACCTCGGCACCGATGCCTTCAAAGGACGATTCCAAAGTTTGCGTGAATTGCTGGGCCGTTTCCTTGTCCATATAAACGGAATATGGATCTTTTAAAACAGAAAGCATTCCTTGAATCGCGCCTTCAACCAGCTTTTCCTGGTCTACCTTTTCCACATAGCTGCTTAGTATAAGATCATAGGCCTGCTCTACTTTCTCAAGATCCTCCGTATGACCTTCTGAATTTATTGCTTGTTCTTTAGGGGGTGCCTTTACTTCAGGTTTAGGGGCTGCTTCCGTTCGATCAAAGACTTTCATTCCAGCATAGGTGCCCCCCGCCCCCGTTAGTAGTGAACCCGTCATCAACAGGGCAATCCATTTACGATTCATCAGAATCCTCCTCAAGTTAAATACCTGTCATATTCATTTTATAAAAAGGCACCGAATTCCTGCCCGTTTATAAACTTATATGTGAGAAGTGGACGAGTTATGAATGGGGGATGAACAAAAAGTGAAACTTCCACCTGCCGGGTTTGACTGCTTGTCTAAAAGGGTAAAAAAAAGGAAAAGCGCTTAGGCTTCTCCTCTTTATTATGGCAGTGGTACAATGCCCACAGGATTGATCGCATAACGTTTATCCGGTGTCCATGGACCTTTATGAAGTTCAAAGTGTAAATGCTGCCCCTCTGAGGCACCAGTATTACCCATCACACCAATTTGCTGGCCTTTTTTCACTACTGCACCACTGGCGGCTATACGTGAGGACATATGGGCATAGACAGTTGTATAAACTTGTCCATTTATCGAGTGAGAAACAAAAATACAGTTTCCATAACTGCTAGAATAATAGGATTTAATGACGACACCATCAGCAGCAGCAACAATCGGCACCTGCGTACGATTTGCTATGTCAACGCCCCAATGATTTCCCCCGCCGCGGCCTCCAAAACCTGAGCTCAATCGTCCGACCGCAGGCTGGGTCCAATAGCCGCTTGATACACCCGGTGTTGATCCGGAACTGGCTCCACCGCCGCCACCGCTTACTGAAGCTGAAGACGTATTATTTGCCGCTGCCTTAGCTGCAGCCTCCGCAGCTGCTTTAGCTGCCGCCGCCGCTCTGGCTTGAGCCTCCTGCTCCATCTTAATTGCCTGTTGAATCGCAGCCTCTTGCGCAGCAAGGAGTTGTTCCTCTTCCTTCAATTCCATGGCATGTTCATGTTCTTCATTTTCTTGCTCAACCAAGTTTGCCAATAATTTATCTTTCTCAGCTTTTTGTGCATTCAATTGCTGGTTCAGTTTTTCTAATTCAGCCTTCATGTTTTCCAGGCTTTCAAGGTCTTTTTCAACTTGTGCTTGTTTTGAAGCAAGCTCCTTTTTGTCAGCCTCATGCTGTTTCAGTATATCCTGATCTGCCTGCATAATCGTTGCAACTGCATTCGCACGGTCAACGAAGTCACTAAAGCTGGTGGATCCCATTAATACATCCAGGTAATTGACCATCCCCCCTGTTTCCTGATAGCTTCGTGCACGTTCCTTCAACAGTACATTTCGCTTTTCAATCCGCTCTTTGATGACCTGCGTTTCTTCTTGAAGCTTCACAATCTCAGCTTTTGTCTTTTCGATTTCAGCTGTTTTTTCATTGATTTTTGCTGTTGCATCACCAATTGCATAATCGATCCGTTTCATCTCGCTCTTCACATTAGCCTGCTGATTTTGGAGATCGCTTATTTTATCATTCGCTTGATTAATACCTGATTTTAAATCGGAACGCTTCTCCTGAATTTTATTTTGTTCACCTTTTAAACTTGAAATGGATGCAGCCTCTGTTTTAACAGATGTTCCGCCAAAAACTGTTCCAAATCCGACCGCTGCCACAACGGCAAGCGTGACCACTGACTTCTTCATATTCGGTGATTCCCCTCCCACTCTCTATGTACAGGTAAACCGTTCTTTAACTGTATAAATCTAAGAATATCTTTTTCTATTACACACAAAATCGAGGAAGGACACGAGTGTGGTCCTCCCCGATAAAAGTTAAACCTTTAAGAACTTCCTAACGGACATCATACTGCCCCAAACCCCGATTAAGGCTCCCATTAAAATCAAAATACCTGAAAGCTGATAGACAAATGGTTCGAATGGCAGCACTTTGATAAAGGTGCCTTCAAGCCTCGGACCAATATAATCGTAGGCACGATAATAGGCAATCGAAATCAGGATAATTGGTAAAATCGATCCTAAAATTCCAAGCCATAGACCTTCCAAAAAGAATGGCCAGCGAATAAAGCCATTGGTCGCTCCTACTAATCTCATAATCTTAATTTCTCGCCGTCTTGCAAAAATGGTAATTTTAATCGTATTCGAAATTAAGAAAATCGCCGTGAAGAACAAGCCAATAATGAGAACGACTCCTACGTTTCTGCTCGCTTGAATAAACTTAAATAATTTTTCAACCTTGCCCTGCCCGTATTTTACTTTCGAAACATAATTAAGTTTCTCAACCTTATCTGCCACTTTCATGGTGTCTGCCGGTTTTTTCGTTTTTACGATAAATACATCGTTAAGTGGATTATCTTGTTCAAAAAGTTTAAAAGCCTTTCCGTCCTCACCCAAACTCTCGACTAAATTATCAAGTTCTTTCTGTTTAGGAGAAAATGTTACACCTTTAACTTCAGATATTTTCTCTATCTCACTTTTTAATGCTTGCTGATCTTCTTTATTCGCAGCAACGTCGATGTGAACGCGGATTTGCACGTCCTCCTCAATGGTCTCTGCCACTCGATTAAGATTCATCATAATAACGAAAAAGACGCCGACTAATATCAGGGTTACGGTAACAGCACTAACAGATGCAAAGGTCATCCACCCATTTCTGCTGATGCTTTTTAAACTTTCACGGGCGTGACGGCCAATCGTTCTAATTTTCATAACCGTAATCACCTCTTTGTTCATCGCGCACAATCTTTCCGCCTTCAATGGCAATGACGCGATGCTTTAATGTATTTACAATCTCTCTGTTATGAGTTGCCATAACAATCGTTGTGCCTCTGGCATTAATTTCTTCAAAAATATTCATGATTTCCCATGATGTTTCAGGATCAAGGTTACCCGTCGGTTCATCGGCAATCACTACTTTTGGCGAGTTGACGATTGAGCGTGCAATGGAAACACGCTGCTGCTCACCGCCTGATAGTTCAGTAGGAAGCATTTTGATTTTATGCTTTAATCCAACAAGATCGAGAACTTCCATTACCCGTTTGCGGATAAACTTCGGCTGTGCTTCAATGACCTCAAGGGCAAATGCTACATTTTCATAGACAGTTAGTGACGGCAGCAGTTTAAAGTCTTGGAACACCACGCCAAGATTCCTTCTGAATAAGGGAACCTTTTTCATTTTTAGTTTGGCGAGATTCACGCCATTCATCGTAATCGTACCCGAGGAGGGTACTTCTTCCCGGTACATCATCTTAATAAAAGTGGATTTACCCGCACCGCTGGGACCCACGACATAAACAAATTCGCCCTGGTTAATCCGGACGTCTATTCCATTAATAGCTGTTACGCCATTAGGATACTTTTTATAGACCTCTTGCAATTCTATCATTACTATCACCTATAGTTTTAGAGTTATTTAGAATAGTATCATAACCATTCGACAATAATCGACATTTATTTGCAAAACTATCCAGAATCACAAACAATATGTGCATAATTTCGCATAGCTTTATTATAACATCAACAATCGCTAATAAAAGCGGTAAAAATATTACAGTTTCTTTTCAAACAATACAAAATCTGACAAGATTAGCCACATATCGAAACATCTCGACAACAATAGCTGAATCTTTTTCCTGATCCTCATATTTATTCCATAAAAAAAAACGCACTGCCAGTAAGAAGCAGAACGTTTTCTCCCCTTTTATTTTTTAGCAGCTAGCCAATCAGCGACTTTTTCAGCGTCATCGCCGGTAACAACGTTTGCTGGCATCTGGCCTTTACCGTTTTTCAGAACATTTAAAATGTCATCCTTAGATAGTGTTGCGCCCACCTTGGTTAAATTTGGGCCCACACCACCGGTTAAATCACCGCCATGGCAGCCGGAACATTTTTGATCAAAAATCTTTTGTGCGTCCCCTGCTGAAGCGGTTTCAGTGCCGCCTCCGTTGTCCTTTTCCTTTGTGTCATCATTGCCGCCTCCGCAAGCAGCAAGTCCCATTACTAGGGACGTTCCCATTAACAATGCTAGTAGCTTCTTCTTCATCGCCACTACCCCCTTCAGAAAATAATACCATCAGAGTACTATTATACCAATCCTACGCGCGTTTGAAACCCTCGCCCAACACTTCTGCCGCATCCATAACAACGACAAACGCTGTTGGATCAAGGGTTTTGACCAATTGTTTCAATTTTGTGAACTCCGTTTGGTCAACCACACACATGAGAACCGGCTTTTCATGGTCTGTAAAACCACCATATGCTGATAGTTTTGTCACACCACGGTCAATTTTATTCAAAATTCCTTCACGAACTTCATCTTGTTTACTAGTAATGATCATCGCCATCTTTGATCTGCCAAAACCAACCTGGATAAGGTCAATCGTTTTGCTTGTCACATAAAGGGCAATTAACGCGTACAGCCCCTTTTCAATATCAAACACAATGGCGGCAGTGAGGACAATTAATCCGTCGATTATCACGACACATCTCCCAAGCGTAAAACCTGTATACTTATTGATGATTTGAGCCGCAAGGTCCGTACCTCCGGTGGATGCCTTGCCGCGAAACACAATCCCGAGTCCTAATCCTACACCAATTCCCCCGAACAAAGCACCTAGCAAGGCATCATGTGTCCATGGCTCCAAATCTTTTGTCAAAAAAACAACAAATGGCAAAAAAATTGTTCCTACAAGAGTTTTCAAACCAAATTGCTTTCCCAATAAAATGACACCTGCAATAAAAAGCGGAATATTAAATGCCCATTGGACAAAAGCCGGTTCCCAGTCAATCACTGTTTTGAGTATCGTACTAATCCCGCTTACCCCGCCTGAGGCTACCTGGTTTGGCAGTAAAAACACGTTAAACGCTAAGGCAATAATAGCTGCACCAATTAAAACAAAAATATAATCAATGGCAATCCTCGTTTTTGGATAGGTTTGAGTCAAATTGCTTAAAATATTCATACAGATTTTCTCCTCTATCATTCCTTCTATGGTATAACCGAAAGTGAGTATAGCATGTGATAAATGTAGTGTAAATGACAGTAAAGTGACGCAATAAAGGGCTAAAATATTTTATAGTATCTGCTTAGGATTAGGTTTTCATGAAAGACAATAATAAAAGCCCCTGCCGAATTTTTTCGACAAAGGCTTTGATAATCTTACGATATTCTTGAACGAAGATACGCGTTGATAAACTGGTCTAAATCTCCATCCATTACTGCTTGAACATTTCCACTTTCGGTGCTGGTCCTGTGATCCTTAACCATTGAATAGGGATGGAAAACATAGGAACGGATTTGTGAGCCCCAGCCGATTTCCTTTTGCTCACCGCGGATTTCCAATAACTCCTGCTCCTGCCGCTCAATCTCCCGCTGATATAGTTTCGCTTTCAGCATTTTCATGGCCGCTTCCCGGTTTTTAATTTGGGAACGCTCCGACTGACAGGTCACGACAACACCAGTTGGAAGATGCGTAATCCGGACAGCTGAATCCGTGGTATTGATATGCTGTCCACCTGCCCCAGTGGCACGATACGTATCAATTTTTAAATCCTCTGTCCGGATATCTACCTGAATTTCTTCATTAAATTCCGGCATGACTTCACAGGATACAAATGAGGTATGGCGGCGGCCGGAGGAATCAAACGGAGAAATCCGTACGAGCCGGTGGACACCCTTTTCAGCCTTCAAATATCCGTAAGCATTATGTCCTTTAATTGCAAGCGTCACACTCTTAATCCCCGCTTCATCTCCAGGGAGATAATCAAGTGTCTCTACCTTAAAGCCTTTTTTCTCGGCCCAGCGGGTATACATCCGAAGGAGCATTGAGCCCCAGTCCTGTGATTCGGTACCGCCTGCACCCGGATGCAACTCGAGAATGGCATTGTTTTTATCATACTCCTCACTCAAGAGGAGCTGCAGTTCAAATTGATTCAAGCGGACTGTCAGCTGCTGAAGCTCATCCTCAAGCTCTGCCCGTAATTCCTCATCATTTTCTTCCTTCACAAGCTCATAGGTTAGTTCCAGGTTGTCATAAGAGTCATTTAATTCCATGAACTCATTCACCTGGTCCTTTAAGCCATTTGCTTCACTGATGATAATTTGTGCCTTTTCCTGGTCATCCCAAAAATCAGGCTGAAGCATCGTATCATCTAGTTCTGCGATTCTGGCTTCCTTATTCTCAAGGTCAAAGAGACCCCCTAAAGTCCGCTAATGTCTTAGCTGTTTTTTCAAGCTCATTCCGAATTTCTGCTAATTCCATTTCCTTCACCTCTATAAAAAATAAATGACATTCGTTTCGTTTCGGTTAAAGTTCCTTTTCCATTATAGCGTGTTAACAGAGAAAAATTCAAAGTTTGGGTTAAAAATAAGGGAAAGCAATTAGTAATTACATACTGGCTTCCCCAAAATCCCACAAATCTCCTTAGTATTTATATATTTCACTCTGTCAAAAATGGTACTATTAAGGAAGAAAAGAGTTTAAGTTATACATAATTTTTTTACAAAACCTGGCTTATAGAGATTACCTTTAGAGGAGTGAGTGAGATGGAGAATATAAATCGGAATGATTCTTGTCCGTGCGGTAGTGGGAAGAAATATAAAAAGTGCTGTGGAGCAAGTGAGGCTGTATCCATCACCCAAATTATTGAAAACGAAATCGATGAATTGCAAAAGCAGCTCCTTCATTTTGCTTATTACCACTATGGGCATGAAATACATGAAGATTTTGAAATTCTGCAAACGATGATTGACATCGAAAATGAACAGGAATTGGAATTTTATGAACTGATTCACTCCATTTGGTTTTCTCTTTTTGAAGGGTTAGATGATGGGAAAACCATTATCCAAAAATTTATCGCGGTTGAAGCAGCAAAGATCAAACGTCCTAAACTAAGGCAAATTTTACAAACATGGGCATATGCCAAAACGATTGCCGGAAGGGTGCTGGAAGTTGAGAATAACAAGTTGACGGTTGAAGACGGCTTCACATTAGAACCTCTGGAGGCTGTTATTACCAATATGCCCATTACCATTGAGAAGGGCTCTTTCTTTATTGGAATCTTGTTGCCCTACGAGCAAAGCCATGTTTTTTTCCCATCGCCATTTGTTTTACCGGGCCTTAAACCTGAACATGGCTTTTCTTATATCGAAGACAGCAGTCTTGACGCCGATTATGACTCCCCTCAAGAATTTTTGACTGATTTTTTCATGGAGGTCTTAAGTGAGCTTCCCATGATAGGGGGACTGCTTGAAATCAATGATTTGGCCTGGCCTGCTCCTATATACAAAGAAGTGGCGGACCTCTTTAAGGAGAAAATGGAATTGCTATTCCCACCGCCAGTCGTGGACGCAGTCGTTATTCTCTGGTTAGACTTTAGCCACAAAAGGCCAAAACGGATTAAAAATCCAAATCTTTATGTAGCAGCACTTCATTATCTGATGTCAACGCTTGCGCCGATGGAAGCAGCTGTTACACAAAAGGAACTGGCAAAACAATACGGTGTTTCCGCCAGCAGTATTTCCTCGATTGTATCCGAGCTTGAATCAGAGTTAGAGGAGGAAATTTCCGATTTAATTGGACTTTTGAATGGAATAGAGCAGATTTCCGATCAGTTGCATGCCGAAAAAGCACCTGTTATCCCATTTCCTGATAACCGGGGATCCCTAATAGAAGAAAAACATGAAGGAACTGGTCCCATAGTTCAGACAATGGCCAGTATGGATCAAACTCCTAAGAAAAAGGTGCGGAAGATTTCAAGACGAGATGAAGAACGAGCAAGGAACTTAATTTACGACGCCTTTCAGTCTGAAGGGAAACAGCGTTATAAATTTGCGGAAGAAGCATTAAAGCTGAATCCCAACTGTGTCGATGCGTATGTCATTCTGGCTGAAAAAACAAACAGTCTCGAAGATGCAATTTTACTTTATGAAAAAGGAATTCAAGCCGGGAAACGGGAATTGGGCAAAGACTTCTTTCAAGAAAATACTGGCTCCTTCTGGGGATTAATAGAAACAAGACCGTTTATGCGGGCAAAAATCCACTATGCGGAAGCACTCTCTCTTTTAGGAAAAATAATGGAAGCTGCCCGGCAATATGAAGAACTTCTCGAGTTAAATCCAATGGATAACCAAGGGGTTCGTTACTCTTTGTTTGTTGCTTACGTAGATTTAGAAGAATACAAAAAAGCCGGACAACTCCTTCAACAGTATGAGGAGGCTTCTGCCCAGCACGTATATAACAAGCTGCTGCTTGAACTATCCGAAAATGGATTCTCAAAGGAAGCCCAAATGCTTCTAAAAGCAGCAAAAACAGTGAACAAGCACGTGATTGCCTACTTGACCGGCAAAAAACGGCTCCCTGCCTACCCGCCAGACTTTTATCACTATGGTGACGAAAACGAAGCAATCGTTTACGCGGATATGCACCTGCATTTATGGCGAAAGATTAATGGACTGCAGGAGTGGCTGAAAGGGAAATAAGATTAGCGAAAGCGCCCTGGTCAGCGGCGTTTGGCCTGAAGCTGGACAATTCTCAAAGTCGAAATTCTGTCATTTCTAAACAAAAAACGAGCGGAGAAGAAGTCCCGCTCGTTTTTTTATGGATTAGATACCTTTTTAGGTGCGTGTGCCGCCTCGACAAAGGAATTATTATCGCTATGGCATTCCGAACATCTTCTTCCGCTATCCATCATATGACCAGGATTTGTTGGATCAATAGCCGCTCCAGTGGATGTATCATAGATTGCTTTGGCTGTTTTACCGTACAGCACAGTTTTGCTATTGTGACATGACAGACAGAACTGACGTTCAGAAGAGGCATCCCAATCACCACTAGTTTTACTGAAAGCAGTATCATCTCCCCGGGCATTGCCAAGCTCATGTCTTAACATCTTAATATTATTTGAACCGTGTGTTTCATGGCATTCCGCACAAGGAAGCTGTCCGTTTAGCGAACTGCCGCTATCAACAGTCGCTGCTATTTTATGACCCGACTGTCTAGTGAATATTTCATTTTTATAATATTGTTCAATATTCGAAATCTGTTTACCTGTTTTGGCGTCTACCTTACCATTATGGCAGCTTAAACATAATGAAAAGTCGTTGGCATCTCCTGTAGCTGTACTTGCTTTTTTATAGTTGTAAAACGGATTCTCACTTGAAGAAGATGCCGGGTTACGATGCATACTGTTTGGATTTTCTTTCGATCCTGGAGTATGCGGATTATGGCAGCTTGTACATGAAACACTGGAATCTTTCACATGTTGATTGTTTTTGCTCTCAATCTTTGGTGAACCATTCGTTCCATCATGACAGGCCATACATAAATTTCCTGCTTCAGCACCATAATTACCGCCATCAAGTGTTGGAGTAGTGCCTGTATGGGTGCTATGGCAAAAGGCACAAGCATTTGTTACATTTGAAAACGGACCATGAATATAGTCATTATCCCGAAAATCATTCCCTTTGTCGGCGGGAAATTGATAGCGTTCATAATTTCCACTGACAGTAGTAAATTTTAGGAATCTAGGAATAATTTCATACCCTAAATCATTTGAGAACTTTGGATTTAAATAAACATAGTAGCTTACGCCGGGATCAAGTCTCTTATCAAGAGTAAAGGAATAAACATAAGCGTTAATATCATCCGTTAACTTAGTTTCCTTCACTAATTTTTCCGTTCCTGTTATATCTCCAAAAAACGTTATCAAAGGTTGAGTGTTTGAAAATGGCTCAATACTTCTTACATCGATTAATATTTTATAATCCAATGGAACCC
Source organism: Neobacillus sp. 19 (assembly GCF_049463095.1). Taxonomy (NCBI): domain Bacteria; kingdom Bacillati; phylum Bacillota; class Bacilli; order Caryophanales; family Bacillaceae; genus Neobacillus; species Neobacillus sp. 19. The sequence goes on along the minus strand of NZ_JBMPZU010000031.1, from coordinate 107,111 downwards.
GAGTCATATCTTCAGCTGGAAGGAAGCTGCTTGGTACAGCATTTCCTGGCGTATATTGGTCCTCAGCACCCTTTGGAATCAGATACATTTTCGCCATATAGGGTCTTTTACCTGTTTCATCATCAGCTGGTTGACTCATCGCAGCAGCTTCAGTGGATGGTTGATTTGGAGAGATTTCTTCAGCAGCAGGCTTTTCTGGATTTGCGGCCTCATCTATATCATCCGTTGAAGTATCAAGTTTCTGTTCAGTTCCAGTATTCTTAACTGAAAAGGTGTAATCAACCTTATTGCTGGTTCCATCGCTATCGGTGACAACAAAGGTTAGGGTATGAGCCCCTTCACTGAAATCTTTTGAAAATGAGAAATTAGCATATTGTTCCTGGGACGATAGCGACAGCTTTCCCTCACCTGTAATATCAATCGGCTGCTGTACATTGCCCAGCTGTTCGAAAATCTTGACTGACAGTTTGTCAGGAGTTGTAAGATCATCGGAAATGATTCCTGTAAATTCAACCGTTGAAACATCGAACACTGCCTCTGAATCAGGCGTTAAAATCTTTATTTCTGGAACACCTGATGCTGAAAGTACGTGTGTTTTAGGAGAATATGAAAGGAGCGAACCGATAAAAACACTCCATATCACAACGTATGAAATTAATTTTCGTTTGGAGTTCATCCTTTTCATGATATTCATCCTTTTCTCTTTACATTTAAACATGCAAAAGGGGCTTTCTTTACATTATATCAACTGAATAAACATTAATTTTCTTTGTTAAGTTAAAACTTTTTGACAATTGGACAGCAGGAGGCAATAATAAAACAAGGCAGTAATAAATACTATTACTACCTTGTTGACCTGAATTAATACTGATTGGCTAACTAATAGTGGCGCTATTGGTTAGCTTTTTTTACTTAGCAGGTCTTCCAGGGAACATATTAACTGGATTTCCTTCTCTATCTGTACCAGGATAGGTGTATTTAGAATCCGGCTGTTGTGTGTCAAGTTTATGGGAAGAAATATGACAAGCCCAACATACGGACATGTTTGTATATTTCTTGAGAGCAGAGCTCTTATTGACATCTTTCATATATGCTTCGGCTTTATCTTGACTCCAGCCATCGTTTTTCATATAATCGGCAATTGTTTTACCTTGTGTATCTTTCATCAATGTAATATCTGTACCATGAGCAAAGTGACAGCTTGCACAGTTTCTGCCTGCTGAAGCGCTGTTAGTTGTATGTGTGTAATGACCGTCCACTCTTTGTGAACCACTAGATTTCAAATAATCATCGTGACATGCTGAACAGAATTTAGAATAGTTCTGAATATCGGTATTTGCCTTAGGTCCTTTTGAGATTGTTACTTTAATACCTGCATTTGTGCTTGCGTTTAGTTCTGCATAGGCAGGGTCTTCAACTAGATCAAGGGTAACTCCTTTAATGCCTTTAGCAACTCCTGCATAGTTTTGTCCACCCGCTACAGATTCCTTTAATAATCTGTCATTAACAGAACCGTGTGGGTTGTGACAGCTGGAACACTCTAATTCTGCTTTTGCTTCTGCGGTTCCTTTAATCGTATTTCCTCCAGGAGCTTCACCAATTTTCACTCCGGATTTCACATTATGCATGGAAGAGCTTTGGTGAGTATCGTTGAACGTACCCCCACCGGCTCCTTGACCTAAAACATTGTAAAATCCTAATGTACCATCATGGCAAGATAAACACATATCGTATTCAGCACTTGTATATTTCAATAAATCAGCACTATTACCATTATGTGTGCTATGACAGTTAGCACATGCGTTTGTATTATTTTGGAAATCACCGTGAATTCTATGAGTTCCTACAGTACCGTCACTCTTAACAGTTGCACTGTGCATAAAGGCTTGGTCGCCAGTAGCTTGTGCTGATTCACCTTCAGCATTTACTGCTGTTACCGCATAGACATAGTACTTTGAATTATCAAGATTCTCTACTTTGTATTTTGTGTCGGTAACACTTACAGGTGTTGTTGCTCTGTTCCAATATACATTGTAGGATGTAGCACCCGGAACAGCCTTCCAAGATAATTCAACAGTGGTAGGTGCAATCAATTTTGAAGTTACTTCAGGCTTGGCAGGTGCCGCAGCAAAAGCAACGATACTAAAAAGACTGAAAATAGCCAGCATCAAAATGGTTGATAAGCCAACCTTCATCTTACTCATTTCTAAAAACCTCCCAAAATTTCTTTCTCTCTCTTTTTTAAAATCTGTTTTTTGTTTCTAGCACGATAAAACGAAGCCTCCTATTTTTCCGCATCACCTCCCTTAAGGAAAGAATAATTAATAAAAGACAGAGATTCTTTTATTAATCGTATCCGTAACAAATATCGTCCCTCTTTCATCCATATACATGCCATTAGGGAGATATAGTTTACCGTTATCTGTACCCATTCCACCTAATTCCTGTACTTGATTTCCTTCCTTATCAAAAGCATAAATATTATGTGATAGATTATTTACTACATAAACAGTGCCTGCTGAATCGACGGCAATTCCGCGTGGATTGAGGAACGTCGGTGCTCCCTTCCCATCTTCTGAGCCATTAATGATTTTTAAAAACTCACCTTTTTTATCAAAAACTTGCACTCTATTATTCCCGGAGTCGGTAACATAAATATTCTGCCCTTTATCAACTGCAACAGCATTTGGAGCGATAAATTGGGCATTGTCGCTTCCAGCCTCACCAATTTCTAATAATTTTTTGCCTTCTAAATTGAAGACAAACAACTTATTCGCTTTTATATCGGTGACATATAGCTTTTCATTATAAATCCGTAATCCACCTGGAGCTTTAATCACCTTCTCTTGATCTGTTTGTTCTTGGAAATATTTAATAAATTTCCCTTTTGAATCAAAAATTGAAATAGTACCGTTATACAAATCTGCTACATAAATATTGCCTTGTTTATCACCAGTGATGCCATAAGGAAACTCAAATTCTCCTTCTTTTGAGCCCTCTTTACCAAAACTAGAAATCTGTGTTCCGGATTGATCAAATACCTGTACTTGTTTATTTCCCGTGTCTGAAATGTAAATGAACTCTCCAATCTTGGCAACATCCATTGGCTTATTAAGCGGTGACTCAAAGCTGCCATAAATCGACTGTTTAAATTCCGGTTCACCGCCTACTGGGTTTGCCGCAGCCACAATTGGCTTCAAGGTTGGTCCTAAATCTAAAAAGGTGATGCCTGTGAATAGGGCTGCAGAAAGTACAACCATCATACTCATCCATATATATACAGTTTTCTTTTTCAATTCCAGTCATCTCCTTTTACTCGCTGTCCTTACTCTTACCAGCCAGTTTAGTTAATGCATCTGACGCAGGTTTATAAAGAGGATCATAGGCCAGGGCCTTTTTATAAAGCTCCTCAGCATCCTTCGTTTTGCCTTGGGCCTCCGCTACCTTACCAATTTCAAAAATAATATCTGTATTAGCTGGCATTAGCTTGTTCGCCTCTTCCAGTGATGCAAATGCCTCTGTATACATTTTTAGTTTTCGGTAGACCATTCCTTCTAATAAATGGCCTTTATAATCCTTTGGCGCTAAATCTACAGCCTTTTTTGCCTGCTTAAGGGCATCGTCATATCGTTTTTGATCGTTATAGACAAGTCCAAGATTAAAATAAGCTCCAACATTTTCTTTATCTAAATCAACAGCCAATAACAATTGCTTAACAGCCTCATCATTTTGACCTTTTAAATGGTATGAATATCCCAGGTTTACACGATGTTCCGGTTTATTCGGCTCCTTATTTACCAAGTTCTCATAAAATGCAACCTGTTGGTCAACCCTGCTTTGATCTTTATTCGTCCAGATAAATTTGTCACAAATAAGATATCCGGCAATTAGACTGATGAATAATGATCCAATGATTAGGGATATTCCCTGCCATTTAGTGAAAGTTTGTTTCCTTTTGGTATCCCTGGTTTCTTTTGTGGGCTCATGTTTTTCTATAATTGGGAGTTGTTGGGCCTCCATAAGTATCCACCTCGCCTTTCCATTTTTCTATAGGACCGCGCCTTAAGTGTTCTTTGACAAACCCTGCACAGTTTTAAATCTAGTGTATTTTGTTCCCGAATACCTGATCCCTCGTGTAGTTAAGGTTGTTTTTTATTTTATATGACAACTTGTGCATCTTTTTTCCACATGGCAGGTATAACACATCGCTTCAGGTCTTTTAACGTTATCAACAGGAACCGGGTGTCCTTCACGCCATTTACTTAGATGCTTCATTTCATGACAGGTTGAACAGTTTACCGAATTATCACTGGTAGTATTTGATCTGTTAGGGTCGTGACAGGTATAGCATTTTTGTTCATTTTTACTGGCTTCTGCTCCATGGCTACCGATAAATGCCTTCGTATGACTTTCGGGCCGGGTTTTATGGCACGCCTGACAAAATGAATTTTCTTTTGCATAGGTGTGTTCGTTCTTGTCTGACTTATCCGTGCTTTGCTGGTTTAAATACTTGTCAATTGTTGATGCCTTTTCATATCCTTCCAGTGCTGCTGTTGACATATATTTATGACAGGAATTGCAATCGTTTAAATCTGTCTTTGCGGCCGCACCGTGGGTTTTGGTCTTGAAATCAGCCTTTTTATGACTCTTTGGAAACATTCCAGTCGTATGGCACGCACTGCATTCGGTTGTAATTTTTCGAGCAATATGGCAATCCATGCAGGTATCCATAGTTGGCCGGGTAAATTTCAAATCTGCCATTGCCGCTTTTCCAACCGAAGCATCCCACTTGGAATAATCTGTGTTAAACGTCATGTTCCGATCAGCAATTTTTCCATGGGCCACACTGTTGTGACATTGGGTACAATTAATCTTTTTATCTGAATGCTGATCATGGGGAATAATGATATCCCCAGATGCAGAAACAATACGATTTGACATATTATGGCACTCTTCGCAAGTGCTGTCGGGAATTTCCTTTGTCATTCGAATAATGGCTGCTGCAGTGGTTTTTTCTTTTTTGATCTTCTTTATGACTTCGTCTGCTTGAACCTTCGCTATCTGTTTAACCCCTGGGTCTTTATGACAGTTAACACAATCCACTTCGCTGTGTGTAGAGGCTTTCCACGTAAAATACTCAGGCTTCATTTCATGACAGGATGAACAATATTTTGAGCCTGAGGCTGCTTCTAGCCCGAAGAAGCCAATGAAGAAAAAGATGGCTAGAAGCAGCAATGTTATAGTTGCAACCTTAATTAACATATAGCGATAACGGGGAGGGGCCGATAGCTGTTTGTGTTCTTCATCCATAAAGCGTCCCTCCAGTTTAGAATTTCTTAATTTTTAACATCATCTTTAAATCCTGTTCTATGGCAGTATTGGCAATAAACGTCTGTTGGTGCTTTCTCATTTGCAGCGTCAGCTTTTGGTTTATCACGATCATGACAGACAAAGCATTCTGCCTTCATTTCATTTGTTTTTGCTTTGTCAGCGTGACTTGTCAGCCATTGGTTGCTGTCTCCGTGTCCATCAGGCCGTTCAGAGTGACAGGCACTGCAGAATTTATTGATGCGCGATTCTTCTTTTGCAAGAGTCATATTAGGTGTGTATTTGCCAGTTGCTTGTTTAGCATCTTTCATTTTTAAAAGTGTGATTAGATCTTCTTTAGGTATTTCTTTAATCCACTTAGAATCCTGGTGGCAGTCCATACATGTATCTAGCTTCGCAACAGCGGTGTCCCCATGATTTTGATTCCAGTCGGCTGTTTGGTGGCTTTTAGGAATATCCACTTTCTTGTGGCATGTCTTACATTCCATGGATATCTTAACGTCTTTCTTTTGTTTTCCTATTGCCTGCAAGATAATTTTTTGCGTTTTTTCACCATGAGCTTCCGCAGCCGCTTCTGATTTTTCAACTGATTCTTCTGTTGCTTCACCAGCAGTTGTTTTCGCTTGCTCTTGTTCCTCCAGCTTTTTATCAACGTGTTCTGGATTTGGCGGAACTAGGTAGGAGACTTCTTCCCATGGTTTTTCACCGTTGTTTACCTTATCGTGACAATCAATACATGTACCCATGTTTGGTGCCATATATTTCTTTTCCATGAGCTTTTGTGCTGTTTCCTCTGTGTAATGACCGCGGACTTCTTCGGTATTAATACCACGGGCAACAATTTTCGCGTGAACAACTCCAGCATGACAGCTGATACACGGTACACCTTCTTCAATATGTCCTTTATGGTTTACCTTCAGATCTCCGGATGCGGTAACAAGACGATTCTTGGAGTGACATTGCAAACAGTTTTCATTTGAAATCGCTTCGTCCTCGGTTTGAACAATTTGTTTAGGCACACCTGTCACATGATAGTAGACCTCTTTCATCGATTTCATTTTGTGGGTTACCATATTGACGAACCCAGGCTTGATATGACACTGGACACATGTAATATTGTTGTGGGCGCTAGCCGTATACGTTGAGTACTCCGGTGCCATTTCATGACAGCTGGCACAAAATGACGGCGAATTAGTTAAGGAAAGCACACCGTATCCGCCTCCGAAAACAACGATACAGCCAACAAGAGAAGCGAAAAGCAACTTCCACCTGTTAACTGGATTTTTCCAGTCTATCCCTCTGAATTTTTGCCAAAGTCTGCGAATTAGGCCAGCTTTTTTTCTATCTTCTCTTGTTTCGGGATCTTTATCTTTATCTTTCTTTTTTCCCCAAATGGCCAATTAACTCACCCTTCCCATTTTGGATTCATTCTCTCTATTTTTTTTCCATATTTACCTCTCTAAAGGTAGTATCTAACATTGTAAGAGTATATTCCAATGTACAATTTGTGAATATTTTTTCATAAAGACAAAAGTCCTATTTTACCCTAAAAACAACATACAAACGTTGTTATTAAAGAGTTCTATTAACACTGTTTATATAGTGTTAATAAACATATGATTGAATTTTTATACACAAATCGAAGTAATCATTCATTCAATATTCATTTTTAGCAGTACAAACTTCCATTGATATGGATTCGCGGTCAAACTGTTATAATTGACCAAAAAATGAACATCCGGCAGAAATTTATTCGCTGTTTATAATCTGGCTCCTATAAAATACGGGAAACCATTTTTTGCTCCCTGCTAACATTGTTGTCACTGTTTGAAGGAAATGGTAAGATAAATAAGAAAATTATCGAATTGTTTGGCATGGATTTTTTTGAAAAATTGTTATTTTAGTCTCGATAAGAAGGAGCGTTCATCAGATGATGGGGATTTTAAATAAAGTATTTGATCTGAACAAACGCGAGCTGAAGAGGTTAGACAAGCTTGCAACGAAAATTGATGCCCTTGCTGCGGAAACAGAAAAGTTAACAGACGAGCAGCTTCGGGAAAAAACGGAGGAGTTTAAGGCTCGCTATCAAAAGGGTGAAACTCTTGACGATTTACTAGTGGAAGCATTTGCGGTAGTCCGCGAAGGCGCCCGCCGTGTGCTAGGTTTATATCCGTACCATGTTCAGCTGATGGGGGGTATTTCTCTCCACGAAGGGAACATTTCGGAAATGAAGACTGGGGAAGGTAAAACGTTAACCGCAACGATGCCGGTTTATTTAAACGCCCTGTCTGGAAAAGGTGTTCATGTTGTTACCGTCAACGAATATTTGGCAAGCCGTGACGCTACTGAAATGGGGGAGCTGTATCAATTTTTAGGACTTACAGTTGGCTTGAATTTGAACAGCATGGATAAGGATGAAAAGCAAGCATCCTATGCCTGCGATATCACCTATGGTACAAACAACGAATTCGGCTTCGATTATCTCCGGGATAACATGGTTTTGTATAAAGAGCAAAAGGTACAGCGTCCTCTCTTTTTTGCTGTCATTGATGAAGTTGACTCGATTTTAATTGACGAAGCGCGTACCCCGTTGATTATTTCCGGCTCAGCACAAAAATCAGCTGTTCTGTATATTCAAGCAAACGCCTTTGTCCGTATGCTCGTAAAGGATACTGATTACACGTATGATGAAAAAACGAAAGGCGTTATGCTGACGGAAGAAGGAATCAGTAAAGCCGAAAAGGCCTTCGGAATTGAAAATCTTTTTGATATGTCGCACGTAACGCTGAACCATCATATTAACCAGGCGTTAAAGGCAAATGTCAGTATGCATCTAGATGTTGATTATGTTGTGCAAGAGGGCGAAATTGTGATCGTCGACCAGTTTACCGGCCGTTTGATGAAGGGCCGCCGCTATAGCGAGGGCTTGCACCAGGCCATTGAGGCAAAAGAAGGTCTAGAAGTCCAAAACGAAAGTATGACAATGGCAACGATTACGTTCCAAAACTACTTCCGAATGTATGAAAAATTAGCCGGTATGACAGGTACAGCGAAAACAGAAGAAGAGGAATTCCGCAACATCTATAATATGAATGTTATCGTTATTCCAACTAACAAACCAATTGCCCGTGACGACCGCCCGGATTTAATTTACTCATCGATGGACGGCAAGTTCCGCGCGGTTGTAGAGGATATTGCCGAACGTAATCAAAAGGGACAGCCGGTCCTCGTTGGTACGGTTGCAATTGAAACGTCTGAGCTGATCTCAACCTATTTATTCAAAAAACGAATCCATCATAATGTCTTGAATGCGAAAAACCATGAACGTGAAGCAGAAATCATTGCGGAAGCAGGTCACAAGGGGGCCGTTACCATTGCAACCAACATGGCTGGCCGTGGTACAGACATTAAACTTGGTGAAGGGGTTATTGAACTAGGCGGATTAGCGGTTATTGGCACCGAGCGCCACGAAAGCAGACGGATTGATAACCAGCTCCGCGGACGTTCCGGTCGTCAAGGGGACCCTGGTGTTACCCAGTTTTATTTATCAATGGAAGATGAATTAATGCGCCGTTTCGGCTCTGATAATATGAAATCAATGATGGAAAAGCTTGGAATGGATGATACTCAGCCGATTCAAAGTAAGATGGTATCCCGTGCAGTTGAATCAGCACAAAAACGTGTGGAGGGCAATAACTTTGATGCCCGTAAACAACTGTTGCAGTATGACGATGTTCTCCGTCAACAGCGTGAGATTATTTACTCTCAGCGTGATGAAGTGCTGGAATCTGAAAACCTTCGCGACATTGTTCAAAAGATGATTGTAAATTCGCTTCATCGCAATGTCGAGGCACATGCTTCCCGACATGAGGATGAAGAAGAATGGAATCTCCAAGCGATTGTGGAATATGTTCAGGGAACCCTTCTTCATGAGGGCGACATTACCATTAATGACCTTAAGGGCAAAGATCCAGACGAAATCGTCGATGCCATTTATACGAAAGTGAAAGAGCGATATGAGGAAAAGGAACAAATTCTTTATCCTGAACAAATGCGCGAATTTGAAAAGGTGGTTACATTAAGAGCGGTTGACTCCAAATGGATTGATCATATTGACGCCATGGATCAGCTGCGCCAAGGTATCCATCTACGTGCCTACGGACAAATCGACCCTCTTCGTGAATACCAGCATGAAGGCTTCGCCATGTTTGAGACGATGATTCAATCCATCGAGGATGAAACAGCTATGTACATCATGAAAGCTGAGATTCGCAACAATCTCGAACGTGAGGAAGTCGCAAAAGGCCAAGCGGTAAATCCGAAGGAAAGACGGCGAGCCCGTTAAGAAGAAACCAAAGGTGAAGCAAATTGATGTCGGCCGCAACGACCCATGTATCTGTGGCAGCGGCAAGAAATATAAGAACTGCTGCGGTGCGGCGAAATAACGAAATAGTAAGAGGGCTGACGAGTTGAATCGCCAGCCCTTTTTTGCGTATACACCCATCATTAACTATTAAAAAACGCCGCTCCTGTTATCGGAGCCGCGTTCTCGTTCATATTAGTGTGTTTCAATTAAGCCGTAGCGGCCGTCTTTACGCTTGTAAACAACATTTGTACGGTTAGTATCTGAATTAGTGAATACATAGAAGCTATGACCAAGCATGTTCATTTGCAGGATTGCTTCTTCACTGTCCATTGGTTTCAGGTCGAAACGCTTTGTCCGGACTAATTCAAGATCATCCTCATCTACTTCGTGTACTTCCGGGCTTTCAGTAGTAGCAAATGTAATCGGAAATTCGCCCTTTTCACGGAATTTACGGTTCACCTTTGTTTTGTGTTTGCGAATTTGGCGCTCCAGCTTATCCGTAATTAAATCAATTCCTGCATACATGTCAACATTTGTTTCTTCAGCACGTAAAACTAACTGCGGCATCGGGATGGTTACCTCTACCTTTGAAGTTTTATCTTGATTGAATCTAAGATTCACATTTACCTTTGCATCGGGTGCTTCAGTAAAATAACGCTCCAATTTAGCAATTTTTCTCTCTACATACTCTCTAATTGCTGGAGTAACCTCAATGTTTTCACCACGAACGTTATATTTCATATGTGGACTCCTCCTTTAGTTAAGGCTTGTGTATACATTTCTATTTTACCCTATGATTATCCTGCTAAATCAGTACAAAAATTTTGTCGATTTATTGACAAATCCATCAGGCAAATAGTAACAATGTTTGACACCACCTTTGACTTCAATAGATATTCTTCGCTAAAATGAATGGTTATTCATATTCATTGTACTATTAAACGGGACAATTTACCATCAATATGCTTACAGAATAGGCTAAATGGATGTGAAAACGAATGGAGGATTTTACCATATGGAACATGAAGAACGTAAATTACTCGCCTGGCATGAGACATTGGAGTTGCATGAATTAGTGTCCTTCCAATCGATGGGATTAATGAAACTGAAAATGTCGTTTAAAAAGGTAACCGACAATGAGCTAAAAGAACTATACAAAATGTGCATTCACGACCTGGAAGGTAACATAAAAGAGCTGCTTAAATTTTATCCAATGGCACAGGGTCACCAAACCAGGGAAGAAGAAGAATTACGCGAAGACATGGGCTTTTTCGCAGCAGACCTGCTGGGACTTTCGAAAACATTAGTGCGGAACCTCGCTGCAGCGATTACCGAAACGGCCACACCAGCGTTACGAAAAACCTTCACCAATCAGCTGATAGCAGCCATCCACGGCCACGAACGAGTTTTTACTTATATGCATAAACACGGCTATTACCCTGCATATGATTTGGGGCTCTTGTTGGGGCATGATATAGAAAATGCACAAAAGGCACTTCGGATGAAGTTTTGAATGTGGTTGGCGGGCAGGGATTGTTGCTCCCGCCACCACGATTTTGCATGTGTCAGATAGTGTATTCAAATGGATTGGGATACCTGTTATATATCCTTCGTCTTCTCCTATTTCTACCTTGCTATTGTTAACGACTGGATCCTTTCAGCTCCAGCAGCTTTTAAAAGTTTTGCTGCATGCCTTAGTGTGGAACCGGTTGTGTAAATATCATCAACGAGGACGATCCTTTTTCCTTGTACATTGGTTTCAGCTGCGAGTTTAAATACTTGGGGAAGATGAATACGCTCTGACCTTGATTTTTTCGATTGTTTTTCTGAGTGGACGCGGGTGAGTATTTCTGAAGGAGCTAAGCCGGATTCAATTATCAGTGCTCCGGCCTGATTAAAGCCGCGCTCATATAGCCGTTCATCGCTTAATGGAATCGGCACAAGTACATCCGGGTTTATTTTTATCAGTTCAATCTTAAAAAATTGTGCGAAAACCTTTGCTAATACATAATCACCGCGAAACTTATATTTAGCCATAACCTCTTTTAAAAATTCATTATACAAGAAAATTGAATGATTTTTTTCGAGAAATCCACTCCATTCCGAATCCTCCTCCCAGCGGAAGCAATCATTGCACATATCCCCCTTGCGAAATTTCTCATCAAGTCGGGTTAGGGGGCGGCAGCATATCCGGCATGTCTCGCCTACAATTTTTTCAAGCCTCCCCGCACATTTGGTGCAAAGAAAAGGCTCCTTCTCAATCGAGAAAATAGCTCTCCACCCTATTTCCGGCTGAATGGCGTTATGGCAGACAAGACAGCGGTCTTGTTGAAATAGATTCATTTTACTACTCCTTTTTAAATATGGGACCGAGCGCTTTAACCCATCTTACGCAATCAAACTCGTGTAAATATTTTTTCGCAATTTGGTTCTGCACCTGCTTTCACGAATCAAGCAGCCCTTGTTTCATTCCTTCCCGGTTCATTGCGATAACCTGACTCCTCGCCTTTATCATCTCGGAGGTTTTTCCATAATGGAAAAGGGTTACCACCCCCTTTGGATAATCCTTACTCCTGCCTGCTCTTCCGGCAATTTGCACGAGGGCACTTTCGGTGAAAATGGGATCTTCCGCACCGACGACGGCCACATCGATATTGGGAAAGGTAACACCTCGCTCTAGAATGGTCGTTGTTAGCAATAAGGGAATTTCCTTCGCCCGCATTTTTTGCACCTTGTTCTTCCGGTCAGGGTCTTCGGCATGGACAGCTTCAATGTTTGGGGCAAGCTGGCGGAGAATGTGGAGTGCTTTTTCCATCAAAGGAATATGAGGGAAAAAGACTAGTGCTTGTTTGTCAGTCTTGATCCGTTTGTGTATCCAGTCGATGACGATTGGCGGCAGTTTGTTCTTCTGGAGACACTTTTGCCAATTGCCGCACCAAACAAATTCAGGTACTGGCAGCGGGTGACGGTGAAAACGTGCCGGAATGGTTGTATAGGATCTTTTACCGGTGCGACATTCTCTTTGCCACTTTTGGTTCGGTGTTGCAGTTAGATAAATCATCGCTGATATTGGTTTCCGGGCCTGTTTGGCTGCATACTGAAGCGATTCCTCCACTGTATAAGGAAAGGCATCGACCTCATCTAATATAATTGCGTCGAAGGCTTCGTAAAACCGGAGCAGCTGATGGGTGGTGGCAATCGTAAGAGGTGCAAAAAGATGACGATCCTCACTGCCGCCGTACAGGGATGCTATCGGAATTTTAGGGAATGCTTCTTTAAGTCTTGGTGTCAGTTCAAGGACTACATCCGTTCTTGGTGTGGCAATGCAGATTCTTTTTTGGGCATTCAACGCGGCTTCGATGCCCGCAAATAGAACTTCCGTTTTCCCAGCGCCGCAGACAGCCCAGATAAGATGCTCTTGATTCTGCAGAATGGCCTCCACCACTTTTTGCGACGCTGCCCTTTGCCCGTCCGAGAGCGTCCCTTGCCATTCCAATATCTTCGTAGGGTAAAGGGTGTCAGGCACCGGGCCATTCCAGCCTAGGAGCGGTGTACAGGCACTGATCCTCCCCATCATGAGGCAATGACGGCAATAGAAGCAGGTTTCGCCGCAGCGGGAGCAGGGAAAGGCGGCAAACCACTGTGGATCCTTGTTTCCGCAGCGGGCGCAGTTGGGCTTATTCCCGTTATAGACAATCCCTTTGCGATAAGTAACATATCCATTTTGATAATGTGATTGAATTTCATTAAGGGTGAATGGGATATCCTCTAAGAGTAGTTGTTTTCCGGTAAGAAGCTTTTGCAGGTCTAAATTGTAGGTGAAGTTTGGGTTTAGCGGCGGCTGCGGGATGGTTGGGATTTTTGAGATGGGGAGAGAATTTTCTACGATGTGGTCTGGCATTATCATTCCATTGTTTATGATAAAGCGCATGGCGTCACCTTCTTCGGGAAAAGATGATAAATCCGATTTTTCGTTTTGACTGTTGTAGGTAGGTTTAATCTTAAAGGAATCTTTTGAGCAACATCGTTGTTTTGTAAGCTTAGAGACTCCGAATTAGAAATTGTTGGCTTAAATAAAAAGTAATAATCACTAAGGGCCTCTAAATGGGCAGTGCCATCTTCATTAGGACGAATAAGCTGTTTAAATACATTATCAAAAATAGGTCGGACGTCAATTCGTCCTTTTAAAATCTCGGTTAAAAATAATCTTTGCGGAGGGGTTAGGTCTTTCATTCTCAATTGCTTCTACACTCCTTTTTCTTGTAATATTTCTTACTTTGAAATGATTCTGCAATTAATAGAGAATTTCCTACTTATTTGTCGAAGATCTTGTGAAATCTTTGTGTCAGCACTATTACTTGGGAGGGGATTCCGCCAACTTTGATCAGATTTCCGCCAAACTCACACTTAATTTCTGTAAACTATTTTAGTTACCTTTTTCAGTCCTATGCCGTTAAAAAATAAAAACCATTCCGGCCCAATGGCCGGAATGGCAGCATACTTACGTTTTTTATTTTTTCATCCAGCCCATGCCCATGGAGCCTTCACCTAGGTGGGTGCCGATGACGGCACCGAAGTAGCCTATGGTGAAATCGACATTGGGATACATGGCTGATAACTCCTTCCGCCACTCCTCTGCTTCCGCTTCGCGATTGGCGTGAATGATGACAGCTTGATAGGCATCACCGCTCACAGCATCTTCAGCAAGCAGGTCGACGATCCGTTTCATTGCCTTTTTCCGTGTGCGGATTTTTTCAAAAGGGACAATAACCTTGTTTTCGAAATGCAACAGCGGCTTGACCTGCAGCAGGCTGCCGATAAAGGCTTGAGCGCTTGAGAGGCGGCCTCCGCGCTGCAGGTGGGAAAGGTCATCAACCATAAAATAAGCACGGGCGCTTTTCTTCAGCTCTTCAAGCCGTTGCATAATTTCTTCAGGACCCTCTTCCCTTACAGCCATTTTAGCGGCCTCGAGGGCATAAAACCCTTGAACCATGCAGCTAATCTCAGAATCAAATGGATAAACGTTAATTTTGTCAACCATCGTACTGGCGGTTACAGCCCCTTGAAATGTGCCGCTGATTCCACTTGAAAGGTGAATACAAATAACGGCATCATAATCCTTGGAAAGCTGCTCAAATAATTCAACAAATTGGCCAATCGACGGCTGGGATGTCTTTGGGAGTTCTTTCGTTTTCACCTCTTCGTAAAAATGGCTCCACGTAATATCAATTTCTTCCTGATATGCCTCATTCCCGAAAATAACATTTAGCGGGATCATATGTATATTCCAATTTTCTCGTAATTCTTTCGGTATGTACGCGGTACTATCCGTGACAATTGCCGTTTTCATAAAATTTTACCATCCTTATCTTTTTACCAACCCTATATATTCTATCTGAAACAGCCGTAAATTGCATTTTTTATAATAAAGCGACAAAAAAGAACACGCTCATAAGCGTGCTCTTCACTATTTTTCCAAAAGGATTATCGTACTTCCACCCAGCCGTTTTTAATTGCGACAACAACTGCCTGTGTACGGTCATTGACGTTCATTTTTTGTAAAATATTTGACACATGGTTTTTAACAGTTTTTTCACTGATGAATAAGGATTCGCCGATTCCTCGATTACTTTTTCCATCAGCAAGCATTTGCAGTACTTCGCATTCCCGGCGTGTTAATAAATGCAATGGACGACGGATTTCGACTGTTTGAACGTAGCCGCCGCCGCGGGCAACACCAGCTGCCAGTTTGCGGTATTCATTGACCAAATTGTGGGTGACTTTTGGATGTAAATACGATCCGCCCTCAGCCACCACCCGAACGGCTTCTATCAAAGCATCTGCATCCATTTCCTTTAATAGATAGCCACATGCACCAGTTTTTAATGCGTGGGTCACATAGTTCTCATCGTCATGAATAGATAAAATGATGACCTTTGTATTGGGGAATTTTTCAATTAACTCACGGGTTGCCTCAACCCCATTCATTTGCGGCATATTAATATCCATGATAACAACATCTGGCTGGTGCTCTTGAACAAGTCCTAATGCCTCGCTGCCGTCATCGCCTTCTGCCACGACTTGGAACGCTTTTTCAAATTCTAGTATTCTCTTAACGCCTTCTCTGAATAGTTGATGATCGTCTATTATCACAATTTTAGTAGTCAATTGCACTACCCCCTAATTCTTCAATTTCAAATTTATTATCGGTTGCGCAAACATCTTTTCTTTAGCTGATTAATGGAACTCGGATTGATACAACGGTTCCTTTGTTAATTTTTGAATCGAACGTAATTTCTCCTTCAAGCAGTTCGACACGCTCCCGCATGCCAATCATGCCAAAAGACTCAGGTTTCTTTTGAGATGTATCAAAACCAATGCCGTTGTCCTTAATCATAACGGTAATAGCGGCATCAGTTATTTCTAAACTCACCTTGATTTCACAGGCATTTGCATGCTTGAGTGCATTTTGGACGGACTCCTGAATGATACGGAACAGCGCGACCTCATACTTAGCTGGAAGCCTGCACTCCTTGCCGCTATTCACAAAGTTAATCTTCGATTGGTTATGATATTCTTCGATTGTTTGTAAATATTTTCTGAGGGTAGGAACAAGCCCTAAATCATCTAATGCCATCGGACGCAAGTCATAGATAATCCGGCGGACTTCATAAAGGGCAGAACGGACCATTATTTTATAATTATGGATTTCGGTAAAGGCCTCATCTGGCCCCTTATCCCGATACACACGCTCAATTAAATCTGAACGCATGATGACATTCGCCAGCATTTGCGCCGGACCATCGTGAATCTCCCTTGAAAGCCGCTTTCTCTCTTCTTCCTGCGCTTCAATAATTTTTAAACCGAAGTCTTGTTTGGCTTTAGCATTTTCCAATGCTTCACCGACTTGTTTCAAATCGCTTGTTAAATAATTCATTACCACGGAAATTTGCGAGATGAGCTGATCAGCACGGTCTATGGTTTTGTCTAACCCGATTAGCCGCCGTTCGAGATCGTCTCTCTTGTCCAAAAGCTGTTTTTTGTACTGCCAGTTGATAGAAAGATCCATTTGTAGCTGATGGGCCCTTTCATAGGCTTCGCGGACCTCTTCTTCCGTGTACTGTTTAAAATTCATACTGACTTCTGACAGCATGACCCGGGCTTCCAGGACCTGTTCTTCCAGTTTGTTGCCCTCTTCAATTAGCTTGACCATCATTTGCTTGATATTTTGAAGCTCTGTCGTCATGCTATCATAGTCTTGGCGACATTGCTCACCAATTCGAAAAATATCACTTTTACTGCATGTTACAGTATCAATCATTTCCTCACGAATTTCATCAATTGACTTCATATTAATCTTTTTCATATCATTCCTCCAGGAGGGGCTCAATTTCCCTTATTCCTTAAGGCCTCACTAACATATTTTACCTTAGATAATATTAATTTGCTAATCAAACAGACAGGGTTGGCCTCATACTTTGGTGAAAAGTAGTATAATAGTAATATTTCATCCTATTCCTCTAATTGTATCTCGTTGAACCATGTCTATTATATCATTCGAACGTTACTGCCATATTAAAGGTATATTACATTATTTTTTTAAAATAGAAAGGAGCTTTTTATGCTTTCTAAATATCTTACCGTGAAGCGGACCGGGGAAAATGAAATCAACATTCAAAGGTCCCGGTTTATTGCACACATTAAAAGAGCCGAAACGGAAAATGAAGCCCAGGAATTCATTCAAGCAATCAAAAAGCAGCATTGGGATGCCACCCATAATTGCTCTGCCTTTCTTATTGGTGAGCATGACCAGATTCAGAAAGCCAATGATGATGGCGAACCAAGCGGAACGGCCGGGGTCCCAATCCTTGAGGTGTTGAAAAAAAGAAAGCTAAAGGACACAGTTGTTGTTATCACCCGCTACTTTGGCGGGATAAAACTTGGTGCAGGCGGCCTAATCCGTGCATACGGCAAAGCAACATCAGAGGGCCTGGACGCAGTTGGAATTGTTGAAAGAAGACTCACGCAAGTTATTCACGTGAAAATAGACTATACCTGGCTTGGGAAAATTGAAAAAGAACTGCGGTCCTCTGAATATACAATCAAAGAAATTCATTACTTAGATACTGTTGAAATTGAAACCTTTGTAGACGAAAGTCATGTTCAGTCATTTAATGACTGGATGGTAGAGCTGACAAACGGCCAATGTACATTAGATAAAGGCGCAACCGTTTATCTTGAAATTGATTTTTGTAGGTAAATCGCAGTATATCTTGAGGATGATTATAGTAGGTATTCTAAGAATAAACAATTGGGAAAAAAAACAGAAAAGCGGAAGCACCCTGGTCAGCGGCGTATGGCCTGGAGTGCTCCAACTGAGATAAAGGAAACACGAAGAGCCGGAGGTGATTCGATGTTGACTTATCGTAGGGCGGAGCGCGAAGGACACTAGCCGTTAGGGCGCTGGAGCTGGACATAGAGAAAAGGGGCTCAGTTCACATTGTTGAGTCCCTTTGTTTACGGAAATGGAGTTAAGAACGGTTTTTCGCTGTGGTTGTTTTCAGTGTACGGACGATATTTAACAATGGCCGATGGTCTTTTCCCATTAAGCCAATTTTTTCAGCAATGATTTCAATGATGAGAATCACGAAACCGATTAAGAAAAGCGCTCCGCCGATTCTTGCCTGGGAGTAAATGACGGCGACGAGACCAAAAAAGGCAGCCATTGCATAAATAAGCAGCACGGTCTGACGGTGGGAATAGCCCATTCGCAGCATACAATGATGCAGATGGGATTTATCAGGTGCAGATAACGGCTGTTTGTTAATGATCCTTCTTATGATTGCGAAAAAGGTATCGGAAATGGGTACCCCTAAAATGATCACGGGAATAACAAATGAAATGAAGGTAACATTTTTAAATCCAAGAAGCGACAAAACGGAAATAATAAAGCCCAAAAAAAGTGCTCCAGTATCCCCCATGAATATACTGGCCGGATGAAAGTTGTAGAATAAGAACCCCAGCGTACTTGCCAGTACAATCGACCCAACCGCAACAACGTAAAAATTCCCTTGAATAATAGCCATCCCTGAAATCGTAATTAAGGCAATCGAAGACACTCCTGCAGCCAATCCATCTAGCCCGTCAATTAAGTTTATGGCATTGGTGATGCCAACAATCCAAAGAATGGTAAAGGGAATACTAAATAAGCCAAATTGAAGCTGCCCTCCAAACGGCAGGTTGATAAATACCATTTGCAGATCACCCAAAAACACAACACAACAAGCTGCGGCTAATTGTCCAAGAAGTTTCATCTTTGCCGGCAATTCAAATAGATCATCACAAACGCCAGTAATGACAATGATCAAACAGCCAATCATGATGGCAAAGGAAGAAGTGTTTTCAGGTCTTAATAAGAAAATGCCTGCCATAAAGCTAATAAATATTGCTAAGCCTCCAAGTCT
This sequence comes from Neobacillus sp. 19, assembly GCF_049463095.1. Lineage (NCBI taxonomy): Bacteria > Bacillati > Bacillota > Bacilli > Caryophanales > Bacillaceae > Neobacillus > Neobacillus sp. 19. The sequence goes on along the minus strand of NZ_JBMPZU010000031.1, from coordinate 87,953 downwards.
GGGCATAATCGACTGATGGACTTTGCGTTGATTGGGCCTGTCAGTTGCACCAATGACAAAGGCTAATTTTTTTATTAGTGGTGTGATAAGAATAGAAACAAGAAAACATACTATCAAGGTAAGATAAAGCATCAATCTTCCTCCTTGTTAGTCAGTTTGTCCATTAAAGAGGAAACGAAAACAAAGAATGAATAGTAAAAAACGGAAAATGCCAAATTATATTTTACCCAAGCGTTTTTCAAAAAGAAAAAGAGGCAGCCACTCTAATAAGGGCTTACCTCTTTCCAAAACGTCTTCGCATTTAGTTAATCCATGCGCCGTCTTTACCTAATTTGTATTTGCCGATTGAAGTGTTTGCAGCCATGCTTCCATCATTGTATAGGAAGTACCATTTACTGCCCACTTGAACCCAACCTGTTTGCATTGCACCAGAGGATTTAAGGAAATACCATTTGTTATTTACTTTCACCCAACCTGTTTGCATTGCGCCGGAATTTGTTAAGTAGTACCAGGTATTACCGTCTTTAACCCAGCCGGTCAGCATGGCACCGGACTTATTAAAGAAGTACCACTTGCCATTGACATTTACCCAGTTCACTTTCATATCTCCGTTAGCTTTGTCAAGGAAGTACCACTTGCCGTTTTCTAGGTACCAGCCTGTTTGCATTGCACCAGACTTGTTAAAGTAGTACCACTTGCCATTGACATTATACCAGTTAACTTTCATATCTCCGTTCACTTGATCCAGGTAGTACTTTTTGCCGTTTTCCTGGAACCAGCCGGTTTGCATTTCACCTAAGGTGTCTTCATCTTTGCTTAGGAAGTACCATTTGCCATTGACAAGAACCCAGCCAGTTTCCATGATTCCATTTTTATTGAAGTGATACCAAACTCCATCTTCTTGGAACCATTTATTTGCAGTCATTTCACCTGTTTCAGGGTTAATATAGTACCAAATGTCATTTCCTTTTTCATCTTGATCCCATACCCAGCCAGTGGCTGCTTCAACTGTGATATCGAATGGAGCTAGGTTTCCAGTTCTATCTGTAATCGTTAAGCGGATAACAGTACCTGTTGCTAAGCGATCCTTCAATTTAATTTCGAAGTAACCATCCTCATCAGCTGTTACAGTTCCAATTTCTTTATCTCCTACAGAGGCTTTTACTTTAGCCATTGGCTCAGTGTAACCATATAGATATTTGTCAAAATTGGTTACAGACACTTCTGGCTGATCTACAAATGTATCAATTAAGATACGCCCTTCGATTTCAGCGCTAAAAGGTGTCGGTAATGTTTTGAAATAGTCCACAAAAGCATCTAAATCCACTGGACCTGTTACGCGATTTTTACCAGACTTAAGGATTGTAAATCCATCACCGCCGTCTGCCATAAAGTTGTTAACTGTAATCGTGTATTCTGCTTTTGGATCGATCAATGAACCATCTTCAAGATAGATATCAAGAACTTTGCTGCCTTTTGGATTACTATTTGTCCAAGTGTATTTTAGTCCAGAAATAGCCATGATCTTGTTATAGCTTTCCGGTTCTTGGAATTGTTGATTTAACAAGGTTCTTACCTGATCACCGGTAATTTTCATTGTAACTAAATCATTGCCAAATGGCTGGACCTTGAATAAATCTCCCCATGTAATCGTTCCTTTTGGAAGCGGGTTACGGATACCGCCGGAGTTCATGAATGCTAATTCTGTTCCAGTAATCGAACGCATACCGTCAGCAATAACATTTCCGAGGACAGATTCTCCGTGCTCATTAGCTGTTTTGCTTAATTCTACTGCTGTTTCACTCACCTTTTGATTTACAATTGGAGCGATATCAGCTTGATAGCCATCAAGGGCTGCTTTAACTTTTGCATCTGGAGTAATTTTTGCATGATCTGTATCAACGATCTCAGCTTTAGTTTCAGACTTAATAATATCACCAGTAATTGGATCTACAGTTAAGTCAATATCAGAGAATGCTTGTCCATATGATAATGATTGTACAAGAAGTTTGCCGTCTACAGTTGAGTTTAAGTATTTATGATCGTGTGCACCATAAATCACATCAATTTCAGAGTCAACCTTTTTCGCAATATCGACAACTTGTCCAGTTGGATTTTTACCATCTTTATCGGATGTTCCAGGATTGTGGGCAAGAACCACAATATTCTTAACACCTTGATCTTTTAATACTTTTGCATACTTATTGATGGCTTCAATTTCATCGGTAAACTTAACACCTGCAACACCGCTTGGAGTAACAATTTTAGGTGTTTCGGTTGTGACTACACCAATAAAACCAAATTTAATGCCGTCTACTTCTTTAATTACATAAGGTTTTAAAATTGGCTCATTTGTTTTTTCATCAACTGCGTTTGCCACAACATACTCCATAGTAGACCCAGTAAACTTGCCATACTTGGCCTCATATTTTTCTGTTTTCGGATGACTTCCGCCATTGATTAGACGTTTCATTTCTGTTACGCCTTCATCAAATTCATGGTTACCAATTGTTCCTACATCGATACCGATTTCGTTCATGAAACGAATTGTCGGCTCATCCTGTAATAACGCAGATACTGGCGGGCTTGCTCCAACAAGGTCACCTGCTTGGATCATAAGTGTGTTGGCAGGGTTAGCCGCTTCTCTGTCCTTCATATATCCCGCTAAGTATTCAATACCGCCGACTACAGAAGTAACATTTCCTTTTGAATCCTTATATGTTTTCCAAGTATCAAGTTGACCATGGTAGTCGTTAATTCCTAATAATTGAACATGAACTTTTTGGTCTAATTCAAATAACTCATATCCTGGCTTGGTTGTAGAAGCACCAAGATCTTTAACATTTGGTGTTTGACCAAGGTATGGTTTTGCTTCAGGAGCAGAATGGAAAACTAATTTGGCAACGCCGCCAACAGGAGCGATTTTCCAGTTATTATCAGCCACTGGATTAATGGTCCCTTTTTCCGTAATATAATCCATTAAAATTTGACGGTTTTCAAATGGAGAATCTACAACCACTTTCGCATCCTTCAATTCAGCCAGACCGCCGCTTCCGCCAGCACGGTAGTTATTTGTGGCAACAATAAATTTTTGGGTTGGTTGAACGGCTGTTCCGTCCATCATCGTTAATTTAATGATTCTTTGCCCCACTGGTTTCGTCACGTCAATTTGGTATTTAACACCATCAATAACATCATAGTTGTACGGACGGAAATCATAGTCAAGTAACTCTTGGTTTCCTTCCTTATTTGGGTCGATCTTGTTTAAATTGAGATGCGGAAATTTCCAACCACCGCTTAACTTGGTCACCGGTAACCTCAACTGCTTTTAATGTATTATCAAACAAATACAAATCAGCCGCACTCTTAATTGCTACATCACCTTTTGCGATATTCGTGTAATCACCCACACCGCCGCGGCCGCCCTTAAATGGTGCAGCAGCAGAAAGAACAGGGATATCTTTATACTCTGGAGCATTTGAGTTAATCCATTTTTTTACGTAATCCATTTGTGCTGCGTTAACAATTTGCGTGGACGCATCATCCATTACACGAGTAAAGAAACTGTGCATTGGTATTTCGGTTTCACCGATTTTCCCGCGTACATAATCAATCGTTTCATCATGTATTTTTTGCACATCTTCCACAATTTTCACATCTGACTTAGTATCAGCACTAACAGGACGGTTAACAGATTTAGAGTTGGCCTTATCTACGGTCCATTTTCCGTTAGCATCTTGTACCAAGGCTAAATCAAGGACACCAAGATTATTTCCCCAGAAACCTGCTTCAACAGCTTGAACACCGTTGATTTTACCATTTGAATTATCGATTCCTTTTTTGCCATTAAATGATGCATCGCCAGGGAAGTTAACATGTGCATGTCCAAATAGCATGGCATCGATGCCAGGAACTTTCGTCAAGTCATATATAGCGTTTTCTGCTTCTTCTTTACCTTCCTCATCAATGTCACAACCAGAGTGAGCAATCGCCACAATGACGTCAGCGCCTTCTGCTTTCATTTTAGGAATGAATTTCTCAGCTTGTTTCTTGATATCCTTAGTAATTACTTTTCCCGTAAGGTTGTCTTTATCCCATCTCATGATTTGCGGTGGTGCAAATCCAATAACACCTACCTTAATGGTTGCTTCCTTGCCTTGATCATCAATGATTTTTTTATCGATGATTTTGTAAGGGGTAAAGTAGTTCACATCATTTGTAGGATCGCTGTCATGATCATCTTTAAATATGTTGGCGTTTACAATTGGGAACTGAACTTCTTCCATAACATCGGCTAAGTAGTCCAATCCATAGTTAAACTCGTGGTTTCCTACAATTCCTGCATCATAGTTCAAATAATTCATTGCTTTGTAGATCGGGTGAGTTTCATTTGGTGCTAGTCTTTTTACTTTAGCTACATAACTGGCAAGTGGATTTCCTTGAATCGTGTCACCGGCATCAAAAAGCATTGAGTTTTGAGATTCAGATCTAGCTTGTTGGATTAATGTAGCAGTTTTTGCTAATCCATAATCTTTAACAGCTGCATCTTTGAAATAATCATACGGCATGACATTTGAATGCAGATCCGTAGTTTCTAAGATACGTAGTGTTGCCGTATTTGTACCGGTACTTTCTGCTTTTGCTGCGCTTGGGAAAATATTCAACGGAATCGTTGTAAGCGCTAACACAGCAGCTAGAGAACTATTGAGCATTTTTCTTTTCATGCTTCTTTTTATCTTTCTCTTCACACTTTTACCGCCCTTCGACAATATATTTTGCATTGCATGACTATTCTACTAATATTTTTAATAGAATCATAGCCTTTTTTGTAAAATATTTATTGGGACTATGTAGAATGTTTGTAAATATTACAAACTCAGAATCTTTTAAATTTTTTGCGGTTTATGAAGGCATTTGCCGGCCTATTTTTCAAATTTAACTTGTAACATAATCAAAATGGAATCCGTCTATTAGGTGGAGGACTGGTGCGGAAATAGTAGAATTATGGAGAAACAAAACAATTCAATTTTCGACAAAAAATTTCAATTTACGTGGCGGGGAAAAACCTGTAAAATGGAAACTAGTCTTTTACTAATTGCCTGAGTGATATTTATATTTATATAAAGGAGAAATAATATGTCCGAATTTCAACGCTCACAGCGAGTGAATCAGAAGAAAAAGGGTCGTAAAAAGCGGATCTTTATGTGGATTTTTGTTCCATTATTAATCGTTGCCTTAGGCGGAGCGGCCTATGCGAACTTCCTACTAAAAAAGGCAGAATCAGTTGTTAATAAATCGTATAAGCCGGTAAAAACGGTTTCTAAACGCACGACCCAGGTAAATCCCGATTTGGACAATATCTCCATTTTACTCATCGGTGTCGATGAAAGTAAAATCCGGGCAAAACAATATGGGGAAGCCGTTCGATCTGACGCCCTGTTAGTTGCTACATTCAATAAAAAAGAGAAATCAGTAAAACTATTAAGTATTCCACGTGACTCCTATGTTTATATTCCTGGAAAAAATAAAAAGGACAAAATTACTCATGCCCATGCTTTCGGTGGTCCAAAGATGACAATTGAAACTGTCCAAGAGCTTCTCGATATCCCGATTGATTATTATGTAAAAATTAACTTTTATGCATTTATGGATGTAGTCGATGCCCTAGATGGAATCGACGTTGATGTTCCTTATGCTTTATCTGAACAGGATTCGGAAGATCGTCCAAACGCAATCAATTTGAAACCTGGTTTTCAAACTTTAAACGGTGAAGAGGCATTGGCGCTTGCAAGGACAAGACACCATGATACAGACGTGATGCGTGGAATGAGACAGCAGGAAATCATTAAAGCACTTATGAAAAAAGCACTTTCTATTCAATCATTTTCAAAACACACTGACATCATTAAAGCCGTTGGTGACAATATGCAAACAAACATGTCATTTACTGATATGAAATCTTTAATTGATTACGGCCTTACAGGCAGCGGCTTAAACATTGATACCTTGAACCTTAATGGTGAGGATGCGTATATAAATAAGATTTACTATTATAAGCTTGATGAAAAGAGTCTTGAAGAAACAAAATCGATCTTAAAGACGCATCTTGGAACGAATAGAGGTTCTACTGATCTTAGCCAAACCGACTCAAATACAGACGAAACAACAACAAACGCTGGGGCAGATTCAACTTCAAACAACAACTAAACGAAACGGTAAGAGTCGTATTACATATAGTAATGCGGCTCTTTATTTTACTATAGGGTCAGGAACCCTAAATGTCCATTTCTTGTTTAATCCGTAATTGATTAATATCCCAAATACGGTAGAAAAAACCTGAGCAAGGGATGAAATGAAATTTAGTTTTCCAACCAATAAGTATAGAAACATTGTATTACATCCAAGCGTGATCAAATTAACAATGGTAAATTTACATAATAGTGATAGCTGTCCAACATCTAAATCAGTTCGAAACACCCATTTTTTGTTCCAAATAAAGCTGTTTATCATGCCTAGTCCATAAGCAATGATGTTAGCTGCAATATAGTTGATCCAGAGCTTCTCTAACAGTGCAAAGCTCGCAATAGAAATAATTGTATTCCCAATTCCAACTACAGCAAATTTCAAGAAACGGTTCATATTATAATCTCCTATTACCGAATACCAGCAGTATTCTCAAAATGAGTTATAGTTATAAATGACAGACGAACTCGAAGGCAACATCAATGATAATATCCTCTTCTTCTAAAATGATTAGAGATTATTAGGCGCTCAATCCTCATTCCATCCTTGCCTATCTGGTAACTCATTAACGATAGTTTTCCAAAAAGGGTAAAAAAAAACCCGACCAAAATGGTCAGGCTCTCACTATCTATCTATTTCGCACAGTTGTTACGAGTAAAATACGCATCATTTTAATCAGCGGACGATAGTTCTTGCCGACAAGGCCAATCATTTCCGCAAACAATTCAATCAAAATTAACAAAATAACGATGAAGAGTGAACCGCCCAAGACCTTCGCTTGCGAAAAAATTATTGCCGACAAGCCGAAGAAAGCTGCGATTGCATAGATAATCAAAACGGTTTGGCGATGTGTAAATCCAGAGCGAAGCAGGCAGTGATGTAAATGCGATTTATCAGGTGCTGATAAAGGCTTCTTATTAACAATACGGCGAAGAATTGCAAAAAATGTATCCGAGATCGGGACCCCAAGAATAATAATCGGGACGATAAAAGAAATAATTGCAACATTTTTAAAGCCAAGCAATGATAATACCGAAATCATGTATCCCAAAAATAAAGCTCCAGTATCACCCATGAAAATTTTCGCGGGGTGGAAATTGTAAAGTAGAAAACCTAGCGTACTTGCTAACACAATCGCAGCAACCACTGTTACAAATCCGTTTCCCATAATCATTGCCATTCCGGAAATGGTAATTAATGCAATGGAAGATACACCTGCAGCAAGACCGTCTAGGCCGTCAATCAGGTTAATGGCATTGGTAATACCAACAATCCAAATAATTGCAATAGGGATACTTAAATAACCGAACTGAATTTGGCCGCCGAATGGTAAATTGATAAAATCAACATCAACGCCGCCCCAGACTACTACAACGGCTGCTGCCGCAATCTGAGCGATAAACTTCACTTTAGCAGAAAGCTCTAGCACATCATCTAGTATTCCAGTGATGATAATGATGATACTTCCGAAAATAATTGGCAGTGCATTAGCATTGTCAGGGCTAAGAATCAGCATGCCGATGATAAAACTTATATAGATGGCCAGCCCCCCGAGACGCGGCATGATTTTCTGGTGGACTTTCCGTTGATTCGGTTTATCTGTCGCCCCAATTTTAAAGGCTAGTTTTTTTACTAAAGGAGTCAGAAGAATTGTACTTAAAAAGCATAAAAACAAGGTGAAATAGAACATTGTGTTCCTCCTCATAAAGATAACCCGATTCTTTGAACAGGCATATTTAAGCAACCTTCCTGGTTACTCTAAAGCTAGTTATCTATTTAACAATCATTTTCATGTAATATCAAAGTCATACCATGTGGATTATAACACAGCCATTATCAATTTAAAATAGATTTTCTTTATCATGTGAGTTACAATCCTATTTCATATATTCTCACTTCAACATATTACCAATTTAATAGAGGACCCTTTCTTTACTTTTTACCCATTTAGTTTCAAACTCACACATTTACTATACCATGAATTTCGACGAAAAACACAACTCAAAAGTTACATAGTTGTCAATTTTTTCATAAAAATACTATTTTCAACATACTTTCGACAATATGATAGTTGATCCGCCTTATAAAAATGGTTAGAACCTCATCTGAGGATCTAACCATTTTTTATTTATTAAAACGTTTATACGTCCGATAAATGCTGTCCACGAATGACTGCAGTGAATAGTGCTGCGATACATAACCTCTAAATGTTTTACCCATATTTTTAAGCTGGCCATCTTTCTTCATTTCAATTGCTTGAACAATTAAAGAAACGATCTCCGCCTTTTCATTGCCATGAACAATAAATCCATATGATGGGTCTGGGATCATATCCCTAACCCCTCCTACATCTGTTGTAATTACAGGTGTATTGGTTCTCGCAGATTCTAATAAAACAAGTGGAAAGCTTTCTGTTTGTGAAGTCAGCAACGTAATATCCGCAAGGTTATAGAATGCATCAACATCGTCTCTGTGCCCCAAAAGCTGAATGGATTGCTCAAGTCCCTTTTGCTGAATAAGATTTTGAATTTCAGGTTTTAATGGCCCATCGCCGACCAATAGCAATTTGATTTCAGGATGTACTTTAATGACCTCCTCCACGGCCTCTATCGCAAGCTCATGACGTTTTACCGGATCGAGCCGGGCAACCATCAATAGGACAAAATCATTTGTCGAAAGCGTTATATCCTCCCTGCAAAGACCTGTATTCAGTGGAGCATTAAAATCAATTCCGTTAAAAATCGTCGTAATATCTTTGGGGTTAACACCAAATTCAACCATCATGTCTGTGAATCGCTTAGAAATGGCGAAATAATGATCCGGTTTTTTTAATACGGACAGATTAAGCGTTGTAAACAGCCTTCCTTTGATCCCCCTGCCAAGAAAATCATTTCTAGGATCACTATGAACCGTTGTCATCCAGGTCACAGAAGTAAATTTTTTTAAGAAGTATCCATATAAATTTGCTCTTGCCCCGTGAGTATGGAGAATATTGATCTTCTCTCTTTTTATAAAGGAAATAATCTGAAAGAGGACCGATAAGTCATACCTTGACGATTGTTCAAATGTCTTGGTAACGATACCTGCTGCTCTTGCCTTCTCCTCAAAGACTCCCTTCTCTAAAAGGCCAAGGACAAATTCTTCTCTTTTTAGCTCTTTTAAAAGTGAAAGGATATGGACCATCCCTCCACCTGTTTCATTACCAGCATTTAAATGTAATACTTTCATAATAAATATCCCCTTTGTAACCTGGTTAAACAGATTAACCCTTTTGCTTGATCTTCAGCATCCGGATAAGAAATTGCGGAAGAACGAGCATGCGCCGCCAGCGGCTGGGTTGCTTGATCAACCGGTAAAACCATTCCAGATTAAGCTTTTGCCATATGACAGGAGCCCGTTTCACCGTGCCGGCAATCACATCAAAGCTGCCGCCAACACCAATAAATAGGCCTTTATCGAACTTAGTAAGGTTTTTAACTATAAAATTTTCCTGTCGCGGCAATCCTAATGCTACAAACACCATATCCGGTTTCGTGCGCTGTATTTCCTCTTGTATGGTGTTTGCCTCCCAATCAAAAAAACCATCATGGTAACCAGCAATCACTAAGTTCGGATGCTGCCGTCTAACCATTTCCACCGCTTTTTCGACAACTTCCTTTTTTGCCCCAAGGAAATAAGCACTCCAGTGTGCCTCATTCCCTTTCTTTAATAATTCCTGCATGAGCTCAAATCCAGGAACCCTCTCAGGTAATGGTTGTCCAATAATTTTGGAGCCAATAATGATCCCGATTCCATCCGCAATAACATAATCGGCCTGTTGAATGACCTGCATATACTCAGGCTCCGAATTGGCATGCATCACGATTTCAGGATTAGCAGTAACCAAAAAGGTCTTTTTCCCGTCTTCAATCCTTTTTGTTAAGATGTTCAAAATCTGTTGTTTTGTTACATAATTAAACAAAATGTTTAAAATGTTTATTTTCATTTCTTTCAAGTATCTCACTCATCTCTTTAAAGCTATATTGAAAATAATTGTATTTGTTTAAAAGGCAAGAACCTTACTCATATTGAAGAGAATCCTTCCCTTTGGATAAAATGAGTATAAATGATTTGACTATAATATATCAACAAATAATAAAATGACTATCATTTTTGTTTTATTTTTAAATAAATTATTCGTAAGGTATAATGTAACTACTAAGGTTAGAAGAGGAGAACGATTATGTCAGACAAATTAAGGCAAGTAGGATACCTTTATAAAAAGGGAACGAACGCTCTAAAGCAAAATGGAGTAAGAAATACCTTTCAAAAAGTTCAACGGCGCCTCACGACAAAAATGGGTATTAACAAAATGCTAAGACAAGAAAACCCCCAGCTCGCGAATACATACAGGAAAATATTGGAATTATATCAAAAACATGAAATTAAAGGTCTTGTCATCTTAACTTCAGGCCTAGAATTCGAAGAACTATATAACCAACGGACCATAAATCTGGCAAAATATTTATCCAACCAAGGGTATGGGGTTATCTATGTTGTATGGCAATGGGATGATGCAGAAAAGCTTAAAAAAGGTTATCAAGTGGTATATAAGAACATTTTTGAAATACCTGTATACGATTTCACCTATGAGCTTGATAAATTAAAAATATTAAATGAAATTGACAGTAAAACGTATATTGCTACCTTCCCAGCTAAGTTATTTTATCGTAGTATAGGACAGCTAAAAAATGCTGATTATCGAATTATTTATGACAATATGGATGAATGGGAAGAATTCTATAAAACAGGCGATGCCTCATGGTATGATCGAAAAACTGAAGAAGAATTCGTTCGTACCTCCGATCTTGTGACCGTAGTCTCACAGCCATTAAAAGATAAGTTTTCCTTTATCCGACATGATATTGAGGTCATTGGCAACGGTTATACAGCTGCCTTATCCGGTAAAAAAAATATTTCGCTAAGAACGGAATCACTTGATCAAAAAATACATATTGGTTATTTCGGACATTTAACACCGTCATGGTTTGATTGGGACCTGATTCTCCATTTAGCAGAGAATAACCAATTCTTTTTCCATTTTATTGGCCACGGTATACCCGATGACATTCTTATGAAAATCAAAGCCCTTCCCAATTGTGAGTTTTATGGGAAAATACACCCCGGGGAACTATATAGATATGTGGAAAAATGGCATATTGGTTTGATTCCATTTAAACAAAGCACATTATCCGAAGCAGTAGACCCTATTAAAATTTATGAGTATTTGTATTTTGGCTTACCGACTGTTTCGACTGGTATTCCACATATAGGAAATTATCCACTAGTAACACATTGTGAAAATGAAGCAGAAGTCAAGCAAGTAATTTCACAATATTATCAACAACTGATAACCTCAACCTTAAGTTATGATGATGTAGAGCAATTTTTAGAAAAGACCACTTGGGACGAAAGATTCACAGAAATGTTTAATATCTTGGATTTAAAGGAAAAAGAACAAAGATAAAGAGTGGCCTCCACAAGGGAGCCACTCTTTTTAGTTCAACAGTGATTCATATAATTGTTTGTATTTATCAACCATGATCTGATTGCTGAATTTATCAGTGAAGTCATTTTGTGCACGCATTTCAATCTGGATTCGTTTTTCGGGATTTTCAATCAATGTTATAATCCTGTCAACAATTGCATGAACATCCTTTTTGGGAACAATATAACCATTAATCCCGTCTTGTATTACCTCAGCAGTGTTCCCCACATCCGTTACCACTACAGGCTTCCCGTATGCCATTGCCTCTAGTAAAGTTAAAGGTGCTCCCTCCCATAGAGAAGGCATTGTAAAAATATCCATTATCTTAAACAGTTCATTTACTTTGGAAACATGCCCGATAAAGTGAAGGTTATCTAATCCGGTGGCTTTTTCCTGTAGCTGCTTACCATACTCAGGATTGCCTTCACCTGGGATGAGGAAAACGAGGTGATGATATTTTTGATTCAAGATGGATGCCGCTTCTATTAGGTATTCCAATCCCTTTTGGACATCAATCCGTGAAAGGGTACTAATTACAACAGAATTCTCAGAAATATTGTATTTTTGTTTCAATACCGTTGTCGGCTCCTCGGAAGGAATGATCCGTTCAGAATCTATTGAGTTGGTAATAACAACACATTTTTTGCGATTCTTCACTTTAAAATTAGTCAAATTAAAATTCTGGACTGCCCCGGAGACAGATACAACCGTATCAACAAGATTTAAATATAAGCTATATTTCAATCTTCCCCAAGGATTTTCAAAAAAATGATACGTATTATGAGTGGTTTCAATTACTTTCACGCCTGCTAATTTTGCAGCAATTATACCATGAAAAGAAAAGTGTGCTTGAACAATATCAATCTTTTCGTCTTTAATATAATTTTTCAACTTATTAATTCGTGAATACTTACCTGCTACATTTATTTCATGGCAAATAAATCCCTTTTCCTTTAGGCGATTAGCCACCATTCCTCCTTGAAAATACGCTACGCTCACTTCAAATTTTTGATCATTTGTATTTTTTACCAGGTTATAGATTACTTCTTCTAAACCACCCTTATCAAGTGCATCACAAACATGCAGAACTTTTATTTTATTCATTGTAATACCTCTTTACATAAAATTTTACATATTCACCTAAAAACCAATAGGGATGTCTTCAAAGATGAAACCCCACTCTTTGGACATCCCCATTTATTATATTGCTTTTTCTTTTTTGTTAAGAAATCTATACGCATAGCCAAGAATAAGAAAATAAAACATGGTAAATACGTCATTTTCCAGGATATTATAAACCGCTCCGCTCACAATTGCACCAATAATAAAGTAAATCAATATTGGAGAAAATTGAAACTTGTTCCTTAGATCCCAAGTGATTTTTAATAAGAAAATAACAAAGGCTCCAATTAGAATAATTCCCAACGTACCAGTTTCGGCAATTAATTGCGTATATTGATTGTCAGAATAAAAATTTCCTAAAATACCGTATTGTTTATAGATTGGTGAAGAATAAATTAGTGTCGCAGAACCTCCATAGGTACCAAACCCATAACCCATTATTGGGCGGTCCTTAAATACCATAAGCGCCTTTTTAAAATAATAGACACGGCCATCCTCACCACTTAATGCTATATTTTCCTCTGAGAATGCACCCGAGAAGCGATTCATACCTTTTTCACTATTTGGAATCTTAGAGGGCTTATCGTCTTTCGGAACTTCCCCGTTATTTGGGTCAGCCGCTTGTTGTGTTTGATAATCTTCTACCATTCCGGTTACCTTTTCCACCACAAAGAATAGTAAAAATGCTGAAAGACCAATAATTATTAACGGTTTAATGAATGTAAACTTTCTGGAAACGATCATGTATACTGGTAAAAAGGCAATAATCGTTAATGCTGCACCACGTGAATAAGTAAGAATAAAAACCGTTGCAATTAGGATTAAACTAGAAAAGAGTAAAATCTTCCCTTTACCTTTTGCAGATTTAAGTAAATTGAATCCAATAAAGAAGGAAATTAATAGAAATATGCCGGTCTCATTTGGTCCTCCCATTAACCCATACACACGCTGTGCATTCGTATAAGCCAGCTCCATATTTTGCCATACTTCTGGAAGAAGTAAAGTCCTCACTGAGATCTTCTCAACTAATCCCTGGAGTGAAAGGACAACTCCAAATACAACTGTGGCTACAGAAATATCGCTTATATCCTGCTCTGTTACCGTTAACCGTTTTACAATATAATATAATAAATAGAAGAGACCAAATGCACGTATCTGAATAATTATTGCCTGAATAGATACACCTGTAATAAGAGCAGATACTGCCCCAACAATTAAAAAGGCGAAAAAGGCATATTCAAATGGATGGAATTGAAACAACCCGCGCAGATTCTTTCTATTATTATAGAATATTTTTAGCAACAGAAAAAGAATAATTATATCGCCAATCAGTTTAAATCCAGGATTATATACTGTTAAAAAGGCACGAATTGGAACAAGAATAATTAAAAATAAAATACCAATTTTTTCATCGTACAATACTACCATTGCCAACAATATGCAAATGGCAACACCAAAAATGGAGCTGTGGATAAATAAACCGGCAATCACAAGAATGATACCGGCCAATACTGTGTACAACCGCTGACGTGAAAAACCCAACATATTCTTTACCTCTTATAATTTATTTTTGTGCTAATGATACCTATCTAAACTTTTCATTTTTTTAGTATACCAAGCTTATGAGCAGAAATCTAATATTAATTTTTCCGGTATAAGGCTCGTTATTCCTTCAAAAAAAATTAGGGTCAGAAAACAGACCCTAATTTGGCGGAAAGTTATTTTTTTATTTCAAAAGTATTCGATTTCGAAAGGACTTTCTCATTGGAATCCATCACTTTTACAATAATTTTCATATTTTCTATTTTATTTGAAATCGGTACACTAATGGAATTTTCATCCCCTGATTCTCTTGCAATATATTTATTATTTACATACACATAGCTTCTCCCGGTGAAATTTTCTCCTTTTACCACTAAAAGCTTCTTGCCATCAATGGTTTCAACCGAAGCATCTGTAATTTTTGGATCTTTATATCCTAAACGATAATCAGGGTTGGGCTGGATTGCTTTTTTATCACTGATTCCATACATTTTACCAAATAATAAGTCATATTGCAGCTGTTTAATATTGGAGACAACCTTTTCACTAATATTTTCCTCTGGCATAAAGTCTTCTCTAACAATTTCCTTTACACTATTATTTTTGTACTCATTTAGTAAATAATTAGTTAAGTAATCACCTTTTATTCCTGCTCGATCAAGCAGAACAGGTCCGATTAAAGATGCCCCCACGTTTAAAGGTTCATTTTTTCCAGAATAATTATCCCAGATGAGAAGCGGAGTTGTAAACATTCTTTTATAATCATCAAAATCATTTGATTCTTGATAATAGCCAGCCTCCCTATAAACCTTGTAATCATCACCCAGAAGTGGTAAATGATCCCCCCAGAATACGACAATGGTCTTTTGGTTCGACTTTTCTAATTCAGTAATTAGTCTTTCAAGCTGTTTATCAATTTCCGTGAGATTATCGGAATATACCTCAAGAATATTTTTAGCATCGGCCGAGAATGATTTCCCATTTTTCAGATTGACTTCCATGTTGGCATAAGGCTTTTTGCCTTCTGTTTGATATGGGCCATGGTTTTGCGTTGTCACCGCAAAAATAAAATTCGGCTTGCCACCCAAGTTTAATTTTCTTAAAATTTCATCGGTAATGGTTTGATCATGAATAAAGTTTCCATCTGGAACGGGATTCGGTATATATTCTAAGCTTTCGAATCGATCGAAGCCCAACTTCTCATATACGGCAGACCGCTGATAGAACCAATGATGAAAGGTATGAATACCAGTCGTTTCATAACCGTTATTCCGAAAGATATTGGGCAAGGCAGGAATAGGCTTAGTCACATAATTTAAATACGGAATGGAACCCGCTGGCAAGAATTGAGTTGAAACACCTGTTAGTACTTCAAATTCCGTGTTTACCGTTGAGCCTCCAAATACCGGAACGGTAACCTTTCCTCCTGATTGTTCCGCTTGCAGTTTATGAAAAAATGGTAAGGGGTCTTTATTGAATTCTACATTGGTCATGACAGTAGGATCCCAAAATGCCTCACTCATGATCATAATAACATTCGGTTTATCTGAATCCGAATAGGTTTGGGTGTCAGTCTCACTTATAATTTGTTCAATTGTCTGCTTTGAATAATTCATCGGTTTGTCTATCTTTAACAATTTCATATTTAGCATAAAACTGCCAATTACTCCATCCTGTGCAGTAGTACTTTTTTGGTCCCAAGCCAAATAGCTGATATTCAGGTTCCTTTTTAAATAGGTATCATCGTTCTTTGTCTCATTCATATAAACAGCGAAAAATCCAAGAAAAAAGACTACAGCCAAAGAGATTGTCAGCCAGTTTCTCTGTTTTTGATTGGGCGCCTTATATATACTGAAGATGATGATGGCAATCACAGTAACAGCTCCAACAATTAACCATGTAAATAAACTTTTTGAAAAGAAGTCAACCATATTCGTTGCTTCTGAGCCTAAAAGAAAATCGGAGGGTAAAACTGGCTCCCCTCTTATTTCTAGCTTAATCTTGCTCGCAATCGCTAAAACAATAAACGGTACGGTCAAAATAAATGAAAATAGAATATATAACTTCCGACGGAAAATTCTAATCATACTAAAAAGTAAAAATAAAATGATAAAGTTATATGTGAATGGCATTGTAAACCCTTTTATCCACAAATAAGAAGCATTAAAGCTTCCACGATAAATCCATTCAACTGCAAAAATAAGCAGATACACATGTAATCCAGTAATGACATAAGAAATAATAGAATCTTTAAGTTTTCTCCACATAGCATTCTCCCTGTGTAATTCTCAATATTAGTTGATAACCTATGAATTATATTCAAATTGGATATTATAATCAATACTAAGCTTACACCATACATATTTCACAGTAAATGAATAGGAATTCCCAATAATGTAAATTAATTACATCATCTCGACGAGAAAGCCACTACATTCTGGTTGATTTACTACTCATATTTGTGTAAATTGAAAGTTGGGATTTCAATGTAAAAAGCGAGTTTAAAATCTGGAGGTAAACGAGATTGATTGAAGAAATGGAAAAAGTCAGCCCGTTAAGAGCTGCTCAAATAACGATGACAGAAATGCTTTTGGCTGTAGATCAAATTTGCAGAGAAGAAGAAATTCCCTATTGGATTACCGATGGCACATTACTTGGTTCAGAACGGCATAAAGGATTTATCCCTTGGGATGATGATGCTGATATCGGTATGTTAAGAAAGGATTATAATCGCTTTAGAAAAATTGTAGGAGAAAAGCTGCCGCAAAAGTTTAAAGTTGAAACAGAAACCATTCACACCCATGGCAAGCATAATTGGTTAAAAATCCTTTTTCTTGATGATTATGAATGGGTAGATTGGCATGGTATTAATCGTAAAGGAATTTCAATCGACGTATTCCCTTATGACTATGCGTCCGCGAAAAATCAAAAATCACTTGTTGAAAAGCTTGTCCATCGTGTTGCCAGTATCGAATACCCGCCAAATACTCTTGGCCTAAAAAACAAGATTCGAAAAGTAATTAATAAGACTAAACTACAAGACATCTATAGCAAATTAAAAAAACCATCTGACTATATAACTTATGGCATTGAAACCGCCTACTACGGTTTTGCCTATTATAGAGTCGACGATATTTTCCCTTTAAAGGAAGGGATTTTTGAAGGTATTCGTTTTAAAATCCCACAACATCCCAATCATTATTTAACCACCTTATACGGTGATGACTATATGAAGCTGCCAGAGGAAAGTAAGCGGGTCAGCCATATGGCCGAACTTACATTTTCAAAGAAATAAAAAGAGTGACTAATGGCCATATTCAGTGGGAAAGGACAAATTGGTGCAGATATGCAAAAGTCATCACTGTTTAAAAATATTATTTATAAAATAGTCCTAAACATTTTTAACATCATTATCCCAATTTTAGTAGGTCCCTATGTATATCGTACACTAGGAGCCGACTCTATCGGGAAGGTTCAAACATCTGAAACCATCTTTAATTATTTTTTCATATTTGCTGTATTTGGTATATATCAATATGGGCTAAGAGAAATGAGCAGAATTAAAGATGACAAAATAAAGGTAAATCAATTTTTCACCAGTATGCTCACACTTAGTATTGGAACAAGCATCATAACCTTTGTAGTTTACTTGTTCTTTTCCTACATTGGCTATGGGGAAAAAGCTATTTTTCCAGTCTTAATGATGTATTCTGTCAATTTAATCGGAAATATCTTTTATGTTGAATGGGTGAATGAAGCGCGTGAGAAGTACGATTTTATAACTATTAAAACTGTTATAATTAAAATTATTTATATCGCATTGTTATTTACTCTTGTAAAAACATCAAGTGACTATAAGCAATATGCTTTTTTACTTATTCTCACAACTGTTCTGAATAATATCGTCAGTTTCATTTATATTAAAAGAACTATTAAACTCGACTTTTCAAATATCAAAATCAAAAATCATATTAAGCCGTTGCTTCTAGTCGTTATATTTTCAAATGCAAATGTCCTATATAATCAGCTCGACCGTTTTATGCTTTATGAGGTTATTAACGAAGCGTCCGTTTCCTATTATGTGATGGCACAGCAGATCATGGGAATCATTAATACGCTGATGCTAAGTATTATTCAGGTAACAATCCCTCGTCTTTCTTATTTGTCCGGCAGTGAGGATGAGGATTCTTATCTAATTCTTCTTAACAATATTTCTAAAATTTATTTCGCTTTTCTATTCCCGGCATCAATTGGTCTTTTCGTAATATCTGATGTGGGAATTCTCCTATATGGAGGGCCAAAGTTTGTAAGTGCGCAAAGTACACTTGCAGTCTTTGCTATTTATATGATCTCACTTGGCATTGAATCAATTTTATCCAATCAAGTCATATATGTAAAAAAGAAAGAGAATGTCCTTGTAAAGTTAGTCCTAATATGCGGTATTCTTAACTTCATTCTTAATTCTGCCTTAATTTATATGAAATGGTTTAGTCCCACAACAGCAATATTGACAACAGCTATTTCCAATTTTCTATTAGTGATTTTAGAATACGTGTACATTCGTAAATATTTAAAAGTAAATTACAATTTTTTGAATTTCTCCAAATTAAAATATTTCTATTATTCATTACTATTTTTACCGATTGCATATGTGATAAGACTGTTTGTAACCCATTATATTTCTATATTTATCGTTACAGTAGCTGTCTGTATAACTGTCTACGCAGCAATCCTATTTATTACAAAAGACGAGATCCTTACTATGTTTATCGATAAAATTAAAGGACGTTTTAGAAAGCCTACACAATCCTAATGATGACTTCTGATTACAAAAAGAGGATGTCTACCTAAGACATCCTTTTTTATTTAGTTCAGTTCCTCCACACCCCCTCACTACCTATTACATATCCCTGAATTATCGTATTTTGGGCCATTGAACCATTAGCATTTAAGTAATACCATTTGCCCTTGTCATATAGCCAGCCAGTAAGCATTTCTCCACTCGATTGAAGATAATACCATTTATTTCCCGATAATAACCAACCAATTTTCATTTCTCCACTTTCTAGCAAATAGTACCATTTTCCATTTAAGGATATCCAGCCGGTTTTCATTTCTCCATCCCCGTCCAAATAGTACCATTTGTTACTTACTTTCAGCCAGCCGTTCTTCATTTCTCCATTATCGTCAAGATAGTACCATTTACCTCCAACTTGTAACCAGCCAGTCTTCATGGCACCATTGTTGTCTAAAAAGTACCACTTATCTCCTAATTGCAGCCAACCAATTTTGAGATCTCCATCACTGCCAAAATAATAATACTCATCATTTAATTTTTTCCAGCCAATTTGCATGGCACCATTTTCATTAAGATAGTACTTCTTCGCCCCATTGGTATACCAGCCAGTAATCATAGAGGTATCCGAATGGAATAAGTACCATTTTCCCTCAATCTCCTGCCAGCCTGTAACCTTCGTATTGTTTTTATAGAATCGCCACTTTCCTTCCTCAATCTTCCATCCAGATAACTTAGATGTCTTAAAGGAAACCGTTAAACTATTTATAGACTCCTTATTCCACGCATCCACTGCTATAATGGAAAGATTGTACACCGTATCAGGCGATAAATTAGTAAGAGTTGCATATATATTGCTTTCTTGGGATTTATTATCCCAAAAGTTCATATATTTTGTATATAAAACTTTCCCATTATTCTTTATGATGTACTTATCAACTTGGGAATCATCAAAAGCAGCATCCCAAGAAAGTGTAACAGTATCACCCGTGACATTCTTTTCTACCTTGGTTGATGCACCTTTAAAGAAGAATGGATTATTCTTATCGTAATAAGTCTGCTTAAAAGGCAATTGAACAGTAAATGTCCGCACCCAGGTATTGGTAGTAAAATCCCTTGCTTTTATTTCCACTTTGTCTAAAAAAACGTTAACCAGTAGACCTTGCGAATTTAAGTGTGACCCTGAATCAGAATAGGTATATGCAACAGAACCTGCGTTGGCCATTGTAAATCCATTCTGATAAACTGTACGCGGGTGATTTAACAAATAATGGGAATGTCCGGAAAATAAAATAACCTGAGGATATTGACTCAGAATTTCTTGGAGCCTATTATTATTAAATCCTCCCCCCCAATCGTCACTGCCATAAACTGTATTGTCAATCGCTTGATGTAAAAATACAAAAATGGGTTTCGCTGGATCCGAATCTTCTGAGAGAGTTTTTTCCAGCCAGTCATATTGTTCATCCGTTACATTCGCATGATCATGATCATCCGAACTAGGAAACCCTTCACCGCCAAGTGTAATAAAATGATATCCTTGTATCCATTTATCATAATAGATTTTCGTTCCCTCTTCAGGTAAGCGAGTCTTGCTGACAAACCTATTCATGTAAAATTCAGGATCCCAGTCCCTATTTGAGAAAACTCCCTCAAAATATTCATGATTTCCCATTGTAATAATCTTTTCTGCACTGGGAATAATATTAGAATTTAAGATATTGTTAAAATCATCATACTCCTGCTCCCACCCATGATTTGTAATATCTCCCACCATTGCAATCGCCTGATAGTTGGGTGCTAATATACGAAAATCACTAAGTGCCTTTATAAATCTATCTTTTTGATATTTTTCCCCAATATGTATATCGCTCATTACGGGAAATTGTAATACTGGGCTTTCTTCCGTATCACCCTTCCCTGATGCATATGCCATTTTAAATGGTTGCCCAAGCAAGCATATAAACAAGATGATAAAAAAAGACATACAGTAAAACTTCTGTCTCAAACCTACCTCTCCTCACTCCACGAATTGTCTCTATTTTCTCATTTCCACATAGGACTTATATACTATCTAAATACCTTTTAGCCAATTCTATTCTACCAAATGAACTAAACTTTTAAAACCACCCTTGCAAACTTTTGAATAACAAAAAAAAGGCAGAGTTAACCCTGCCTTTTTTCCTATTTATTGAATCCAAGCTCCATTATCTCCTAACACATAACCATCAATCGTGATGTTCTTAGCCATAGAACCATCAGAATTTAAATAATACCATTTACCGTTATCATAAATCCAGCCTGTAGCCATATTCCCACTTTGTTTTAAATAATACCATTTCCCATTAGGATAAATCCAGCCTGTTAACATGGCACCACTTGGAGCTAAATAATACCATTGATTTCCAGTATAAAGCCAGCCTGTTTTCATTTTTCCGTCCGTATTCATGTAATACCATGTATTACCATCTATAATCCAGCCTTTTTGCATGACATCGTTCTTATAAAAGTACCAGACATTATTAGAAAGAACCCAACCATTACTAGTACTGCCAATACGCTTTGAACCAATATACGTATTCGCATAGTAAGATTCTGTTAATGAGCTGACCTTTACACCATTGCTAGATGCATGAACAAATTTATTATTTTCGAGGTAGATTCCAACATGGGAAGCTCCTGCTTTATACGTGCTAAAGAAAACTAGATCGCCTTCTTGTAAATTACTTTTTGAAACTGCCTGTCCTTTAGTATATTGATCTGCTGCTGTTCTTGGTAATGTAACACCAGCTTGCTTGTATGTATAGCTTGTATACCCGGAGCAATCAAACCCACTTGGAGATGTTCCTCCCCAGACATATGGTACTCCAATATATTCAAGTGCAATATTTGTCACTTTATCACCCAATGTTGATGCTTCTGCTTTATGTCCGCTAAATAACCCGCCGCCTAAGAGTAAAGAACATGATAGTAAACCACTGACAACTAACTTCTTCATGATATCCCCCTTGATTCTTCTTCTCTCTTTTTTTGTTAATACCAGTATCTCATAAAAGTTTCATATTTTTGATTACAGTTATTTTTTAATATTATTACAGGAATGTTTCAAGAACTGACCTTTTTCGACTTTTCTTGAAATTTTCCGATAATTAGTTGGAAAATCAGGTAATTTGTCACCTTGGATTTTATGCCAATAAAACTATGAAATTCATATTTTTAATATTCTTCTGCTTATTTTCTACTAGTTATTGTCGAATTTCCTCAGGTTAAGATCTGACGAACATTGCATGATTACTATTTTAAAATAAGGCTCTGTTAAACGTGGCTGTTGATTTCCGCTACATCCGCGAGCGGTTCGCGGGGCGGGCGGTGAGCCTCCTCGGCGCTAAAGCGCCTGTGGGGTCTCACCTGTCCCGCTGCTCCCGCAGGGGTCTCGCGGCTTCCGCTCCAATCAACAGTGGTAAAAAATCAACAATAAACTTTAACAGAGCCTAAAATAAAAAGAATCACCCCTTTGACGGGTGATTCTCTTATTTAAAGCATGGCGCCATCTTTGCCAAGACGATATCCGCCGATTGTGGTGTTGGCAGCCATATGTCCATCGCTATATAAATAGTACCATTTATTGCTGACTAGTACCCAGCCCGTTTTCACCGCGCCGCTGTTGTTCAAGTAATACCATTTTCCGCCAGTAGACATCCAGCCGGTTTTCATTGAACCGGAGTTATCAAGGAAATACCATTGACCGCCATTGTACAACCAGCCGGTCTGCATATCACCACCAGGGTTGAGGAAGTACCATTTTCCTCCAGCATACAACCAGCCGGTTGTCATGTCTCCATTCGGATTCATAAAGTACCACTTGCCGCCAACGTACTGCCAGCCCGTTTTCATCACACCCGCGTTGTCGAAGTAGTACCATTTCCCTCCTGTTTGCAGCCAGCCCGTTTTAAGGGTCCAGTCTTGATTGTAATAGAACCATTTTCCGCCCCATGATTTCCAGCCTGTATTCGTAGTAAAGGTAGTGAATTCCTTAGCAATTTGGGCAATCTTGCTTGCCCATGCCTCGTCGGTCGAGTATTGATGATAGTTGGAATTAAACCGCATATTATCAAGTGTCGGCTGTTGATATGGGTCTAAAGAATTCTTCATCAAGTTATGTCTATTCACATAGGTCAAGTTGATAAACTCTGCGCCATTAACAATTCCAGCTTTTTTTGAGGAAAAATCATAGGCATCATCAAGCGGTTTGATGTCATTGGCATTAAGCCCATAGTAATTTCTCTTACTTTTTACAATTGTCGAATCGCCCCATTTTGTTTCGAGACCGGAATGGGCTAAAAGGTAAACAGCATTTAAGCCTGTTTTGGATTGGGCCTCAATATACGCTTCACCCATCCCCGTCATAAAAGTATTTCCCCAATTTGTTTTATAGTTAATAAACTGGTTAATGGCATTCGCCGTTACATTTGCTTTTGTGTTAAGCGGAGTGAAGATGGAAATACTGTTGGTTGTTGCTCCTGTTCCAAAATCAAATGGTATCACATTGCTTCCGCCTGGAATAGTCATATACGTTTCATTTTCCAGATACCAATTGTAGATCCAGCCTTCCTTTTGTCCATCGGCCGTTTGAATTTTGTAATATTTGGTGTCAGGTGTTACATCTAAAACGAATACCTTCGTGTTACCCGGAATTTTATCAATTACGGGCTTCGTTCCATCAGAAGTGGCCCGAAGATTTCTTTCCTTTTTCACCAGCCAGGTTTGATTCTTTATATCACTGTTTAGGTATGCCCGGTGAACCCAGCCTTCCCTTCCATCTGCCATACGGATTTTAGCGGCATATTCTTGCTCACTAATAATGGTCACCACATCGTTATATGATAATTCTGCATAGCGTGTATAGTTCTGGGCTAAATGAATTTGTTGGTCAGAAAGTTCTTGGAAACTCCGATAAACTGGAAGCTTAATGGACGTTACCTTCATGTTCGGTTGTTCAGCAGCCTCAGCATTTATTGTTGAAACACCCGTAATAATCCCAAGCAATAGTAGTAACATAGCGAAATATCGCAGTGCTTGATTTTTCAATTGATTACTCCTCTCGTAATTTGTCAGTTTTTGTATCTAGCAATCTATTATATAGATTAACATATTTTTGATTTACGCAATAGTTTTAGTGAGAGGACTTTTCGACAGGGATGTCATGAAAAATACATATCTTGCACAAGTTATTTAGGGGAATATTTGTAAAATTAAATTAGTAAAATGGAAAGGATGTGCTTTATGGCTTATAAGCCGCGGACGGAACCTGAAGAAATCGTCATTTTCAGAAGTTTACACGGCCGAATGGAGTTGTCTGAGGAAAGATCGCTGGAAATATTATCGACTAAAAAAAGGCTTGGAAGGAGAAATCATGTTTGATGCTTTAACGGAAAAGCTTCAGTGTGACTGTTATATTTTAAATGACCTGCTGCTATACTTTAATGATTCGAAGTTTCAAATTGACACATTGATTGTTCAAGATACCCTTTATCTTTATGATGTGAAAAATAATGATGGTGATTATTGTTATGAAAATGATAACTTCAATTTAATGAAGACCGGAAAGACTATAACGAATCCACTAGACCAATTAAACCGATGCGAGATTCTGCTCCGCCAATTGCTCCAAAAACACGGATTCAAACTACCGATTGAATCCAAGCTGGTGTTTATTAACCCCGAGTTTACCTTATATCAAACACCCAAAAATAAACCGATTATTTATCCTACACAAATAAATGCTGAGATGAAAAAATTAAATATGTTAACGGGAAAGCTTAATATAAAGCATAAAAAACTTGCTGATCTTTTAGTCTCCCTGCACCAAGTTGAGCCACCATATTCCCGGGTTCCGTCTTATAAATACAAGGGTCTACGGAAGGGCTTCATTTGTTGTAACTGCCAATCGTTTTCGCTTTTTATTAATGGGAGGAAACTTGTATGTGGGGATTGCGGCTGTGAGGAGACGATTGATGCAGCGGTACTAAGGAGTACGCGGGAGCTGAAGCTGCTTTTTCCGGATATGAAGATCACTACTACTTTAGTTGTGGATTGGTGTGGCGGGGTTATTTCAAAAAAGGTAATTAAGAGGATTCTTGTTCAAAACTTGAAAGCAACAGGTTATGGGCAATGGACCTACTATGAGTGATAGGATTATAGATTGTAAATACATCATATTTTATGAATTAGGTAACAGTAATACTGTTGGATACCCTTTTCTCGATTATTTCAGCGGAACAGGCTCCAATCTGCTCTATTGGATACCATTCTTTCAATCTTTTCAGCGGAACGGGCTCCAATCGGCTCTATTGGATTCCTTTCTATTAATCTTTTCGGCAGAACGGGCTCCAATCACCTCTATTGGATCCCTTTCTTTCAATCTATTCAGCGGAATGGGCTCCAATCACCTCTATTGGATACCTTTCTCCTAATTTTTTCGGCGGAACGGGCTCCAACAAGCTCTATTGGATCCCTTTCTTTCAATCTTTTCAGCGGAACGGGCTCCAATCACCTCTATTGGATCCCTTTCTTTCAATCTTTTCAGCGGAATGGGCTCCAATCACCTCTATTGGATCCCTCTCTTTCAATCTTTTCGGCGGAACGGGCTACAATCACCTCTATTGGATCCCTTTCTTTCAATCTTTTCGGCGGAACGGGCTACAATCACCTCTATTGGATACCTTTCTCCTAATTTTTTCGGCGGAACGGGCTCCAACAAGCTCTATTGGATCCCTTTCTTTCAATCTTTTCAGCGGAACGGGCTCCAATCACCTCTATTGGATCCCTTTCTTTCAATCTTTTCAGCGGAACGGGCTCCAATCACCTCTATTGGATACCTTTCTCCTAATTTTTTCGGCGGAACGGGCTCCAACAAGCTCTATTGGATCCCTTTCTTTCAATCTTTTCAGCGGAATGGGCTCCAATCACCTCTATTGGATTCCTTTCTATTAATCTTTTCGGCAGAACGGGCTCCAATCACCTCTATTGGATCCCTTTCTATCAATCTTTTCAGCGTAACAGCGTATAATGGGTAATAAGTCAAACATAATTTTTTATTAAAAAAGGCCGACTTTAACTAGAACTCCCAAAATCCATTTTTTTGAAGAGTCAACCATCACAGAATTATAATAGGGCCCCTCTAGAACGTGAAGGGATCTTGCATTTTCATCCTACAGAGGATACCGCCTAGTAAATCTAAACTTAGATTTCACGTATTATTCGTACTTGCAGGACAAGATCCATAACGCTGTCACTCGAGGTCTGGAGCCTCAGGCACGAAGTACAATGTGATCTAACGCCCTAGAGGAGCCCCATTTGTAAAGGAATAATATTTCTAATAGAATGTTCTTTCCGCTTTGTTTTTAAAGCTTAATTAACAGTTAAAAAGGGTTTCGGTTATGCACAATTGTAAAGAAAAAATTGGGAACATAGCTGATTATATGACAAAATAATTTATGCAGAGTTATCCACATGTTAAAAATCTTGTTTCTGGTTTACGCTGATTTACTAACAGCTGATATGACAAACTTTTCATAAAAACATCTTACATTTGGGCTATGAATCTTCTTTGTTATTTCATCAATTAAGACATAGTTTGGTTGATTTGTTTGATAGAGCGATTGATGCTTAATCATTGAAAAGGCTAAACGGATCATTCTGTTTCCTAAAGCAATATATGCTTGCCCTGGGTGCTTTCCACGCTCTTTAAAGGCCAAATATTTCTGTTTCATCTCAGGGTTATTAACAGCTAGGGATCTTCCAACTTGATAAGTAACGTTCCTGAAAGTTCTTCTTCCCTGTTTAGAAACGCCAAAGTATGAAGGTCTTTTACCCCCTGACTGCTTCACAATTGGATTTGTCCCCGCCATTTTAATTAATTGCCCTGCATGGTCGAAATCAGATATATCGCCCATTTCCGCGTATAATTCAGCCCCCGTTACAACTCCTATTCCTGGAACGCTAAGAATGACTGCTCCTTCGGTTTGAACAAATAAATCTTCGATTTTCCTCTCTAGCAATTGAATCTGTTTATCTAAAAGCTCTAATTGGTCAAGTTTTTGAATCAAAAGAAATTGTTCCGTTTCCAAAAGCTCTTTAGGTTGCGAGATTGAATTCTGTGCAAATTCAAGCAATATTTGGATCGACTTATCCCTGAGCTTCAGGTTTTCCCGTATGGAAAGGTCACGTAATCCCTTCTCTCCAAGGGTAAGGATATCACTTGGATGAAGGCAATGGCGCATAAAATATCGTGGTGCTTTTCCAAATAACTTCGAGAAAGGTTCGACATGTTCGCGCTTCCCATTTATCCACATACTTTTCCCCTGGAACTCCCGAAAAATATGGTCTATATATACCCGAATCAGGTTTTCAGTCGATGTCCTTTCCCCCACAAGCGCCCGACGGGCACGCGTTAATTTCTGCAAGTTGTGCACGGATCCTTTGGACAACTCACTGGATGTCCCTCGTCCATTAATAATAGATTGAACAATTGCCATCAGATCTAGATTATCCGTTTTGGACCAATTCAAAAGAGCTTGCCTTTCCTGTGCAGTAGTAGCTGCATTTAAGATGCGAACATGATAGCCTTCAGAATGACAACGTCGAACTAAATCCTCATAATAATGCCCAGTGGTTTCTATTCCCACTACAACCTCCTTCATCCCAAGCCGATTCTTTTCTGTTTGTATATGTTCTTTAACCATTTCAAGTCCCGTCAGGGAAGCATCAAATTCAAATGGTTTCACCAAAACGTCCCCATAAAACGTACATATCATTGCCTTGTGAGTAAACTTCGCCGCGTCAATCGCTACTATCAACATACTATCTGTTCCTGTTTCCCGTACAAATTGTGCCCATCGACTTCCGTTTTTTCCTTGAATGTGGTTCAATAATGAATAAGCCATCATTTTCATCTCCTTGGTAGGGTGAGTAATTGGAAGTTCTGTGATAGGTACTTCCATTTTACAATGAAAATGGTGGCCTTTCTTATTATTTGAACCTATTTACTATACTAGGCTCCAATCACCTCTATTGGATCCCTTTCTCCTAATTTTTTCAGCGGAACGGGCTCCAATCGGCTCTATTGGATACCTTTCTATCAATCTTTTCAGCGGAATGGGCTCCAATCACCCTAAAAGGAAAAACCGGACACCCAGGTGTCCGGCCTATCCTAACTACGTTCTGCCAATCGTTTATTTACTTTTTCAAGGTCTGCAATAGAGTCGATTTCGTAGCTGTCATCCGGATGAATTTCCTGCAAATATACATTGAGATCACGGATATGAAGCTTGACGATTTCGTCCCACCAGAAATCCTTAAAGTTGCCGCTTGCAACGAGTTCTTCCAGTTTTCCAATAATGTATCTGCCGTCCTCTTCAGACCAGTAAGAAACACCGCACAGGATGTGCTCGTGATCGCCATCGCCTACAACGATATCCGTAACGCGGTAATTATCGTCGTAGCGGATGATCCATTCCCCTTTGAAATCCGGCTTTTTAGCGCTGAAATACATCGAGGTTTGTGGTTCCTTCAATAGGAAATTGCGATGCAGATAGTTGTCGCCGTCAATTACATACGTATCGTGGAGATATTCTCTCACTAAATACATTGTGTAAATATTGTTATAGATATCGTACTTATCATTATGAACAAGGGTAACACCGTACTTATCTTTGAGATATTCAAATTTCTCAGCTAAATATCCAGTCAAGACAATAATTTCATCTACGCCAATTTCTTGTAAATATTCAATTTGTGTCTCAAGCATTGGTTTTCCGTTTACGACAGTCAACGCTTTAGGTGTTGTTAATGTTAGAGGCCGTAACCTTGTGCCCAGTCCTGCTGCGAGTATAATTGCTCTCATTTTTCCTGTTCTCCTGCCTTTAAAATAATTGTCAGCTCCATCACAAGCTCGGTTGAATAAATTATGCAGTTCGCTTATTTTTTAAAATATTCATCCATTTCAGTTCGTCTTGGGTTGCAACGGTGATGATCGAGCCTACTAATATCATAATACTAAAAAAGACAACCTTTGCGGTAATTGGTGTGTGTAAAATGAGAAAACTTAAGAAAATCGCCCATGCAGCATAAGAAATATTTAATGCCATTGCACGAGTAGGGCCAAGCGTGTAAATCGCTTTGTAATAGAACACGTAGGAAGCCGTTCCAGATAAAGCAATGACCGCGATTAAGAACATTTCACTGCTTTTAAAGACTTCGCCGACAAGTGGGTAAGCTTTAAAAATAGGTAAAATCAGAATTCCGTAAGTGACTGCGGAAACTAACTGACGAATTTGTAATGCTTGTTCTGGAGAAATTTCATCATCCTTCATCCCATAGGCAAGAATCACGCACTCCATCCCCCATCCGAAAATACACAGCAGAATGAAGGTAAAGCCAAGAATGTAGCTTGGAGACGGTTCGCCGCCGGAAAAGCCTAAAAGGAAAATGAATAAAATACTAATAAACAGTCCAATCCAGTTCTTGATGGTCAAGCGGTCCTTTAAAATCACAAAAGCAAAAAAGGCGCCAACTGCCGGGTAAACGGCAGAAATCGAGGCTGAAAGTGATGCCCCTAAATATTTGACGGCGAGGACGTATCCGGTCATCCCAATCGGTCCGCCCAGCAATGCGCCTAATATGACAAACCGGCCGCTTCTCGTCGCAATTTTTTTAAAGGGAACTTTAAATTCCCCTCTGATTGTCATATATAGCATCATCCACAAACTCGATAACATATCATGGAAAAATGTACTAACTAATGGGGCAAGGAAAATAACCATTTCTGTCGACACAAATACAGCTTTTGATAATACCGTGCCAATTAAAACTGTATCAAGCGCCCAGGTGAAACCCGACAGCATGCCGAAGTAAACCCCTTTATTTTTGAAATTCATACGTCATCTCCCTAATTAAGTCATGGTTTAAATTTTTTCTACATCTTGCTAACAGGTCCGTTCCATAGGTGCCAAAGTCGTCACCCTTCGCTTCCTTGATGACCGTCCAAATCGTCCATAAAAAGTCTTGGAAGATTTTATTCATAATCATTCGCTGCTGGATCTCAAGCGGGATCACATCTTCCTCAAAATATAGCGTTAAAAATAGTTCTTCTTCTTCCGGTGTAAATTCACTTTCCATCGCATGCCAAGCTAGATCCCACATTGGATCGTTCATGCCGCTATATTCCCAATCAATTAAGTACAGTTTGTTTTCGCCGCTCTTGACCATATTTTGCGGCAGGGCATCATTATGGCATGGAGTCAGTTCAATATTCATTCCTTGGTATATTTCCTTCAACACCATAACCTGTCTTTTCGTTTCTTCATAATGCTCATAAGGATGGCCATTTGCTTCCTCCATCAGCCGTTCGTATTCGTCAATTCTTTCAAATACATCAAAGCGGTTGGCCATTTGCAGCTTGGAGAAGTGCAGAGTTTTAAAAATTTCTGTCGTCAGCTCCATGATGTCCTGCCGTTTCGTCATTTTAGGCGTTAATGTTTCGGCCTCTTGGATTAATTCGGCAATCTTCACACCTGTTTCTTCATTAAAATAAACCAGCTCCGTATCAATACCCAAATGACTCGCAAGCGCCGCATTAAACTTTTCCTCTTTTCGATTAATCATTGATTCTGTTCCGTTACCAGGTATCCTCAGTACATATTCCTTGCCTTTTATCACTACTTTAAAATTCTTATTCGTCATCCCGCCAAAAGGCTGAATTTCGCTGATATCTTCATAGGCAAGGTCTAGGGCTTCGATTAAGTGGCTCTTAATAAAAATTTCGCGGAATTCGGCTTCCTTCCGTTTTAGCATCGGAAAGGTCTTTTCCTTGACGGTATGATAGTGCTGCCAGCTATCAATTTCTCCCCAAACAAGATTATGCATTTTTAAATAGCCAATGTTATAATGCCGGGAAATGTCCAGCAGCATGTACTCATAATGAATCAATGGATTTTTATTATTTTGCTGATACTCACTGACCATTTTTGAATAGACCTCATAGGATAGCTTGCTGACCCCAATCATCTCCCCGTCTATTCGGTTAAATTGGTGAATATCCTTAGAGATTTTATGAAGATAGCCATTTTTAATTTCAACAAAGGCCTCATCCCCGGAGCCGCTCTCATTACTGATGAGGACACAATCTCGCTGTGGATGTGAGAGAATTTCTCTAATTGCACGTTCTTCAATTAATATATCATCCTCAATCAATAGGAAATCCTCGGTGATCACTTCAAAGGCGGATGCCAATGATGCCATCGAACCCGTCCATTTGTATTTGGGATTGTTCACAAATGTCAAATGACTGAATTCTGGATGCTCTTGAAATGCTTCCGGCTTGTAGCCAGTGACGATCACAATTTGGTTGATGCCATTTTCTTGCAAAATATCAATGTTTCTTTTTAGCAGCGTAGTGCCGTCAATGTCCATCAGCCCTGCCGGTTTATTAAAATCGGTTCGTGAACCCCCAGCTAAAATAATCGCCTGCTT
Source organism: Neobacillus sp. 19 (assembly GCF_049463095.1). NCBI lineage: Bacteria > Bacillati > Bacillota > Bacilli > Caryophanales > Bacillaceae > Neobacillus > Neobacillus sp. 19. Next base: position 56,193 of record NZ_JBMPZU010000031.1, on the reverse strand, counting down.
TATTTCAGTTAATGGTTCTTGATGAATATTTACCTTTTTTCCCTGATAGGCTTCAATACCGCTTTGTAAAGTATCAAGGCCTTTTTGTGTAAGGTAATAGCTAATATTCCTGCCTTTTTTCTCACTGTAAATATAGTTTCCAAATGTTAAGTCATGAATGAGATAATTCACTTTTCCAATTGAAATTCCACATATTTCAGCCATTTTCTTCTGATTCAAATGGGCATGTTTATTAATTGCTTCTAATAATTGTAATAATTGTTGTTCCATTTAGGGTGCCCCCTTCTATATGTTCAATATTTGAATGTATTTTCATTGTAACGCAGCCCAGAATATCTGTAAACAAAAAACTATTGATATTGAATAGTATTTCCTATGTAAAGGAAAAGATAAAAAGACTGTGCACAAGCATGCACAGTCCTCGATTTGGTTATTATTTATACACAGAAACGTCAAAATATATGGTATAGGAACTTAACGAATCATAGATTTTTTTGATATTACTTGTCTGCTTAACCGCCCAGCCAATATCGGTTGCATATTGGTGCCAAGGAGCACTTGGGTTCCATCTCATTTTATAAAGAGTATTTTGCGGTGTTCCAGCGTTTATATAGCCGGCGCCAATAAACTCTGCACCGCCGATGATCGCTGCTTCAGGTGTAAACCAGCCTTTTTTATACGCCGTTTCGGCTCCGCATGTATCTGGACAACTGTCAAACGCACCAATCCCATACATATTATACACCTTTACCGGCTTATCTAACTTCTTACCATCCACCGTATCAACGATAATCCCTTGGGCCAGCTTCGATTTGCCATTGCCAGTCTCAAGTAAGGCATGCGAGATTAAATAAATTTCATTAATACTATATTTTTTGCTTGCCTGTAGGAAGGCGTCTGCCTTTCCTTCCAGAATTCCTTTTCCAGCCAATGTTTTCGCATTCAGATCCTGCGCTGTCGTTCCGGCGCCTTTGTTTAAAAGGAGAAATTGAAAATACTCCGTGCTTTTTTCGCTAAACGATTTCGGATTCAAATAATAAGATACATCTGATGATTTCGCATTCCGCCATGTCACGTATTCAATTTCATACCAGGTCCCTACAGCAGCATTTATTTGCACCTTTACCCCTGGATTCAATTTCCCATAAATAAACGAATTTGTATTCATATCCTCACGAACATTAAGCGGAGTTGTGGACGTAACGACTCCCTTTGAAGGGTCGGCAGCATCTATAGCGATATACTCACTGCTCACATAGGCCTTTGCATTTCGATACTTATCCGTTTGTGGAGATCTTGTCATTTGAATATCAAGCATTTGCTGGAAGGTTAGATCGTAATTGGTCGTTTTCATTACAGGACCTTCATTCAAGATACCGTTATCGAAAAAGTTATAGGTCTTGCCGCCGATGATTTGTTCACCGGTAAGCATTTTTCCATTCCCTGCAAAGAAGTACCAATTGCCATCGACCAATAACCAGCCGATCACCATGTCCCCGCTATTGTTTAAGTAATACGTACTGCCATTATCGGTTAACCAACCCGTTTGCATTACTCCGCTTTCGTTCATGAAATACCATTTTCCATTCACATATACCCAGCCAGCGGCCATTGTCCCATCGGTGTTCAGAAAAAACCATTTATTCGCATCGTAAACCCAGCCGGTCTTCATCTTGCCATCTTGGGCAAAGTAATACTTTTTATCCTTTTCGGTGTACCAGCCGATTAAAGCCAAACCCTCTTGGGAAAAATAATACTTATTAGCCCCATCGATCAGCCAGCCCGTGTGCTTTTCGCCATTGGCATTAAAATACATGATGGTTTGGCCATCCCGGAATAGGCCGGCTAATGGAGCCGTACTTAAGGCACCTGATGAAGTAAAAACATAGGGCACCCCATCTATAAATTTTTGCCCGGTGACCATTGCTCCGCTTGAACTAAGATAGTATTTTCCATTACTGAGCTCAATCCAGCCGGTTTTCATCGCTCCGCTTCGATCAAGGTAATACCAGCTGTCCCCAGTTAACAGCCAGCCGGTTTTCATCGCTCCACTTGAATCAAGGAAATACCGAGTATTATTCTCCATATACCAGCCCGTTTTCATGGCCCCACTGGAATCAAGAAAATACCATTTGTTGCCGATATATTGCCAGCCAGTTTTCATGGCTCCGCTTGAGTCGAGGTAATACCAGCTTTTTCCCACTAGTACCCAGCCGGTTTTCATTACTCCGCTCGAATCTAGGTAATACCAATGATTATTGTTAAAAAGCCAGCCTGTCTTCATGACACCATTGCTATCTAAAAAGTACCATTTACCACCATATTGGGCCCAGCCCGTAACAGGCTTTCCTGCTGATGTGACATAGTACCACTGATTGTTCTGATACTTCCATGTGTAGGTTCCAGCTGCAACAGCGCCTGAAGCCGTAGAAGAGAACAGCATGGTTGCCAAGGCGAGAGCAGTGACACGTTTTTTCTTCAATCTATTTCCCCCCATGAATATAATTCTTCTCTCTATCTATTAAACTTCCTATTAAACAAAATTGTATCTCTCTTATTCTCTCATTTTGAGGCAAATTTTCAACAAAAATTTTGAAACTATGTCGAATTTAGTAATATTTACATAGTTATTAGCAGCGAAAAAAGAAGACGGCCAGATTGAGCTGACCGCCTTCACATGCTTTTATTGTTATTTAATCCATGCACCATCGTTGTTCACTTTATAGCCGTCAATTGTGGTATTCACTGCGAGTTGACCAGAGCTGTATAGATAATACCACTTGCCGCCAATCTGCTTCCAGCCTGTTGCCATGTCGCCGTTTGCATGTAAATAGTACCATTGGCCCTTCAAAGAAATCCAGCCTTTAGCCATTTCACCATTGGCTTTTAGATAATACCATTTGCCGCCCAATTGGACCCACCCGGTCTGCATCACGCCGCCTTTACCAAGGTAATACCATTTATTTTGGTCAAGGACCCATTGATTTTCTGCCATTGCCCCACTCTTAGTTAAGTAATACCATTTATTCTTGTCTTGTAACCAGCCTGTTTTCATTTTTCCATCTTGCGCTAAGTAATACCAGTATGAGCCAGCCTTTACCCAGCTAGTTGCTTTAACACTATTTTGATAGTAATACCATGAACCGTCTTCCAGCTTCCAGCCTGAAACGTTTCCACGGTATATCACGACTTCCTTCACGGTTTCGTTGCCGGCAAGATCGCGCAGCTTTAAGGAAATTTTGTTATCACCGCGGTTTAGAGCAACCTTTACCTCCACATTGTCATTTGCAGGTTTAATAACATCTACCGGACCGACAATGGCCTTTTCATATTCATGATTATCATCAACAAATAATGATAGGTAATTGAAGTTATCCTTTAGATTAAGCTTCAAGGTTACTTCTTCTTTGTTGTCAGGAACAAGCTTCGGGGCCTGGACATTGATTTGCGGCCCCGTGGAATCTACAAACACTTTGCGGGAAATCGATGACTCATTTCCTGATTTGTCCACCGCCTTAACGATTACATCGTAGAAACCATCTTTTGCAAATGTAGCTGTTGTTGAAAACTCATATAAACTAGGGCCGGTATGTTTAAAGCTTGTTTCTTTTCCATTCACGGTTAATGAACTTACTCCTAAGTCCTCAATCACCGCTCCGGAAACGGGCACTTCTTTTGAATTGTAAGCTCCATATGGCATCGTTGAAAACGGATTTATGATAATCACTGGTTCTCCGTCTTCCGCCTCACCCGCAGCAGCCGTGTCACCGCCAAAGTTGTAGGCATAATCGACTGCAATGACATCAATCACTGACCCTTCAGGTACATCGGTTAATTCATAGCTGTTTTCTTCACCGGTTGTTTCCCCGACTAACTCGCCATTGACGAAAATACCATAGGCTTGTACGCCCGACCCTTCTTCAACTGTTTCCCAGCTGACAATAGATGTTTCCTGATCAAAGCTTGCAGTTACTTCTGGAGAAGTCGTATCGACCATTATCGGTATATCTTTTGTTTGATACCCTGCCCCTTTATAATCAATCACTGATTTTACTTGGTAGTAATACAAACCATCCTTCACCGGCTTGCCTTTTACGGTTCCATCCCAAGTACGATCATAATTATAAGAGAACGGAATTCCATACCCGTCATCAAAATAGCTCTTAAAGACGTTTTTCTCTAATTTTACACGTCGGAGTAATTGTTTATTTTCATCTAAAATATTAAATTGCGCCTCTGCAGCGTTCCGTAAAAATGACGGAAGGGTGTTGATATCATCATTCATCCAGTCTCCGTTTGGTGAGATTGCATAAAAACCTTTTTCAGGGACAGGCGCTGTGAACCAGTCATCTGACAACATATCATGGACAGGAACCTCTTCTGTATTTCCCTCTTCATCTTCCCAGTCAAACAGCCCTTGAAGATCATAGAAACGGGATTCTCCTAAATCTTTAAAGCCATCAAGAATGGAAGGACGATCCCACTTGCCGTAGAAGCCGACGTATGGAATGGTTAGATCGGGGCTAAGTTCCTTTTTACCGGCAACATTCTTATCAGCATCCACTAATCTGACAAAGCCTTCCACAAACATATCTTCTTTAAGTGCAACCGTTGTTTTATGCCCCTCCGCATCAATGGCCGGAACCTTCGCCTTACTTAAATCGACCTTTATGGTAATATCTTGTGTTTTTCCGGCCGGAACGGTGACCGTTGCCGGTCCGTCGATGATCACGCCTTCGAGATTACCGGCAATCAAGGCATTGTAGTTTTCACCTTCACCATTTTGCTTAAGCGTGTCTGCTAAAACCTTTGTATTTACAGTATAGGTAACATCCTTTGTTGAAACGTTTTTCGCTGTAAGCGTCATTTCAAATTTCTTCGATGTAAAATCTTTTAATTCTACCTTTGCTTGACCATTGCTCTTATTTACCACATATACAGGTGTTTTCACCGCATTGAATGTCTGCATCATTCCTGCACCTTGAAGTCGTGGTGAGTATGGCTGTCCGTTCGCATCATCAATCACCTTTGCGGTATTCATCAACAATGTTTTTGCCAATCGGGTGCGTTCATTGACAGTAAGGCCTTTGAAACGCTTGTCGCCTTGCAAATATTGCTGAACAAGAGCTGATCCGCCTGCCACATGCGGTGCTGCCATTGATGTCCCGCTGTAAGTGCCATATTGGTCACCATTTAAAGTGGAGAGGATATTTCCGCCAGGTGCTGTAATTTCCGGTTTCAACTCGAGACCCGGTGTCGTTCCCCATGAGCTAAACTCGGTCATTTTGCCTGAATCCGGGTCTTCTTGTTGCTCAATCTGGTTTATCGATACGGACTGAGATCCTTCTGTCAAAGCCGCCTCAAGTGACTCGCCTTCTTTTTGGGAAAGAAGCATAAACGGAATGTCGAAGCCGCCTTGATTTTTATAGAAAGTTGATTTTCCATCATCATAGACCATTATTCCAGCTGCACCCGCTTCTGCAGCCAATAATGCTTTATCAGCAAATGATAGGTCTCCCCGCTTTACAAGGACAATCTTGCCGACAACATCGATATTCTCATAGTCTTCCGGAAAACCTAGTGCACCATTTAGGCTGACAATCTGCAGATCCTCGTTCTCTGCCGTCAGAGCGCTCCAGTCATCTGTTCCATATCCCACACCTGTAAAGCTGCCTACTGTGACAGAATGCTGGTACTGAATGGAAAGATTATTTGCTGCCGCAACCGAGATACCGGCCGGATTTAATCCTGGTGCTTCAACGACTCCAATATCCGGATTTTTATAAAAAGGGTTGTCCCATCCAAAACCAATGTTACCTGAGTTGCCGGCCGACAACGAACAGACGATACCATTATTCGTTGCTCTAGTAATCGCTACATCTTCGGCGCTGTCTTTCGAATAAAAAGAAGCAACTTCCCCAAGACTCATATTTAATACATCCGCACCAAGCTTAATGGAATCATCAATGGCAGCAAGATAGACATCTGACCATGTTGACGGGAAAAGGATGTCATTACTGAATACCTTCATTGCCAAGACCTGGGCTTCTGGAGCTACGCCCTTCACACCGCCATCTGCTTCGTCCCCGTTCGCTGCCACGATTCCAGCCACATGCATTCCGTGCATGGCGGTATCAAATCCTTTATCAAGGATGGTGTCATTTTGGTCAAAATAGTTATAGCCATACGGCACCTTCTCGGTGAAGAACTTCCCTTTCAAGCCATCTTTACTAACAATTTCTTCCACATCTTCTTCTGAGAGTTCTGCCGCACTGTCATCTGACAAGACAAAATCCTTGTGGGTTGGATCCACTCCAGTGTCAATGACTGCGACGACCATACCCTCACCCTTTAAACCTGCATCTGCCCAAGTTTCAGGTACTTGCACAAGAGATTTACTCGTTTTTAGATCAGGTTTTACCGGGCGCTTATATTCATTAGCTAAATAAACATTTTTTACCCCTTCAACTGCTTCAAGCTTTGCCATATCACCAAATGCGATTTCACCGCTGAAACCATTAAAGGCTGTTGAAAAGTGGTTTTTAAATTTGAGTTTGACTCCTTTAGCTTTAATTTTCTCCTTCACAGCTTCCTGCTGTTTTCCGAGTTTCGCCGCCATTGAGGTCTTTGTACTCTCTGCCAATTCCTTGTACAGTTTTCCCTGCTCCGTTGCCAGTTCTACAGGCGTCTGTCCGTCTACCTCGACGATGACGCGGACATTGTCAGTCGCTTTGAATTTGGCTTTTAATGTCTCACTTAATTTTTTTCGCTCGTTTACTTTTAAATGCTGTTTAAATTGGTTCACCATCGACGAATAATCTTTTTTTGCCTGTGGTGTTTGAGACGCTGCCGAAGCCGATGCTGTGTAACCAAGGTTTGCCAGCATCATCGCCGAGACAAGTGCGTATGTAGTCATCTGCTTTTTCTTTTTCTTCTTCCATGACTTAAGACTCATTCCTCTGTTTCCCCCTCTAAATATCTGGCACACTTAAATTATTTCAATCTAGTAAGAGGCTTTCCATAATTGTTAGAAAAATCTAAATGCTATTTTAATTTTAGTAGTACTCTATCATCGGGTCAATGTTTTTTCACAAAAATAAGTAGATTCATTTTTCAAGATATTAACAGGTATAAAGTCACGGTTTTTTTACCAACAAAAGACGGACAGAATAATTCTGTCCGCCTTCTTTACTCGTAAAGGATCCTATTTAATCCATGCTCCGTCCTTGCCAAGCTTATAGCCATCAATTGTTGTATTGGCAGCCATTGCACCTGAGCTATATAGGTAATACCATTTGCCATTTACATATTTCCAGCCCGTTGCCATTGCACCGCTGTTTTCAAGGTAATACCATTTGCCGCCATCAAATAACCAGCCAGTAGCCATTGCACCGGATTTATTTAGGTAGTACCAGGTATTGCCGTCTTTCAGCCAGCCTGTGGCCATTGCACCGGATTTATTTAGGTAGTACCACTTACCGCCAGTGTTTAGCCAGCCCGTTGCCATTTTGCCGTCTTTATTTAAGAAGTACCACTTGCCGCCGTCATTGAGCCAGCCTGTTGCTTTAGCATCCTTCACATAGAAGAACCAAGCACCATTTTCAAAGCTCCAGCCGTTTTTCACTACTGGTTTTGGATCCGGCTTAGACTCTGCATCTTTACGTTGGATGATCACTTCTTTCGTTGTTTCATTGCCGGCAAAGTCCACTGCCCTAAGAACCACTTTATTTTCGCCTTCAGCTAGTGAAACCGTTACTTGGTGATTCTTGTTGAGTGGTGCCAAGTAATCTACCGGACTGATGAAAGGAGTTTCAAACTCTTGGTTTTCATCAATATAGAATTTTAAATAGTTGAAGTTATCTTGTAAATTGACATTAAAGGTAACTTTGTCAACATTCTTGTCCACTCTCTCCGGTGCCGTAACATTAATGACCGGTTTTGATTTATCCAAAAAGACTTTACGTGCAATCGAGAATGTCTTATTCGAGTGGTCAGTTGCTTCAATAATTACGTCAGCTAGGCCATCCTGTTCAAATGTAACAGTTGTGTCGAAAGCGAGATTTCCTTTTGCATCCTTCGTAGTAGCTACAACTTTACCATTTACTTTCAATGATTTTAAACCAACATCCTCTGCTACGTAACCTTTAACAGGAATTACATATGTGTTATACCCAGCATATGGTTCAGGACCAAAATCATCGAGATAAATTTTCGGCAAGTTCACATCACCGATGGCCGCAGTATCTGCTCCGTAGTTGGAAGCATAGTCTTGTGCCACTACCTCGATTACAGCCTTTTTAGGGGCATTTTCGATCTGATAGGAAGTTGTATTCCCATCAACAGTAGCCGTCAGGACGCCATCTACGAAAATACCATATTGCTTAACGCCTGTTCCTTCCTCTACTGCACTCCAAGAAACAGTTGATTTCTCAGGATCATATGTTGCTGTTACCTTTGGAGCCGTCGTGTCAACATAGACTGGAATCTTCTTCGACTGCCATTCAGCACCTTTATAGCTGATAACGGATTTGATTTCATAATAATACAAACCGTCCTTCACAACCTGGCCTTTCACTTTTCCGTCCCAAACACGATCTGCTTTTAGTGATGCGGCATCACCACTTCCTCCATCATAAGCACTTTTAATTACTTGCGCTTCTGCTTTCATGCGGCGAAGGAAATTACCATCCTTGTCCAAAATATTAAATTGAACTTCTTCGGCATTGCGAAGGAAGGTTGGAAAAACATTGATATTATCGAGTGCACCGTCCCCATTTGGTGAAAGTGGATAAACATTCTTGCCAGGTACAGGGGCAAGTGGGGTTTTATCATTATTGGTAAGCATGTTTTGTACATCTTTACCATATTTTCTAATTGTAGATAAATCATAGTATGTCGTTTCGCCAAGTGCTTTAAAGCCGTCGATCATTTGCGGGCGATCCCATTTACCATAGAAGCCCACATATGGAACTGTCAGATTTGGTGTTTTTTCATCAGGGCCTTCCAGGCTTACAGATCCTTCTACAAAAATATCTTCCTTCAAATCTAAGGAGATTTTCTTTCCATCCTTATCAAACCCTGGGATTTTAGCACCCGTGAAATCTACTTTCACTGTAAACTCGGTTGATTTCCCGGCTGGAACCGTAACTGTTTCTGGTGCTTCGACTTTCGCGCCTTCCAAATCACCGGTAGCAAGTGCGTTGAGGTCTGGCGCCCCTTCCTTGGCTTGTTGTTTAATGGCATCGGTTAAAACAGTTGTTTTCACTTTATATGTTACGTCTTTGTCAGAAATGTTTTTCGCCGTGAATGTCATGTCAAACGTTTTCGTTTGGAAGTCCTTTAATTCTACCTTCGCTTCACCAGATGCTTTATTGACGACATAGGCTGGTGTTGTGACAGCGGAATGTGTCTGCATCATCCCTGCTCCTTCAATACGAGGAGAGTATGGACGTCCATTCGCATCATTGATGACTTTGGCTGTGTTCATTAACAAGACTTTTGCAAGTTTCGTGCGTTCTTCAACAGAAAGCTGCGTAAAACGCTTGTCCCCTTGCAGATATTGCTGCACTAATGCTGAACCACCGGCAACATGTGGTGTTGCCATTGACGTACCGCTCTTTGTGCCATATTTATCATCGTTCAACGTTGAGTAGATGCTTCCGCCCGGAGCGGTAATTTCAGGTTTCAATTCTAAGGAAGGTGTTGTTCCCCATGAAGTAAAGCCGGTCATCTTTCCTGCAGTAGGTGATTCTACTTTCGCCGTATTTACTTTTAGGGTGGTATGACCTTCTTTAATGGCTGCTTCAAGTGCAGCGCCATCTGCTGTTTCAATCATCATGAATGGGATTTCAAAACCGCCTTGGCTATTTTGGAAGGCACCGCCATTATTGTAAACGATAATACCTGCCGCACCTGCTAGATAAGCATTTTTCGCTTTATCGGCAAAGGTTAAGTCCCCGCGTGGAACCACGACCACTTTTCCTTTTACATCCAAACCGGCATAATGTTCTGGGGCACCAAGCTGCCCGCCCAAGCTGACTAGCTCAAGCTTGCCGCCATTATTTTCCGCGAGCTTCGTCCAGTCGTCTGAACCAAAACCATCACTTTTGAAGGAAGCAAGTCCATCTAATGCTAGCGCATGTTTATACAACTGAGCACCATTGTTAGCAGCAGCTACGGATAAAGCCTCTGGATAAATAGAAGGCGCTCCCACTGTTCCAAGATCAGGGTTTTGTGCAAGGGGTGTTGCACCTGTCAATCCATAACCAATATGGCCTGAATTCCCAGCGGCAACAGCGCATACGATTCCATTTGCCACAGCACGTTGAACCGCTACGTCTTCAGCTGAGTTTGCCGTATAGAAAGAGGCAACATCCCCAAGGCTCATATTGATGACATCAGCCCCAAGTTTGATTGAATCATCCATAGCAACAAGATAAACGTCAGACCATGTAGCAGGATATACCGGGTCATTACTAAATACCTTCATTGCAAGCACTTGAGATTCCGGAGCAACCCCTTTAATACCGCCCGTTGCTTCATCACCGTTAGCAGTAACCGTTCCTGCTACGTGCATTCCATGCATACTTGATGTTAAGTCCTTCACGGTATCATTTAAATCATAGTAGTTATAGCCGTAAGGAACTTTATCTGTATAGAATTTTCCTTTTAGGCCATTATCCTTGGCAATTTTGGCAACTTTATCTTTGGTTAAGTCTTCTTTAGAGCTGTCTGTTAATTTAAAGTCTTTATGGCTTGGATCGATCCCTGTATCAATGACGGAAACAATCATTCCCTCACCTTTGAATCCAGTATCTGCCCACGTTTCGCGTGATTGGATAAAGTTATGGCTTGTCTTCATTTCCGGTACGGCTTCAGGACGTAAATATTCATTAGCTAAATAGACATTTTTTACGCCGGCAATGGATTCGATTTTCGCCACATCACCATAGGCAATCTCACCGCTGAATCCATTGAATGCTGTTGAAAACTGCATTTTATAGGTAATGTTAATTCCCTTAGCCTTTAGTTTGTCTTTTACAGACTTTTGCTGGCTTTCTACTTTAGAGGTAAGTGATAGCTTTTTGTCTGCGGATAATTCTTTGTACAGTGTACCTTGTTTTGTGGCGTACTCAAGTGGTGTTTGTCCTTCTACCTCAACAATAACCCGGACCTTATCGGTTGCCTTTAGGTCGGCTTTCGATTTAATCTTTTTGGAATCTGCTGCTGTAAAAGCACTCGCCGTTTCTAACTGCTTAATCTGTTTAATCTTTGATTCGAGATCGCCTGGTTTATAGGCTGCAGCCGATGCTTGCAAAATAAAACCAAGGTTTGAAAACACCAATGCTGACGCTAATGCGTATGTTGCCATTTTACGCTTTTTTGAATAATTCTTTTTCCCCACTACTGAATTGCCCCCTTTAATAAATACATAGAAAGATAGAATATTATCTATTTGGATTGCTAGTGTAAGAATCCAAATTTTATAGAAAGACGGACAGGATGAAATCTGTCCGCCTTCATATTAAAGAAAAGAATATTACTTAATCCATGCTCCGTCCTTGCCAAGCTTATAGCCATCAATTGTTGTATTGGCAGCCATTGCACCTGAGCTATATAGGTAATACCATTTGCCATTTACATATTTCCAGCCCGTTGCCATTGCACCGCTGTTTTCAAGGTAATACCATTTGCCGCCATCAAATAACCAGCCAGTCGCCATTGCACCGGATTTATTCAGGTAGTACCAGGTATTGCCGTCTTTCAGCCAGCCTGTGGCCATTGCGCCGGATTTATTTAGGTAGTACCACTTACCGCCAGTGTTTAGCCAGCCCGTTGCCATTTTGCCGTCTTTATTTAAGAAGTACCACTTGCCGCCGTCATTGAGCCAGCCTGTTGCTTTAGCATCCTTCACATAGTAGAACCAAGCACCATTTTCAAAGCTCCAGCCGTTTTTCACTACTGGTTTTGGATCCGGCTTAGACTCTGCATCTTTACGGTTGATGACAATTTCCTTCACTGTTTCATTGCCCGCAAGGTCTTTTAGTTTCAACGTGAATTTATTTTCACCAAGTGCTAATGGAAGTTCCACTTTCACATTTGCACTGATTGGGTTTTGCATTTCTACTTCGCTGTCAGTGGATTTTTTGAAGACATTGTTATCACCGACAAAGAAGTCAAGGTGGTGCAAGTTATCCTTAAGGTTTACATCTAATGTAACTTTCTCAACGTTCGCATCCACTCTTTCCGGTACATTTACATTGATTTCACCTTTTGTTGTATCAATATAAACATAACGAGAAATGGAGAATGATTTATTAGCATGGTCAACAGCTTCAATGAAGACACTTTGCAGACCGTCTTTTTCAAATGTCACTTCGGTTGAGAACGTTATGTTTCCATCTTTATCTTTTTTCAATGGAACTTCTTTTCCTGCAACTTTTACATATTTGAAGCCTGTGTCATCAGTCACAATCCCTTTAACTGGAATTGTCCGGGTATTATAGGCACCATAGGCATATGGCGTATTTGAGACATATTCGCCACTTGCATCTTTTGTTCCGTCAGTGAGGTAGATTAATGGCAGGTCCACATCACCGATTGCAGCGGTATCGGACGCAGCATTTTGTGCATAGTCAATAGCAAGGACTTCTATAACTGCTTTTTCTGGTGCATTTTTAATGACAGAAGAAGTAGCCTTCCCATCTTCAATTACATCAACAATTTTGCCATTTACGAAAATTCCGTAAAGTTCAACTCCCGAACCATCTTCTGTCGTAGTCCAATTAACTGCCCCTGTTTTCGGATCGTATTTCGCCTCTACTTTTGGAGCTGTAGTATCGACTAATACTGGAACTTTCTTCGATTGCCACTTGGCACCGGCATAATCGATTACGGATTTAATTTCATAGTAGTATAATCCGTCTGCTACTGTTTTTCCGCCGATTTTGCCATCCCATGCCCTGTCTGTTTCATAGTTATAAACAGAACCACTGCCATTATTGTAGAAGTTCTTCCTAACTGATGTTTCTGTTTTCACGCGGCGAAGTAATTTTTCATCTTTATCCAAGATGTTAAATTGAACCTCAGATGCGTTCCGTAAGAATGCTGGGAATGCATTGATATCATCATTGTATGTGTCACCATTTGGTGAAATAGTCCAAACATTCTTTTCAGGAACCGGAGCCTGGAACCAGTCATCGATTAGCATGTCTGTAACAGGCTGATTTGCTCCAAACATACCCGTTGCATCGAAATAACGGTCTTCACCTAAATCTTTAAAGCCATCAAGGATAGATGGGTTGTCCCAATTTCCATAGAAACCGACATACGGAACGGTTAAGTTAGGCGTTTTTTCGTCGACTGCTTTAAGATTTACTGAGCCTTCAACGAAGATGTCTTTTGTTAAATCACGAAGAACTTTGTTTCCTTCTGTATCATACCCAGGAATTTTTGCATTGGTTAAATCCACTTTAACAGTGAAATCTAAAGATTTTCCAGCTGGAACGGTCACCGTTTTAGGACCATTAACCACTGCACCTTCCATATCACCGGCAATCAATGCATTATAATCAGGTGTTGTTTCTTCCCATTGATAGAAAGTATCTGTTAATACGCTTGTATCAACCGCATATGTTGCATCCTTGTCAGAAATGTTTTTAGCTGTGAAGGTCATTTCGAATTGTTTCGATTGGAAATCCTTCAATTCCACCTTTGCTTCACCATTAGACTTATTCACCACATATACAGGTGTAGAAACAGCGGAATGCGTCTGCATCATACCAGCGCCTTGACGGCGTGGAGAGAAAGGCTGCCCTTCAAGGTCGTCGATTACCTTAGCAGTATTCATTAACAATACTTTTGCCAATTCCGTTCTTTCAGAGACAGATAAACCTTTAAAACGCTTATCTGTTTGCAAGTATTCTTGTACGAGTGCAGAACCCCCGGCCACATGCGGCGCGGCCATTGAAGTACCACTCATCAATTCGTACTTATCATTGTTTACAGTAGAATAAATATTTCCGCCAGGTGCGGTAATTTCAGGCTTCATTTCAAGGGATGGTGTTGTTCCCCATGAAGTAAAGTCTGTCATCCGGCCCATTTCAGGACTCTCGGATTTATTCTTTTGTGTAACTTGAAGCGTTGTTTGGCCGGCGGCAATCGCTGCATTAAGGGCTTCACCCTCTGCCTTTGAAATATGCATAAATGGAATATCCCAGCCGCCTTGATCCTTGTAGAAGAATCCGTTTGTAGCATTCCAAACAATAATACCAGCTGCACCTGCTGCGGCTGCATTTTTCGTTTTATCAACAAAGGTTAAGGAGCCACGGGGAACGACAACGACTTTGCCTTTTACATCTACCCCTGCATAATCGGCAGCTGCTCCAAGTTTAGCTCCGAGGCTGACAAGCTCAAGTTTGCCGCCATTGTCAGCTACAAGCTTCGTCCATTCATCCATTCCGTAACCAATAGCTGAAAATCCTTCATTACCTGCTACCGAAATAGCATTCTCATATAAGAACCCTTCGTTACCGGCAGCTGCAACAGAAATGGTGTCTGGATTTAGACCAGGAGCACCGACTACACCGATATCAGGATTTTTCAAATACGGGTCATCCCAGCCGTAACCAAGATGCTGTGAGTTTCCTGCAGACACCGCACAAACGATTCCGTTAGCTGTTGCTCGTTGGATTGCAAGATCCTCAGCACTTTCTTCATCATAGAAGGATGCGGTAGAACCAAGGCTCATGTTTAATACATCTGCACCAAGTTTGATTGAGTCATCAATCGCAGCAAGGTATATGTCAGATGTTGTGGATGGGAATAACGGGTCATTACTGAATACCTTCATAGCCAGTACTTGTGCTTCTGGTGCAACCCCTTTAATTCCGCCATTTGCTTCATCACCGTTTGCAGCAACTGTACCAGCTACGTGCATTCCGTGCATACTTGCTCCAGGACCTAAGTCAAGGATGGTGTTGTTTTGGTCATAATAGTTATAGCCGTAAGGAACCTTATCGGTATAGAACTGTCCTTTTAAGCCATTTTCTGAAACAAGCTTTCCAACTTCTTCTTTCGATAGTTCTTCAGAGGCATTGTCCGTTAATTTGAAATCACGGTGTGATGGATCAACACCAGTATCAATAACGGAGACAACCATGCCTTCACCCTTGAATCCGGAATCGGACCATGTATCACGGGATTGGATGAAGTTATGGCTTGTTTTCATATTTGGTTCAATGACTGGACGATTATACTCGTTCGCAATATAAACCTTTTTTACCCCTGCAATTGCTTCAATCTTAGCCACATCCCCAAATGCGACCTCACCGCTAAAACCATTGAAAGCGGTTGCATATTGCTGCTTGTACTCAATCTTAACGCCCTTAGAGCGAATTTTATCTTTCACAGACTTTTGCTGACCTTCCACCTTTGAGGCGAGTGAAGATTTCTTATCTTCTGATAACTCTTTGTACAATTTCCCCTCTTTTGTTGCATATTCAACCGGCGTTTGGCCGTCTACTTCAACAATGACACGGACCTTATCTGTCGCCTTAAGGGATGCTTTTGCACTATTAGACTTTGAATCTAGTGCTTTTAAAGATTGTTTAGACGATTGCTGGTACTCTTTTAATTGCTGAAGCTTTGAATCTAAGTCACCAGGTTTATAGGCAGCAGATGCTTGAGACACAATACTAAAGTTTGACATAACTAGAGCTGAAGCCAATGCGTATGTAGCAATTTTGCGCTTCTGATTGCGGTTCTTTTTGCTCATTTACTAATTTCCCCCTTTTTTATTAGTAAAAATAATAGAAAGATGTTCTTGTACACTCAAATTTATGCATTAGTGCGAAAAATTGGAATATACAAATATAATATTATCCCTTTTTCATAGCGAGGGTCAATAAAATATTCGGAAAGCGAAGAAAAAGTTTTCGCAATATTCGACATAATTTATCGAGATCATTGCTTAAGTGCCACAAACTACTTTTTCATCGGTATTTTTTCCAATACATCCGTTGCAAATTTCGAGTACTTTCTTTCGTTAAAGTCTTAAATTCAGTTTTCCTTTCCTGCAATTTTGCTAGAAAAAGAACAGATCTTGACATACTTTTGATCGGAAAATTGTTTCTTTAGGATAAAATCATCTCCCTAATGGATATATTTGCAAAAATAATTCATTTTTCTAGAATATTAGTCTTATAGTGAAAAAGTATTTCAGGATGTTTTATGTTATGAATGGGGTGATTGTTTTTTTTAGAAAAATTGGGGAATAAATGGATTTTCTATCGCCTTTTATAGTAGGATAGTAATAGTTTTAATTCATTTTACACAAACCGGAGGGCTATAGAATGCTGACTGCCGCCCAACAAAAAGTGAAACGCGAACTGGAAGAATTGCAGACAAACGCCTTATTTCACAGTGATTCTGAAGCCGTTCCACCCGCTGAAGGACACTCTCTGAAAAAGTGGGTCTATCTTACTATTGGGTTCATTGGATTCATGTTCATCTCCTTCTTCCTCACGATTGAGTTATTGACATCTAATCATGAGAGGCTTACTTCTTATTTATCTATTGAACAAAATTATTATAGACAAAGTGAGAAACTACTTAACGTTTCGATCGAACAAAGTTCTACTGACATGGAAAAAGCGAAGGCAAATCATACCTTACTGTTAAAGAGATTAAACGCCCTTGAGACGCCTTCCAGTTTGAAAGCTCATAAAAAGGAATTGCGGGATGCCATGGAACAACGGCTGGACATTCTGACCTATCTCACCTCAGTCAAAAATAAGGACTCCCTTATGCTAAACAAAAAATTAATGGAATTGCATATTAAGGAAGAACTCGCCATGGATAGTTTACTAGAGGTATTAGCCCAAGAGAAGATTAAGTATGTAATGAAAAATGATGGCACAATAAACTATTGGGTAGATGATAAAAAGTATACATACTAAAAGAGGATCCGCAAGCTGCGGATCCTCTTTTTATTATTCGGCCGCTTGCACCAGCTCTACAGCTTCCAGCTGCTGTTTCAAGCGTCTTTGATTTATTTTTTCCAGGGTTAAAAGGATCAAGTGGGCAATCAAGACAGTGAGTACAAAGAGTTCAACGGCATAATCGATATAGTACCATGAGAATGTCGCGGTGATATCGTAAAGTGAATGAACGAGGACAGTCACCCAAAGGTTTCGTGTCCATAAGAGGATGACTCCCAATAGCAATCCCATGTTAGCAAAGGTTACGATCGCTCCAATTCGAATCGACCATGACTGCTCCGAATCCAATGTGTGATCAATCCCAAAAAGAATTGATGTGAGGAACAGCGCGCTCATGAGGAAAAGATCTCTGCGCCCGCTCTCCCACCTCCTCGGAAAAACTTTTTTAAAGAGGACAAGCAGAAGAATCATGTAAGCAAGCCGCCATACCTCTTCCAATCCTGCAAGTGTATCCGAATATAGGTCATAGCCAATCATATCTACTTTTTCGAAAAAGGTCCAAATGGCATCTTGCGCCGCGGGATCCCCCGTATCTTCCTCCACTGCCATTTGCATTTCCGTATAGTTTTGAACATAGTGGTCATAATTCGTGCTAAAGTCTTGAAATGCATAGGTTGAAAATAGATTATTGACCGTGCTGCCAAGAAAGAAAATCAGAAAGGCACCCGTGAATTGAAGGGTAATCTGCCGTTTTGTTTTCGGTTGATCCGCGGGACTTTGGAGCCGTCGGTGCAGTTTCCAGCCGATAAAAAAGGATGACACCATTATGGCATCATAAAGGGTACTTGCCATATAGGTATACCGTGTAAAATAGAGGAGAATCTCTGCCCCAATAGTCACGACGAGCATGGCAAAAAGTAACTTTATCGAGATCGGTTTTGTTAAATTTGTTGTCATTCGCGTCTTCCCTGCCTCCCTACCTAAACAAAGTAACTGCCAGGATTCCAAACCCATTTAAAAAAAGCAGGAAAAGGAAACAGCAGAGCACCCACTTCCATTTTCTCTTCACAGATTTTGTCTCCTTTATATTTATTTGTAAAGCTATGTTTAGTGAAACTAGCAAGTGATAATAATAGAAATAATTTAACATATTAAAAGGAAAGTATCACCAAAATGTTTTTACTTTTTTTCTTCCAATCATCCTGGTGATTTTTAAACTGTGACTGGCATATGAATGTACTAGCCATCATTATGATAGGAGTTTGAAACATGAAACGTCTAGGATCTATCGTTCTGTCCATTTTTATTATTTTTGTCTTATCAGCTACCAATCCCGAACGCGCAGAATATATCGATTGGATTAATCACAAAACAATGGACCAATCGTCAAATCTGTTAAAGAAGGGGATTCTCTCCGTTGCCGGGAAATCAATCTTTGATGCGGGCACCACCAAGTCCGATTATGTTGTCTTCTCCATCTACAAAACGGACTTTACCGATATCGGGATGGGCAAAGTAACGACCATTGGAGTATTTAATCGATTTATACCGTTGTCTAGTTTTGGGAAATAAGTTTGGATTGATGTATTATTCGTATAACTCGCCATTAACTTCTATTGATGAATTTCTTCATTTTTTTCGAAGGTTTGGTCGCTTAGAACCTCTATAAACGACTGCTTTCTCTTTTTTTTCATGGGTTCGGTCGCTTAGAAGTTTTATTAGCGACCATTTTCTCTGTTTTTCCGAAGGTTTGGTCGCTTAGAGCCTCTATAAACGACCGCTTTCTCTTTTTTTTCGCAGGTTTGGTCGCTTAGCACCTCTATAAACGACCGCTTTCTCTTTTTTTCGCGGGTTCGGTCGCTTAGATCCTCTAATGCCAAGTGCCTATTCATTCCTTGATTAATCATTATCTGGTAAGGGCGGTACTGATAATGTCTGTTAGCCTTTTTTTTACGTTCGCGTGCCAGCTGCTGTAGGTATCAACCAGTTGATCAAGAATGTCTTCTCCCTGATCCCCAGTGGTTTTTCTATTCACTTCTTGGTCCTTCTCCTGAATGTTGGCAAGATCCGCCAGTATCCTGTCGATTTCTTGATCATGATCTGAAACAGCTGGATTTCGTTTTGCGGCCAACAGCTTTTTTTCTGCGGCGATTCCATCACCCGACTGAAACAACATCATCGCCTCCTTATAGGCGGCGGTTTTTTCATGGGCGAGGATAACTTTTCCGACGACAAGACCAAGAAGGATGACAAACAGCAGCAGGGAAATCGTCCATGATCGATTTACTTCTTTATACATGACCAAGAACCCTTTCCCTACTGGTGACAAAACGGCTGAAATCCGGATCGCAGCGATATTTCTGCGTAACCAATTGCAGCGTTGCCTCCTTAAGGCTTCCCCATTTCACATTTGGATTGGCATGGATGATATGGCACAATCGTAAGATTCTCTCCTTTGGAAAATAGTCAAGAAATTCCTCGATAAATGCCGAAAACTCGAGAATGTAGAGCTTCATTCGCAGTGTCGAGCTTGCAATAGTTAAGAATGAGTCCATCCCAAAATCAATGACAATCGCATCACGGTAGTGAATAAAGTAGGCAATACACTTTTTCGTCACCAGTGCGCGATTGATTTTCGCCACCTCCAGTGCATATTTCGTAAAATTCTTATCATATGAAGAAGGAATAAACCCTTCCAATTCAAGCTCCATCTCACTTCTTAACACCATTTCGTTTAACACCTTTACACAGCGAATCTTGACCCTGTCGCTATAATCCAACTTGCTTATTTCCAGGAGTTTCTCGTAGGCGGCGGCAAGCCTCCCCTCTTGGAAATCTGTTTTGGCAAGTTTACTGTCGGACACAATTCCGGCTTGGATCGACCGGAAGTCAGTACGAAGCAGTTTTTTCATTTGATGGTAATACTCACTTTTTTGGAAGAAGGCGGTCAGGCCAAGATCGGCGATCCAATAGATGATTCCCGCAGTAACCGTATAATGCATGACATTAATAGTCGGGGCGTATAGGATGCCAAGGCAGACAACGAGTAGCACTCGAATAGTACCTGTCGAGATCCGTTTTCGTAAAATGGATTTGCAAAGGCGCTCAATTCCAATGAGACCCTTGCCGCATGTGGGACACTTCCCGATGTTTAAAACAGAATAACAGCTGCATTTCTTGCACAGTTTGAGCTTCTGAAATTGATACTTCGTTTGTAATTTCTCAAGCTTCCGGCCAGCCTGTTTAGTCAATCGAATCACTCTCACTCAGCAGGATGACTAATTCGTCATCCAAATCCTTGTAATCGCCGACACAGCGTTTATTTTTCAAAAGTTTATAGATCTTCGTAATTAGTGCCAAAACGAGAATACTAGTAAAGATGATAACGTACATGGACACCCTCCTGGTGAAGTAAATTTTATTTACATCCTTTAATAGGGCTATTTTTGTCATTCTAGGGAGTACTGCTTGGGAATATACTATCAGCAACGGTAAGCCAAGTCTTTTGCCAAAGGAAACTGTCAGTGGAGGTGCACACAGTTGTCAAGAAAATGGCTTAGTAGTTTGATAGCGATTGGGTTCTTGCTTTACGGCTTTAGTAATATAAGTGTACGCGCTGCAGCTCCGTTGCATTCCACTTCCCGGATAGAAGGAATGCTTGTTTTGGATGTCAGTAATTCCATGAAGAGCAGTGACCCGAATAACATTAGCCATGAGGCGATGAAGATGTTTATTGATATGGCCTCACTAAACGGTGATAAAATTGGCGCCATTGCCTACTCCGATGCTGTGATGCGTGAAAAGGCGCTCGTTAAAATCCTCACTGAAGAGGACAAAGTGGATTTGAAGGAGTTTATTGACTCTATTGGAACATACACTTATACCGATTTATCCACAGGCGTAAAGGAAGCAGTTAAGGTACTCGATGCGAGCAATGAACAGGATTATGTTCCGCTGATTGTGCTGTTGGCTGATGGGAACGATGATTTGGATCCGAAAAAGGCAAAAACGCTTGCCGAAGCCCAGGGTGATCTGAAGAAGGCCGTTGCGGATGCGAAAGCGAAGGGATATCCGATCTACACCATCGGCCTTAACGCTGATGGCTCGCTGAATAAGGAGGTGCTCCGGAATGTGGCAGAGAACACCAAGGGCACATTTTTTGAGGCAAGCAATGCCGATCAGCTTCCACAGATTCTCAGTGAAATTTTTGCGAACCATTTAAAGTTGAAAATTGTCCCTGTGAAGCAAATAGTCGGCAATAGTGATTTTGAAGCTATAAACATCACAGTGCCAAATGAAAATGTTGTCGAGGCAAACATTTCGTTCATATCGAGTCAGCCCATAGAGCTCAAGCTATTTGACCCTTCCGGAAAGGAACGAGCGATTCCCTCTAATCAGGTTCTGCTTTCACGGTCAAGGACCTACTCGATGATCAAGCTGGTAAAGCCGGCTGAAGGTGAATGGACACTAAAGGTCAAGGGCGTGCCGCAGGATCAGATTGATATCAGCCTCGTTTTTAACTATGACTTAAAGCTAAAACTGGGTTTGCCCTCTAAGCAGAGCTTTAATGCGGGGGAAATCGTTAATGTTAGCGCCTTTTTTGAGGATTCCGGCTCAAAAGTTACCGATCAAGAAATCTATCAATCCATGAATGCAACGGTGTATCTGAAAGATCTCGAAAAGGGAAAAACAGAAGAATTTGCCCTAAACGGGGCGGGGGCGGGGGCGGGTTTAGCGGCCAGCTCAAGCTTGGAGATTCTACGGACTATGAAATCATCGTGAAAGCGGAGGATCAAAGCTTTTTCCGTGAGACTGCGCCGCAAAGGATTGCAGTTAAACAGATGGCATCCGTGCCTGATTCGGCAAAGGTTAAGGAAAAGGTAAGGGAAAACAAGGAAGAATCATCATTAACATGGCTGTATGCAACTGGCGGTGCAGCTGGCATGATCCTGCTTATAGGGCTGGCTTCTATCCTGTTCTCACGGTTGAAACGGGCGCGCCGCGGGTTTAGCGGCCAAATGGTTGTAGAAATAAAGGATGAGGATACAGGGGAACGTTTAAGCCCGCAATTCAAGAAATTAAAGCTCTTTAAGAGAAAGTTCCATCTCCATCAACTGCTCGCCCTTTCCCCGGAATTCACAGAAACCGCGGGCATTGTGTTCAAACCAGCAGCCGGAGATTCGCTGCTCCTTATCAACCACTCCAACTGCATCATCGAAAAAAGCAGCCGTGCCATCGACGCCAAAAAAGGCCTAATCATAAAAAAGAACGACCGCCTGCGCATCATCCCGAAAAAAACAAATAAATCTATCTACGTTGAGTATATTTAAAAGCTAGAAAAGTGTAGGCGCCCTGGTCAGCGGCGTATGGCCTGGAGCTCTCCAACTGAGATAAAGGAAACACGAAGAGCCGGAGGCGATTCGATGTTGACTTATCGTAGGGCGGAGAGCGAAGGACACTAGCCGCTAGGGCGCCGGAGCTAGATCGGGTGTCAGGCACCAATTGGTATTTTTTTACTTTAATTTGTCGGGGAGGTATTTTGTGTGAAAGCTAGTGTGAGAGAGCATATTCAGCAGTTGGATGTGTCGCTTGGCGGGGGGATTATTTCGGAGAAGATCCGTGTGGATACGATTGATAATCCGATGCTGGTGATCGGCCTTGGAGGTACGGGAATTGATGCTCTGTTAAGGCTTAAGTTTCAGGTGAACAGGCGCTTTAAGCTGCCGCAGGATCCCTTATCGAAGAAGAAGAAGGAAAAGCCGAATAATATTGAATTTCTGGCGTTTGAAACGAATGAATATGACCGCAATAAGAATTACAAGGGCATTGGCCTTGATCCGAACAAGGAATTTGTCCTGCTTTCCAACCCGGAAATCGGCGGCCTTCTGCAAAATCGCAGCACGCTTGAGCCATACATCAAGGAGTGGCTGTCACCGGAGCTGTTAATTGCAGACGGAATCAGCGGCGCATCCGGCGTCCGCCAGGCCGGCAGGCTGCTCTTGTTTACAAAAATCAACCAAGTCGTACAAACGATTGAAAGAAAAATTGAAGCCGTGCTCGAGGGCACAGGCAAACGATTATATGTCTTTATCTTAACCGGCCTTTCCGGCGGAACAGGGAGTGGCTGCTTTCTCGATATCGCCTACATTACCCGCGGCATCATGGAGCGGAAATTCGGTCCGACCGGTGTCGATAAAGTCAGCCTCCTTGGATACTTATTTACTCCTGACGTGAATTTGTCCAAACGCGGCTTGAGTTCACATACTGTCGAATATATTGAGAAAAATGGCTTTGCTGCCTTAAAAGAACTTGACTACTGGATGAATTGTGATGAACGGAACGAACGCTACAAAATGAAGTACGGCAGCCTCTTAGATGTCAACTCCCCCATGCCGCCGTTTAACCTCTGCCATTTGATCTCCGGGACAAACCTTGAAGGGAAATGGCTTGAAAATGCCTATGATTACTGCATGAATGTGACCGCTGAAAATATCAGCAACTTTATGGCCAGTGAAGAAAAGAAATCCGGCGAAGAATTTGCCATCCACGACTATATAAGCAACATCCGCACCAATATCGCGCAAATGCCAAAGCCCTACGCCGCTAACTACCAATACAACATTATCGGGGCCTCAATGGCAGAAATTCCGCTGGAGGAAATGACCACTTACATCGGCTATAAGCTGTTTACAAAAATGAACAAGATGTTTGATGCAGAGCCAAATCAATCGGAAGTAGAGCAATTTTTAGAAAAACTGCGGCTTGACCCGGACTCGATCCACCAGCGCTTTAACGAACGTGTGCCTGACCCTCTGTCAGGTTATGAAAACAGCGACCGGTACTCCTACAATCATGTGATTAAGACACCCGTCATCCATCTTAATGAGGAGTTAGAGCGTGATTTTTTGCTAAAAGCAAAGGAACAATACCGCAAATGCAGGAAACAGCTGCCAGGGGAAATCATTGTGGAAATCAACCGCCAGCTGGAGCGCTATTTCCTTCTGCCGAAAAAGGGGCCCATTTTTGCCTCACGTTTGCTTTACTCCACCGATGGCTTCTGCCTGTTAAAAACATTACAGGCCTATATAGAAGGACTTCGCGACCGCTTAGAGCGCCTGCCAAAAGCCATTCTCTCCGAACAGGAGCATGCCATAAGCAAGCAGGAGGAAGCACGCACCGCCTTTATGGGAAAGGACCGCAAGAAAAATGCCTATATCGAGGCGAAGCTAGCCGAATTTGATTTGCGGGCGGAAAAGGACCGCAGCGAAGAAATGATTGAACTCTATGAAGATGTTTACCAGCTTATTTCTCAACAGAACAACAAAGTATATGAGGTTTATAAAGAAATTCTTGAAACGTTGAAGGGGATTTTTGAAAAGAATGCCCGTCTCCTTGTTGATGGTGAGGACATGAGTCATGACCATGATACCGCTTATTATTGGCATCTTGTCAGCGTCTCAGATATTGGCCGCGAAATCCAGCACTTATTTGAGTCAAAGGATGGCGAATTATTGGTACAGCAATGGGCAGAAATGCTGCTTGAAAAATCCTCCAATTGGGTAAAGGAAACGGACCTTGATGTCGTTGGCACAGTTTCTGAGTTTCTAAGCGATCAATTTGGAGAATTGATTACCAAGTCAATGGAGGACTTTTTACGGCTAAAATATGGCGAGGATCTGCCCATCGATAAAATTATTGAAGATAAGATTGCCGCTCGCCTTGACCGCGATGCCTTACCGGTCTTCCACCTTGCCAACAGCACGGGATCGCTGCACTTCCCGCAATGGGGCTTTGTCTCTGTTCCTGTAAAGGCACCGAATATTTTCAACGGGATCAAAAATTTCGAGCGCCACTCACTTAGCCATTCACGCTTTACGATTAAAGAAAGTGAGCTGAAAAACCGCATCTTCTGGTTAAATACAAAAAACGGTATTCCATTATTTGCCTACTCGCCACTTTCCCTCTATGAGGCTGCCTATGAAAAAACGATATTCGAAAAAGAAGGGGTCGGGCGCCATCTCGTGCAAACAGAGAAGGAGAATTGGGTCTACCTCCCTACACCGATTCCGGAAAAATCATGGGGGGATACGTACAAAAACGAACGTGTGAAACAATACAATGCCGGGATCCGCGCTCTGTTTGACCAGGGCAGAAAGCTTGGCTGTATCACCATGAAGAATGACGAACGCAATACAAGCGCACGGTTTCAGTGCCATTTTACAAAGGACGTGAATATAGCAGCACTCTTTTCCCGGCATGATGTTGATCCGAAAAGAATAGAGAAAGCGAGTCTTGGGAACTTAAAGCTTGTGCTGCGGCAACTGCAGGACCTGCTTGCCGGCGGGATGACTACTGCCGGTTCAAGCAATATTTTTGGCAGTACAAACGCTGATATGGCAAAGGAAAACTTCATCCGTTCCCCTAAACTGATTGAAAAGATCAAAGCAGAGGTGCGGAAATATCGATTCATTCACGGAAAAGCGGCGGAAATTGAACAGGCTATTGCCTTACGGAAAGACAAGGAATCGGTGATAAATCAGTTCATTCAGGCTATTTATACAAGAACGATTAAAAAGCGCGGCGCCCTTTATGTCTATGATAAGGAGCTGGAGGAAGATGCGTGGGAGCCGTTCGTAAACCTGACGAAAACGACGCGGTTTATTGATTACGAAATCTATCAAGTATATAGGGAGCTTCCTCCAAAGCAGAAGGCGCAGCTCGACAAGAAATCAGAGCAGCGCAGCAATGAACTCATCCAGCAAGAAAGTGCCGCGCAGCTCATTTTCGCCTTAGAAGAAATGGCCTCTCTCTATCAAAAGGAAAAAGAAGCCCTCGATTATGACTATAAAGAGCTGGCAAACGGCGAGGAAGTGTACGATTTTTATAAAGAGATTTTGATCAAGGTTATGGAGATGCTGCGGCAATTAAAATCATAAGAGGATTGGCGCTAATTAGCGGATAATTGGTGCTAATCAGCGGTTAACCGGCGACAATCAGCGCATAACTGGCGACAATCAGCGCATAACCAGCGACAATTAGCGCATAACTGGCGACAATCAGCGCATAACCGGCGACAATCAGCGCATAACCAGCGACAATTAGCGCATAATCGGCGACAATCAGCGCATAACTGGCGACAATCAGCGGTTCAATAGGGGGAATCGGTTTTGAATGAGCTTTTACAATCATATGCCAGCACCTTTTCGTCCCAAGTGGAAAAAATCAGCCTTTCGGAAAAAGAACAGCGCAGTATCAACCACCCGATTGTCTTTTTATTCTTGGGCGATCGGGTGACGGATGCCTTGCAAACAATGATCGCCATCAATCATGAAAAATGGCAAAACAGTTCGGGTCTGGTATACCTTCACGCCTATCAAACCGACACCATCAAAAATAATAATGTGCTGTCCTTCCAGCTGCCAAAAGAGGAGTTTGACCGAAAGACAAGGCGGAGAGCCATGTACGAAGCCTTTTTTCGTGATGAAAGCCTCCTGATTGAATTAAATAAGACGTTTCGAACGCTTGCAGCGAAACTGGCTCAGTACGGGAAGGAATATTCTTCTCTTAAAAAAGTAAATCTTTGTGTGGTGACGGCAATTGAAGATCCCGCAACGATTCTGATCCAAGAATTCACATTGCTGTTAAAAAGCATTCTTCAAGAATCGTTTCATATTGTGGAGGTCGATTTATATGGCTTGTTAAAGGAAAAACAGGATGGCATCCATTTCGCTTACTCCACCGCACTAGGGATTAGTTTTTTAAAAGAACTCGATATCTATCAGCAGGATCAATACAGCTTTGTAAAGGATCTCCAACTGACAGAGGATCACCTTCGGCTGCCAGTAAAGCACCCGCCCTCCCCACTCTTTGATTTGGTTTATTTATTAAGTGATAAAAATGAGGATGGCTTGATTTCCAGCACTGCTATGAAACAAAACATGGAAATTATCAGCAATCTCAATCTGTTAAAAAATCGTAAAATGATCAGCGATTATCATGAAAAAATGGACAGCTATCATCACCAGGATTTTAAACGGGGAATCAAAGGGAATTCACAGGAGCCGGTTTATGCTTCAGCAGGATTGGCGAAAGTAACACGTCCAAATAAAGCCATTGCCCTCCATACTGCCCAATGTGTGTTTACTGAGCTGGTCAATTCATTGAGGCGGCGGGCGGCGGAAAAGCGGGAAACAGTGCTCGATTTAGTTGAACTGTCACAAACCCATTTTCAATCCTATTTTCGCCAATTCCTTCCCCCTGCCGAAAAGCTGGAGGATATGAATGCCTTGATGGGCAGCTCCCCTTCCTATCAAACCATCAAAAACATGACAGTACAGGAAGCGGAAGCATTTCTATTTGAAGGCGGTGCCCAATCCTTCTTTTATCACAACTTTGAATTGCCGACCCTTGAGCATTTACAAGTACTGGACATGAGAAGCCATATTGAACGCTGTCTCTACGAAAATATTATTCATCATGAACAATACGGCATATTTTGCGCCTATTTATGGACTGCTGGCCAACCTGGAAGCGAAATAAATGTCCTGCTTGAGATTGATCGGCTCGAGCGGGCGGCAAAACAGGACTTACTGGAAAAAGAAGCACTGCTTACGCAATACTATCAGCAGCCCGTCCAACAGTTAGCCTATAAAAAAAGCTATCTGCCTTTTTCGGACAAGAAAAATTTTAACAGCTTTGTGCGCTGCTTCTTCGAGACCGTTTATGGAGCAAAGTACGAAATACTGACGCTGAAGGTTAAAAAGAAGATTTTACAGCAATACAGGAAGGTGCTTCAGGAGCATCACCACAAGTTACAGATGAAAATAGAGATTATTGGCCAGGTTGAAGCATGGTTGAAACAATCGGCCGCCGGAAGTCTAGATCATTCTGATGATTATTTAGATCAAAATATTGCCGAATATTATGCCGCCGTGATTAGGAAAATTACAGCAAAGCTAAAGGAAAAACGGGGACCTTTCTTTTTTTCGGATCAGCGATTTTTCGGGAGCCTTCCTTCACTGCTCGATAGCGGAAACCCGGAGACCGTTATGAAAAGGCTCCTCCAGGTATGCCATCTTGAAATGCTGACGCAAGAGGAGTTTCATCGGAGCTTTGAGGATGAACTGTTAGAACGGGCCAATGTGATGACGGGGTATGAAAACCGTGAAATTCTCTCGAAAGAAGATTTGTTTAAGCAATTATATCTTCGCTTACAGGATCACGCCGCCATTCAGATCAAGGTGTTTAATTACACCCAAGAACACCGCTACGAGGAAAAATACTTCTTCGGTGATTTCTACAGCAAGTTCATCCGGTTTGCGTTAGAGAAAGAACTTGAAACAAGGCAATGGAAGGTCGGTTGTGTCCACGAAAAGAAATCGAGCGGTATTGAAAAACTTAGCCTAATGGGAGGTTTCCGGCTCAGAGATCTTATATACTACCGGAATGGTGAAAAATACTACGATGCCTATTGCAGCAATGACTTTGAATTTCACGTCGATCTGGTGAGAACATCTGTTTAAGGATTTCTTGGTCTCTCCCCCAGCGTATTTTATTAGAGAGTGAGAGTGATAGCCTGTGAATTGGGTACCAATTACTTCCCCTCATTTTGAAATAAGGAATATAAAAAAGACCATTCAGGATTCAGAAGTCCATTTAAGTTGGCACTGGCCTAAGGAGATTGACTTTGTCTATATTTATCAAACTTCTGCTGATGAAGTAAAGCCGATCAGCGAACTCCGGGAGAATGACGTAAAGCTGTACACCCGTGACGAATATAAAGGCAATCTGGGTTATGTCAGCAAATTAGATACCATTGGCCGGACTGCCTGTCAGATCTTCCCCTGCCAAAAACGGGAAGGCGGGCTGATTGTTTTCTCTCAGCAAAATGAAAACAATCTCGTGTATATCAACGGCTTAAGAGCAAAGATTTATTTCTCCATCGCCTATAAGCAGAAACTCTTTCAGATACGGAAAAAGGTAAGGATGACCATTGACACCGAATTACCGATCGATAAAGAGCTGCTCGTCTATGTGAAAAAAAGCGGCGGCTTGCCAGGTTCCCCTGAGGATGGCACCGTCTATCCATTTGTTCGCGGCTTCTCTGCCGGAAAAACAGTATTGCCAGAAATCGAAATTGAAAAAAATGAGTTTCTTGCCATCTTTTTTAATAATGGAAAAAATTTAGCACAAAAGTATGAGCTGATACCGCAATAGGGGGCAGTGATATGTTCGCATTATTAAAACGGATCTTTGATAAAAAGCAGCCGGCAAAGGAACGGTTACGCTTTTATGATATTGTCTGTCCGTACTGTTTTGCAAAATTTCACCATGGGGATGTCGTTTTTCGTGCAGCCCACCACATTGATGATGATGAGGATTTTGCGCTTCAGGAGGATGAATTATTAAATCACTATCGTGGAAAATTTGGGCTGGCACCGATCTATGATATTGAGGCTGTAATCGATCCTTCACGTGTTCTTGATGAAAATAAGCTATACACGGATGGTATTTTAATGGGGGTTTCCGATAAATATGCGATAGTGACCCGAAATCGACTCTGCCCCTTCTGTCATAACGACCTTCCCGTCACAGCCGGAAGGCACCCAAGTAATATTTTGTCCATTGTCGGCGCTACATCTGTCGGGAAATCGGTATATATGACCTCCTTGATTCATACGTTGCAGCACGTAACAGCCAACAATTTTGATGCTGCATGTATTCCGCTCGATACTGAGATTAGCAGACGCTTCCGAAGCAGCTATGAAATTCCTTTATTTGAACATGGAACTCTCTTACAATCAACAGATAAAACCAATCGGCAGGAGCCGTTTATTTTTCAATTTATCTTTAGAAATGAAGACAAAGCGCCGCTTACGCTCGTCTTTTTCGATGTGGCCGGCGAAGGAATGACAGACCCGGATTACCTTAAGCTTCATGCGGCCCATATTAAAAATTCCGCAGCCATTCTGTTCCTGGTGGACCCGATGCAAATCCGGATGATTCGCGAAAAACTGATTCACCAATTGGGCGAAAAACCCGGAAAAATCGTTAGCCAAGGGGATGAGCCGCGTGAGGTCGTCGTTTCCCTGTTCGGTGATTTTATTGCCCATCTTGAAAACAGCAAAACAGAGATCCCTACTGCAGTGGTATTAACAAAAAGCGATCTCCTGCATGCCTTAAAACACGATGACGGGGAATACGTTCGCACGAATAGTAACATTTTCCGCCATGTCTCCCATCGCGGCTGTCTCGATTTGGCTGAATATCAAAATATCAACGAAGAAATAAGGAGGTTTTTAGTAAAGGTCGATACGCCGTTTGTGAATGCCCTCGAAGTGTATTTTAAGAATACCTCCTATTTTGCTGTGTCAGCCCTCGGCAGTAACCCTGTCGACCAGCAGGTCAACGGCATTATTAGTCCGGTCCGTGTCGATGAGCCGTTTATATGGCTGCTTTATAAACTGGGTTATATTGAAGGGAGAACGAGTCAGTGAGTGAAAAAATCGAGCAGCAGCTTTATACACGCGAACGCGGCGGAATCTTTCATGCCACTGACGGATATGACACCATTGCCGTTTCCAAAGGTCTTGATCATGGCTTTGTGAAAAAAATATTGCATCCGTTCTGTCTGTATCATCCACCCAAAACATTAACGGAACGCGGAGAAAAAGATGCAGACCGGTACCCCAGGGCCGTGACATTCTTTCAGCCGGAAAGCGGTGAACTGGTCATCGGCCAGGCTGTGTTTGTCCCGGCTGATTTTACTGGTCAGCGCAGTACATATTTCATCCACCATTTTATTATTCCACATTCGCTTAAAGATGAATGGCTGAAGGAGCCGGAGAAGCTGTTTCATATGAACGGCTTTCAAACTTCCTATAATTCTGGACGCGGCAAGGTCCTCCCACAACTGGATGCCGTAGATTATGCTGTCAGAGATATTTCTTTTAACCAAAATGAAATTCTGACCTCCTTAAAGATTTCGGAGGAACATTTCAAACAGGTGCTATATGCCGTCATGGCTTCGATTAGCGGGAAGAAAAAGGTGTTTATCTCGTTGGATGTGCCGATTGAAGAGTATTCGAAATCCGCCCTAAGGTTGCTGGAGCTGCTTTTTCACTATCTCCCCTATGAGTACCGGCGGAAATTAGGTTCACTTACGTTTACCAGTAAGCCTGAGGCGAAAAATGGCATCCATGTGGTGTTTTATGAACCGGGAACGCTGCCCGTGGAGAATCGCTTCTTGAAGAACCAATACATTTTTGAATTTGCCATGGACCGAATTTCCGGAGCAGATGTAATTGCTGAGCACCATACGTTTGTCAATCATGCCTTTCGCCATTTTTCTGAATCCAGGCACGCCAATGATTTTTTTGCGTTTGCGGAAATGGCGTTGTCCGGACTTGCAGAAGTGCAAAAGCTAGAACCGGCAAGCTATGATCAGCTGACGGCCATGTACCTGATCATACACAATAATGATTTCTCCTTATATAAAGAAAATAAACTAGAACTTTTGCAAAGCTTACGGATATTTTTGCAGACTGATTATCATAAGAAATCGGCTTTGGCTGAGCTTTTTTTGAATCTATTAAAGGATAATGCCCTGCTCGAGTTATATATGAAAGAACGGTTGAAACTAGCCGTCCGGGCAGAGGAACTTCTTCAGGAACTTCGCTCCATCCCAGGTTTGCTTGAACATTCTAAGGCGGCCTTATTGCGTTCGATCGATTTGAAGGAATTGACTTTTCAGGACATCATGCTGTATGGTGAAGTTTTTCGACATGAACCTTACCTGCCAGAGGGGAAGGCTCGGGATACCCATGCCTGCCTCCATGCCCTATACCAGCTGCTCACCTCTCCCTCACAAGCCGGTTTCATCGACCTAAAACCGTTAACGTTAGCAGCACGATATCAGGTTAGGGAGTTCCTTCAAAAGGGACTGCGAAACAATCTATCCCCAGATCAATTTCCACTTTTACTAGTCGCTTTTGGAACGGAGGATGACACTGTTGATTATCAAGCTGTATTAGATTTCGTAATCAAACATCACAATGACAAAACGCTGCTGTCCTTTATTATTGAAAACGCTATGCTCGTCGACATGGAACTCGGATACAGGGGGCCATTAAGAAATTATCTCATTTGTCATCCACAGTCGATATGGCAAGATAAAACGCTCCGAAAAGAATTACAATCCATCAGCCTTACCGGCCTTAACCGACTGCTAAAGGAAGTAGAAGCGGAAACGGCCAGCCCTGTGGTTAAATTCTTTAAAAAAATTAAAGCTTCCCTTTAACGGGAATCGAAGCAGGATTATGTTCTCTTACATGTAATTCGAGCATTCCTTATGGGATGCTCATTTTTCTACCAAAAATTATGTCGATAATATTGTTCGTTTATATTTGCTTTAGGTGGTAAAATAGTATTATATAACGAACGAAATATCGTTATAAATAGAAAGTAACATTTAGAAGCTGTGTGCCAGTGGGGGTGTAGATAGATGGTAAAAAAATGGATTAATAGTTTAGCAGGAGCTGCCTTTCTTTTCTGGATCATCGGGACTGTTCATGTTCATGCGGTAGAGCCTGAATATGTTTCTTCGAGAATTGAGGCGGTAATGGTCGTTGATATCAGTAAATCTATGCTTTTCAGTGACCCAAATAAAATCAGCAATGAAGCGATGAAAATGTTTGTGGATATGTCATCCGTTAAGGGGGATAAAATTGGTGTCATTGCCTACGGGAATGATGTTCTTGCCAAAAAGGACATCGTCAAAATCCAATCAGAACAGGATAAACAAGGGATAAAAGCGTTTATTGATGGATTAGGATATGATCCTTATACCGATATGTCTGTTGGACTGACGGAGGCAGTGAAATCTTTAGATGCCAGCCACGAAAAGGAATATTCTCCATTAATTGTCTTGCTTGCAGATGGCAACAATGACCCCGACAAATCCAAGGGTAAAACAGCCAAGGAAGCCGACGAGCAAGCCGAAAAAGCAGTGGCTGATGCCAAATCTAAGGGTTACCCGATTTATGTAATTGGGTTAAATGCGGATGGCAAGCTGAACAAGGATTTACTCCGAACGATTGCCGCGAGCACAACCGGGAAATTTTTTGAGACAAGCAATGCCAATGATCTTCCGGGAATTTTAAGTGAGATCTTTGCCGATCATTTGAAATTAAAAGTCGTCCCAATCCATGATGTTGTCGCAAAGGAAGAATTTCAAGATATAAAAATCACCATTCCGAACGAAAACGTATTAGAAGCAAACATCTCGCTTGTGTCAAGCAAGCCAGTGGAATTGAAATTAGTTGATCCGGAAGGACAGGAACAGGCCATTCCTTCCGAAAAGTTTCCACTGACCACATCCAAGAACTACTCCGTGTTAAAATTAATGGCCCCTGCCCAAGGTGATTGGATACTTAAGGTCAAGGGATACCCAGAAGATAAAGTAGAAATCAAACTCGTCTTTAACAATGATTTACCAATAAAAAATACCCCGCTCGTGCAAGAAGCTAAAGCAGGTGACCCGGCAGATCCTGCACCATTAGCGGCAGATAAAAACCCAGCGGAAGAATGGCAGCCTTTCCCATGGCTGTATCTTGCCATCGCTTTGGCAGGAGTCTTTCTACTAGCAGTGATCATCTCAATTATAGCAAAACGCAAGAAAAGCAGGTTCGGGTTTAGCGGTCAGCTGATTATTGAAATTAAGGATGAGTCGACAGGGGAATGGACAAATCCACAGATTAAGAAGTTAAAAGCATTTAAAGGAGAATTCTGTCTCAATCAGCTGTTCTTGCTTGAACCGGAATTCAAAGCGACGGATCACATCACCTTTGTTCCGATCACGGATAATACCTTACTGTTTATTAATAAAACAAAGGTCCAAATAGAAATGGGCGATGTCACGATTGATGCTGAATCCGGTCACAGGTTAAGACGCAATGACAAGATGCGGATTAGATTAGCTGATGTAAACAAATCCATTTATATTGCAAATGTCAGTTAAAAGAAATGTTCAAAAATAAAAGCGATGGACTCTATTAATCAAAATAGACATCCATCGCTTTTTAGCTGCTTTTTCTTACTCTATTCGTCTTTTACAACTTTCCTGCGTCTGAAAATGAAGGCCCCGGCCGCTGTTAAGAGAAGCACTCCTGCTGCGATGCTTCCGGCAAAGAGTGGTTTGTTTTCGTAAACTTTAACGAGCGCACTCTTTTCGACAATTTCGAATGGAATCGTCGAGGTACTTTCGTTTCCTGCCTTATCTGATGCGACTACCTTAATTTCATACGGTTTGATTTCTTTTAGCGTCGTTTTTATCACTTGGGCGCCATCTTTTGTCATCGCATCACCAGAAAATGATTCGCCATTCACTGTGATAGATGTTATCGTATCTTCTGGATGTTCCAGACGGATTCCGACTGTTACCGCTTCGTAGTACTTCTTGTTTTTCTTAACACCCTCGTACACGACCTTTGGCTTCGTCTTATCAATAATAAATTCGACACTCAACTGTTTAATATTTCCTGCCTTATCCTTGACTTCAAAGTAAAGAACATGCTTCCCTTCCGTTTCGATTGGAGTCCCAATCGTGTACGGCTCTCCATCTAAAGTCAGGGAAATAATATCATAGTCGCTCATATCTTTAATCAGCAAATCAGGAATAAGATTCTTATTAAAATATTGATCAGTGATTGGCTCTTTAAAACTAATCACAGGCGCCGATTTATCAATCGTAAAGACAACCGTTCTTGCATGAACATTGTCCGCCTTATCGTAAATGGCCGCTTTTAATACATAATCCCTTTCATCATCAAGCTTTTGTCCCTTTTTAAAAGGCTGGTTATTAAGGGTAACAGATGTCCTGTTATCATCTAGATGCAGATCGGAAAACGTAACAACCGGTGTTATATTTTTATTAAAGAAGCCATCCACGACCCCTTTAATATTTAATATAGGTCTTGTCGTATCCAATATAAAGCTGATATCCAATGTTGCTTCGTTGCCTGCTTTATCCTTGGCAGCAACATGGTAACGGTACTCCATTTCTGTCGCCGCTGTCGGGATCTGATTTTTAATGTCCGCACCACCGTTTAGGGTAACAGAGACAATCGAATCCTCGGACTGGTCGAGCACAAATTGCGGCGTGAAAATTTTGTTAATGTACTGCCCGTTTTGGATGACGCGATTCTCACCCTTGAACTTAGGTGTAATCACTGGCTTCGTTTTATCAATCGTAAATACGACCGAACGGCTAAAACTATTGCCCGCCTGGTCAACCGCTTCGACCACGATTTCGTACTTTCCTTCGTTGCTAAACGTATGACTTAGCGCTGCTGTTTCACCGCTGACACGGAAGCCTCCAGCGTTGTAGCTGCTGCCATCTCTTGTCACCTTAATCGTGTTCAGCTTCAGATTTTTATCCTTGATGGTTACATCCACTTTTTTATCGATATTATAAAATGCATTTTGGTCAACGCCTTGAATATCAATGGTTGGTTTTGTCTGGTCAATCGTAAAGCCAAATGGCGGAATCATCGAACGGTTCCCGGCTTTATCCGTCAAGCCTAGTGAAATCGTATAGTTTCCATCTTCGGCTAACGTTTTCGTTACATGCGATTTTACTAAAAGTACCTTGGTTACCTTCGTTGTTTGATAGATCTTCTTCCAACCGCCAAACGAAATAGCCTTGCCATCCTTTGTTACCGTAAGCTCAATATCCTCTGCCGCAAAATTTCGGTCTTCAACAGCAGCATAAACAGTTTTCACTTCTGGGTAATAATTGTGATTAGCCGCTTTTGTGTCTACGCCCGTTATCGTTAATTGCGGAGGAGTTTGGTCGATGATGAACTCCCGTTTTTCTTGTAAGCCCGCATTGCCTGCTTTATCAGTAGATGCGAGGGTAACGGAATAATCTCCATCCTCGGTGAATGTATATGCACCAACACCGGTATCGGTTGTTCCCGCCAGCCATTTCAGCTGTCCGGCTTTTGAAAAATGAACTCCATCCTTCAGGACGGATAATTCATTGCCCGTCAACTGCAGGTTGGTGTCGCTGATTTTAAACTGAAAATCCGTATTTTTATTAAAATAGCGCTTATCCGTGAAAACGGGGTCAATGCTTACGACTGGAAGCGTATGGTCAATCGTAAATAGGATAGACTTTTGTTCCGCGATATTTCCCGCCTTATCCTTGGCATCGATGATAATTTGATAATCGCCTTCGTTTTGCTCATCTTCCTGGGCAAAATTAATGGTATAGACAGAACTTGCCGGACTCTGGGTCCATGTTCCCGTTACATTGCCGATTGGCATATAGTCTCCACCAGATTTTCTTCTAACATCAATGTTAACATCGTTTATCTCAAAATTTGTCTGAAGTTCATTGACAAGAATGGACACGGTTCCCTTTTGCCCATAACGGCTGCCATTAAAGTCGGCACTCAGGCTAGTATCCACTACCGGTGCTGTAGCATCAATCGTAAAGTCTACTGTTTTCGCCACTTCATGTCCTGCCGCATCCTTCACTGTTACCGTCACACGGTATTCCCCGTCATAGCTGCTGTCTGCCTTCTCACTAGTACCAAATGGAAGTGCGGCTGTTGAAGTTTCCCCTGTATTTTCCCATTTTGGATATCGGTCATCTTGGAAGTCAGTAAACTGGCCATCCGCA
This sequence comes from Neobacillus sp. 19, assembly GCF_049463095.1. NCBI lineage: Bacteria > Bacillati > Bacillota > Bacilli > Caryophanales > Bacillaceae > Neobacillus > Neobacillus sp. 19. The sequence continues at coordinate 19,569 of NZ_JBMPZU010000031.1, read as the reverse complement.
GCTCGTTTTTCAACTTTATAGGTAACCTTGTTGGTTTGGTAATTCTTTTCCTTAACCTGAATTGTTACTGTTCCGTTTTTTACAAACGCAGCGGGCTCAATCCCTGTTAGCGATACTTCCGGAGCCTTTGAGTCAACCACAAAGGTGAGCGGTCCAATGGAATCACTATTTTCCAACCCATCAGCCGAATTGAAGGAAAGCTCATAATCTCCGTCCTCCAGGGTGACATTATTCTTCAATGTGGCAATCGTTCGCGATTCATCCGTTTTCAGTGCCATAGCCTTTTGATTTAACATAAGCAGTGTTTTGCTCATATCCAATGTTAAATCGGCAGCCTTAACAGAAAAACTTCCGTTATCAACGTACAGCTGATCCTTTATCGTTTTTCCGCCTGCTGAGACTTCCAGTACTGGCTTTTGGCTGTCGATGGTGAATTGGACCTTTTGAGCGGTCTTATTGCCGGCTATATCGCTGGTTACAATCGTCAATTCATAGATGCCATCCTCAATCTCTTGCTTAAATGATGCCGTTTTGTTGTCAGCGGCAAAACTTGGCGTCAAGGAGATGGCTTCTGTATTGCCGCCAATCGACTTTTTAGCCAGCGTCATGACAGTGGTCTCAACATTTAATTGCCTGTCATCCGTCAGGCTGATATCAACTGTTTTCTTTTCTTTATATTTCTGATTATGTTCGACACCTGTCACCGCAATGGCCGGTGCGCTTTTATCAATTGTAAAGGACACTGGATAGGTAAACTCCACCCCTTGGTTATCGGTAATGGTTGCCGTTCCTTCGTAATGCCCTTCCTCGGTCAGTGTCAAGTTGGCAAAGCGTTTAAAGAAACCAAATCGTTTTGGGGTAAAATCAACGACATGATCAAAGCTCTCCCCATTATGTGTTCTGACCAGGTTTGCTGTTGCCTTGGTAATCGCTCCGTCATCCTCAAACTTAACGGTCACATCTTGATGATAGAAACCATCATGGTCGAAGCCTGACATTTTTGGCTCGCCTTTATTAATAGTAAAGGAAACCTTTTTCTTCTCACTTTCATTACCGGCTTGATCGTGGAGGAATGCTGTTACATCATATTTACCGGAATGAGGGAAAATCACACGGCCCAAGCGGTTATTTGTTTTATCCCAAGTAATTTCCGCTTGTTCCCCTTCCCCCTCCTCATCGAGAACAACGAGGACGGATACAGCATCTTGAGAAAAATTCTCTTCCCTCTACTTCGAGATTCAAGACGACAAGGCCGTCTTTATCGGTGTAGACTGATTTATTGATCCCAGAAAGGGTAATCTTAGGGTTAACCGTATCTCTTTTAATGCTGAACGCGGCCGGCTTTGCAGTAAACCCCCATGAATTTTCAGCAAAATCCATGGCCACGTCTAACTGACTGTCACCTTTGGAAGGGAACGTAATCTCTACTTTATACTCGCCATGAAACTGTGCCGCTGCATCAAGAATTTTGCTCACCTTTATGGCATTTGCGCCTTTTCCATCGTAAGATGCGTTTATGCTAAAGGGCTGCTCCACATCGGCCGGTGCCGGTTCTGGAGCCGGTTCTGGGGCCGGTTCGGCGGCCGGATCTGATGCCGGATCTGATGCCGGATCTTCTTTTCCTGCTTCATCAGGCTTTTCAATGGAGCTAAGATAGTTTTGATAATCTTCTTTCAGATCAACTGTAAACGTCACGTTGTCCTTTTGGTTCGTATACCATTCCGGCTTCGGATCTTTATCCATATCCCAAGTTTTATCATTAAACTTGATATATCTGCTCGTCTCGTTTTGCGATAATACATGCTGAGTAAACAACAGGACAAAGAGAAGCAGGATGATGGTAAAGCTAGTCCATACTAGCCATTTATTATGTTTATAGCTTTTATTGATTAGTTCTCCCATCCTCATTATCTCCTTCTATATGGTGTCATTCGTTTGTACGATGACCACGTCTAGTTCTTTCATAAATTTACTGTCAGAAGCAGGCTCCGTTAACACAGTTGTCTCCTCCAACACATCATTTAACAACACCGTCTCGTCGCCAGTCTCCGCAGATAATAACTCTGTTGCTGCTGCATGTTCCGCTAATAGCTCCGTTTCGTCTTGTTCGCCGGCGCCGGATTCCACTCCTAATAGTTCAGTAGAATCGCCGGTGGTTGGCTCCACCCCTAATAATTCAGTAGAATCGCTGGTACCGGATTCTACTCCTAGCAGCTCCGTAGCGTCAACAGAAGCGGCAGATGCCTCTTCTGCCGTCAAAAGCTCTGTCGCCGCAACGCTGCCCGAGACTGCCACTTCTAATTCGACATCGCGGCGCGGCTGGATTTCCCTTGTGATGGGCTTATTGTGCTGAACTTGTTTAGAGCGGGAATGACCTTGCAGCTTTTTGGCCCATTTGTGGAAACTAAATCCTGTTAAATCTTCTATTACCTCTGAAATATTTAATTTAATATACAGAATAATAGAGAAAATTAGCGAGAGGATGGCTCCGGCTAAGCCGCCATAAAAGATTGTTTGATATTCCACATTATCCCCCCTGCCCTACCAAATTCAAATTAATGTACCTTCTTGTCAGTTTGATAAAACTCTCATCCTTAGCCGCACCTTTTAATTGTGATGCCTTCTCGTACACCCTTAACGCTGCTGCATAATTTCGAAGTGACTCTTCCTTCGCTTGCTCCATATCAAGCAGTAAGTTTCCTAGTTTTGAATAAGCATTGAGACTGGAGGGAAACTGCTTGATGGTCAGCTCGAATTGTTCGGCAGCCTGCCCGCGCTTGTCCATTTCCTCATAGATTGTCCCGATTTTCAGCATGTACTCTTCTTGCTTGATTTCTTCGCTGCCTCCAAGGAGATTGGTATAATGGCGGATTGCTTCCTCATAATCATAAATTGCAGCTGTTTTATCTTTGGAATTGATTCCCTTACTGTAATAAGCTTGTGCTAATTTCAGTTCAAAGTCCTTCACATATTTATCGGCTAAAAAGTCATCATCCAATTTGATGAGAACATCTTTTGCCTTGGTAATTAATTGAATCGCCTTCGTATTGGCATCAGGGATTTGCGCTTTATACGACAGGTAAATATTCGCTAAAGAATTGTAATTATCAATTTTTTTCGCATCATTGCGGGTTTTATCATTGTATTTTTCAAATTCATCCAGTACTTTAGCAAACTTTTTATAGTCGATGTTTAAACTTCCCATCGTCAGCGCTAATGACTTGTAGTACTCCACTTCAGGTTTAACTTTTTGATCAACCTTATTAAAAAATTCTTGCGCCCGGAAATAGTCCTTTTCCACATCAAAATAGGTCATCCCAACTTTAAACAGAACCTCACTATTTTTATCAATATTGCCATACCCCTCATCGATATATCGTTCAATATTCGATAGGCCCTTATCCGCTTCGCCGCTTTGAATATACAAATCTAGTAAGTTATTAAAGGCCATTGCCCTGCCTTTATCGAGCTTAATCGCCTGTTCTAAAAGTTTAATGGCATCCCGATCCTGGCCATTTTGGATATAGCCGTTAGCCTCGTTGATTAAACTCATATAATCTTGAAGCTGTTCATTTTTCATTCCTTTATAGCCCATGACAGAAGTCGTTGCAAATCCAAGGAACAGTACGGCCGGGATCAAGAATACCGCTAATTTTTTCCAGAGCTTTCGTTTATATCCCTGTGTTAATTTGTTGATATTCAGAAGATCGTAGCTCAGCTCTTCACAGCTTTGATATCGATCATCCGGTTCAGCCGCGGTACATTTTGCAATGATATGCTCAAGACCTTCTGGCAGCGCCGAATTCCAGGTGCGAATCGGCCTTAATTCATATGGCGGGTCATTCAAGGTTTTTCCCGTCACCAAATGGTAAAGGGTCACACCTAAACTATAAATATCTGTTCTCGCATCTGTTTGCTTGCCGGATATCTGTTCTGGGGCTGCATACCCTTTTGTCCCCAGATTTGTGGTATCGGTAGAATTCTCTGTTTTAAACTCCCTGGCGATTCCGAAGTCAATCAGCTTAATTTTCCCCTCGGGAGTCAGCATGATATTATCTGGCTTCATATCGCGATAAATAATCGGATTTGGCTTTCGTGTATGTAAGTAGCCAAGCACATCACTTAACTGCCTCGCCCAATCAATCACCTCAAGCGCGGAAGCTGTATTTTCACGCTTCAGCTTCTCCTTCAGCGATTCACCTTCAATATAATCCATTACTACATAAATCTCGCCTTGGCGGTCAATGACATCATAAATCCGAGGTAAGGCGCCATGGTCTAATCTTTTGAGCATATTCGCCTCAACGACAAGACTGTTGACAAGCAAATCGTCGTCCTTGTTTGCCCGCTTGCGGATATCCTTGACGACAAGCGATTTCTTGAGCCTGTTATCCATGGCGAGGTAGACAATACTCATTCCGCCGCGGCCGATTTCTTTCAAAATTTCATAGCGTTCATCAATAATCGTGCCGATTTTAATCAAGGCGCATCACCTGCTGTTACTTTCGTTATTAAAACAGTGATATTATCGGTTTCCTTGCGTTTCTTCACCAGCTCAACAAGGCCTGTGACCGTCTCCTTCATCTGCTCCTCACCGGATAGATGGTCCGGATTTAAGCGGGTAAATATTTCGTCCTCACTGATTTCATGGTAAAAGCCATCCGTGCACAGCATGAACAAATCCCCGTCTTTCACCTCACCGTCGGTTATGACAGGGTCCAAGCCCGGGGATGCACCGACACATTGCAGCAGGACATTGCGGCGCGGGTCGACTTTTGCCTGTTCCTCAGTAATATTGCCGCGTTCAAGCTCCCTGGCCACCAGCGTTTGATCTTTCGTTAGTTGAAGAAGATCCTCGTGAATCTGGTAGGCTCTGCTATCGCCCACATGCAAAAGAAAATACTTGGTATTCACAATCAATAAAGCGGTGATGGTTGTCCCCAGCTTCAGGCTTGCCGTTTCCCCATACTCCAAGATTTTTCGATTAAGCCCCTTTACATAGGCTGCTAATTGCTGTCTGATTTCTGTCTCGATCTGCTCATGGCCGTAAAGAATGATTTTTGGCAGTTCCGTTTCAAACCAGTCAGACATCCCTCTAATCACGGTTGCACTTGCCAATTCTCCTTGCGTAAGCCCGCCCATTCCGTCACATACGATGAACAGGCCGATACGGCCCTTTGGTGTCTTGGCTGTTTTAAGCAGCAAAGCATCTTGATTGGTTTTCTTTTTAATTCCTGCGTCAGTATGGTAAGCAACTTGAAAAGACATGCACTCACCGCCTTTCTTACGAAGTATTACTGGTTGATTGGAGCTCCATGCGCTTCGCTTTCCACTCCAATCACTAAAGCTTTTAATACAGCTAATTTTTAAAACATCTTGAATACAAATTCTTCGTTCGCCAGTGTGATTCTGTCGTCGTGTCTGATTTTGACCTTTTCATTCTTGGCAAGCTTAATATCGTTCACAAAGCTTCCGTTTGTCGAGCGGTTATCCTTTAAAAAGTATTCGCCGTCCTCCGTTAGAATCTGGGCATGAACACGGCCAACCGCTTTATTGGAGGATGTATAATCGACATTTTTTGCATCGCGGCCAAGTTTAAATATCTCTTTGGAAATCACGATTTTCTCATTATTGGCGAGGGCAAGTAAGAAAGGCATCGGATTGGAAGGCCCCAAGGTGGTGGTTCCTAAATCGGCCACACCTAAAACCGTTGTTCCTTCATCCTGATAATCAATTTCGACGGCAATCCCCTTTCCATTATTGCCTGGAACAATATTAATTTGTGTTCCCGCAATCGTGGCAGCCGCTTCAAATGATGCATCATTTTCCCCGAACTCTGTTCTTGTCACCCTCTTGTACTGAATTTCTTCCTCAATTTCAAGCTTCTGGCCTGTTTGTTTATCCATCTTCACACTTTTATGATTGGTTGACATGACCTCATTTTGATCTTCAAGAAGAACTTCAGCATTCCCAGGGCTGTAAAAACTCAGACTTTTTTTAGCCGGCTTTTTAGAAGCAGCTTTTTCAAGTACCTGTTTAGGTACGTTATTTTGCTGCGGGATCAACCCCACCGATTCATTGATATGGGCAAACATCTCTAATTTTCCCTTAAAATCCTGCAGATCAATTTCTTCCGCACGAACAAGATAATTATGAATGGCCATAAAGAAGTGTAAATCATCATCCTCGTCATACGGTGCCATCCACAGCAAACTCAATAAAAACTCCTTTACCGTGCAGGTCTCATAGCGATTATCTTTAATCGGCAAGTAGAAAAATAACGGTCTTCCTGATAATGGATCAATATAGATATGTCTTTTATCAGAAATGATATTGTTAAGCTGCAAACCGATTTTTTTTGAATGAATCATGGTTTCGGCTATATGTATAAGAAATTTGTATAATCGTTCCTTTGAAAATCCTTTAAAAAACAATGGCTTAATATTTTCCCATGAAGATAAATCATATCTAAAAAAAATATCTTTCTCTTTTTCGATGACAACCATAGACAACAAACCGAAGACTTGACTATTTTCCAGCAAGCCAATTTCATTCCTTGCCACTTCTACATCGCTGTTCACCTTAAAAAATAAATATTCACGGCAATTCTCCAAATTTAAATCAATTTGTTTGATCAAGGCTGTCCGATCCCTTCTGTTGGATTACAATGTCTTGGAAGGACAGTTCGCGAATCTGCGGCTGCCCTTCCGAGGGTTTAGCGATTACTTAAATTGACTTGCATTATTGTTAATCGCTGCTTCTGTTGCATCGTAATTAGTGACCGTCACATCCAAAAATTTGGAGTAGCTTTCCACTACATCACGATAGGTATCAAATCTGGCAGAAAACGTATTGAAATTCGCACGAATTGTGTTGGACGCATCACTATTCCATGTTTGCGACAGTGCATTCATTTCTTTTTTAATATCTTGTAATCTCACATACAAGTTATTGTTTAAATTTCTGATTTGGCTGGCCGTTTTACTGACTTCACCAAGCGAAATTTTAACTCCTTCGATCGTCATTGTATACACCCCCTGTTTTCACTATTCATTTCCCAACACCGTTGCAGAAAAGGATAAATTAGTTCGATAATCGCTTTGCACCGCTAATAACCTCATTTTGCGTGTCGCGATATGTTTTTGCCGATGTTTTTAGGAAATGAGAAAACTCATCCATCTTTGTCTTCATCTTCATGAAATCATCCGTGAAGCCTTTAATTTGGTTTACGTAGGCAAGATTATCGGCCCCTTGCCATGCAGCACCCATCGCCTCAACCTCTGTAAACAAAGATTTATAGAGTCTCTCATAATCAGCTGCCTGTTGATCAATGCTTGTTGCCGCTTTTTCAAGCTTTGCAGGATCTACCATAATTGATCTAGCCATCCTTATCACCTCCTTTCAAATTTTCCTCAATTCATTAATGACAGACCGGTACTTGCCCGCCGTGCTTTGCAGGCTGGAAGCACATTTCACAGCGCCAATCCCTTTGAATTCACGATTTATTCCCTGGGAGATGTCATCCAGCTCCCGGGCAAGTGCATTGAGCTCGGCGATAATGGTATGAATCTTATTTTTCACATGCGCATCCATCAGTGTCCCTCCTGCATGCTAGCGAATGGCCTCAGCTTTTCTCAGTAAAACGGCCTCGCCTTTTTCCAATATTTCCATGGTCCTATTAAGATAATTGATATTTTCATTGATTCTAAAATGAAAATTCGTCAGCATATCCGCTTTTAACACATGCCCCAAATCCAACAGGTCAGCCTCACGATATAAACTATCAATCAAACTGTTCACATGCTGCGTTTTCCGCTTTACCCCTTGCAATCTTGTAGAATAGTAAGCGAGTCTGGACAGATCCACTTTTAGGATGGGCTCTACTGCAAAGCCCAATCCTCCGGTAAGTTTCCCCCATAAATGGGCAGCGAACGATTTCGCTTTTTCAATAAATTGGTCAAAAAACTGGTGTAATTCCTGCTTTACTTTCTGTGAAACCTTCATAACAGTTAAAATATAACGAATGCATTCGAACTTGATTTGCATGAGTTTCTGGTCAAGTTGTTGCTTTAGTTCCACTGCTTTTACCACGGTCGAAACGACCATTTGAAACACGGCCTGTTTGATGGAGGCCATCGCCTTATCGACAAGAGCATCGAAGGATAAGGGAAACATAATCCCAGAGAATATAAAGTTCCCCACCATCCGTCCTGTTGAGGCTCCGTCAGATGCCCCAATAAAATTACCATTTTCATCAAACTCGACAGCATCTAAGCTATGGGCATCAAGTGAAAGAGCACCATAGGCAATCACTGCGGAAATTAATGCCAAGGCACCCATCTTATTCTTTGTTTTAATGGTTTTGTCGACATACGGAACATGGCCCAGCTGTGAGACGGCATCATCTTGGTGAACGATAAACGTATTCCGCTCACCTTTCAAGACCTCCTGCTGTTCCTTCGAAAGAACCCACCAGTTGATGGGAGCGCCATTGACAACATAAGATTTCAGGTTTTTATCTTGATTGAAATAATGAACTAACACATAATTGGCTAAATTTCCACCTTTTGAGTGGCCCATGACATAGATGTTACCCTCGGCACCGGAAATATATTTTTCATAAAAAGCTGCTGCTTCTTTCTGCTGTTTGATCTCCTGTCCGATCCCTGCTTCGACATTTGATTTCCAGTCGGTTATGAGATGCAGCGGATCCCCCATACTTTCACTGCCCCTAAATAAGGCAGTGGCATTGCCTTCTTCATCCTTCAAGGCAAAGCCGACAAAGCCGGAATTTAATTTCCCATGCTTGATTTCTTCCCAAGTCGGATTGTTGTTTTCATATTTGGTTATTTGGATATTGGCTAAATTCTCGCCTTTTGGGCCGTTTACATATTCATATAACTTTTTAAAACTCTCATTTTCCTCATAATCAGAAGAGGTTAGCATCATTTCATTTACTAACTTTTTAAAATTCGCCGGCTGATTAGGGTCAACCTTATAATCCTCCGGCAAATCTACATACGAAAACTGCAGGAGTAAATATTTTTCTTCTTCTGTTAAATTAGATAATGTCATATTATCACTCCTCAGCCGGTGTATAATATTTCATTAAATCAGCGGGACTATTTATATCAGTAATATCTTGATTGACCTGCAGGTGTCCATATACCTTTCCCTCTATATTCGACCATGGTAAGTTATTCACATTAGAGGTTCTGATATATTCATCAATCTTCTCTGATTGGTCTACGAATCCCACAGAGAAGGAATAAAAAGTCGTATTCAGACCTTTTAATTGATCAAAAGCCTTGTACAGTCCGTCGCTATAATCAGAAGTATTGGGATTACCCGCGGTCTTTATTGCGACTTTTAAGACAATCCTAATATCTTTGTTTTCTTCATTGATATACTTTAAAATAGGCAAATCCTTCATTTCCAGATTATATTTACTTCCTGCAACGTTAACATAGATTTTATAAATGCTCGTCTGGGAAGGCTCTCTTTAAGGCTGCCTTGTAAACTTTTCGTCAATTCATCGCCCCAAATGGCAGGGATATAATCATCGTAGTATTGTTTTTCCTTTGACGAACTTTCTCCCGCTTCAAAGATTAATTCCGGCTTCCCTTCCGGATAGGCATAAATCTTATCTTTCCCATACATCTCCGGGAATAGGACGCTTCCTTCTTTTTTATGTTCCACGACAAATTTTTCACCATATTTATCTTCTAAATAATGGACCATTTTGCTTTCTGAATCCATACAACCCGTGCCCCCTATCAGTACAAGCATTAGGAAGAATATCAGCATAATCCTTTTTGTGATTTTCATTAGGTCCCTTCCTTACCGGTTACTTTTTAAAAATAAGAGATTTATAGCAGCATCAGCTTCGATCCATTTTTTAAACCGAGCTCTTCAACCGTATTATTGATATTGAAGATCTCCCCGGTGTGCCGGTCGCAAAGAACCGTTTGTTCTGTGCCGGTATAATATCCTTGTGACAGCTCCGTCAAAGTATTGGCTACTAACAGAACGACCTCATGAAGTTTGCTTTTAAGCGGAAGGAAGATGTCAAATGTCTGATTGGCAGCAGGGATAAATACCTCTACTAACACCTTATCCATAGACCAATTCCTCCTCACTCACAGCGGCAGATGACAACAGCTTCACCAATACAGGCTTTCCTTTCTTCAGACAATAGCCAAAGCCGGTTGGAATGTCCTGATACATTTCGCTAGTCGTCTTATTCGTTTTCAATACATATTGATCAGTAATCCCACTGCCGACCCAAATGCCGTCACTTTGCGATACGTGATTTTTAAACCAGCTTTCGTATGAAATCGCGTTGATTCGGTCGGCCTGATCGCCAATAATCAGATGGACAGCCAGCGACGCTCCCTTATCTAAAAACACTGCAAGCTTATCCTTTCCATCTGCTGATAAGCTATTGTTCAAATCGCTGAACGAATCAATCACACAAAATATTGGTTCAAACACTGGCGGCGTCATGCCTTCCGCCACTGCGTCTTTCGTTGTATTATTGCGGTAAACAAGTGTATTGAACAAATAAACAATCGTTTCTTCAATTGGCTGGGCACCGGTCACGTAGCGATAGCCCCGGTTCGTATCTTTAATGAAATTGTTTTGCGGATCAACGGCGATCACTTCACTGCCCCCGTTTGCCGCCAGCATCTCAGCAGCTCCCTGGATAAATCCAGTACATTCCTGATCGCTATTGCTTGTCAGAACAAGATTGACAAAGGAATCGCTAAAGTCAAAATAGAAAACAGCAAGCGTACTTTTCTCGATGGCTACCGGTATTTCCCCCGGATGATTGGTTTTCAGTTCACCGGCTGCAAAATAATCCAGGTTGACCTTTTCCGGAAGAACCGGGATTCTTCTTGCCCTTGCTTTATTCCACTTCTTGCTTTGTTCTGCACAATATTCCGTCATAAAACGGTACATATCCGTTGTTCCATCCGTAATAAGGGCGGTCTGGAATTCGTACACACTGCCCGCTTTAAAAATACCCCGGCCTTTGTATTTCGATGGATACACTCCATCAACACTTCCCAACACACCTGAATATTCCGTCGTATCGTTTAATTGCAAAACAAACAGCTGCTTAAAGTTTTGCAGCAAACGGTAGCGGATGGCTCCGGTATTCGCTGCAGTAACGACGAAGTAAATGCCGTATTTAAGACCTTCCCGAGTTAAGAAGGAAATCGCTTCTTCATAGTCCTCATACATCTCTGAAAAGGCCGCATAATTGTGAATTGCGACAACAATCGAAGGCAGCCCCTGCTCTGCCGAACGGTTGTACGTGCTGAAATCGCCGCCATAGTTGGCCAATAATTTCTTTCTGCGCACAATCTCATTCGTTAACATTCTAAAAAGGTTCGTGACCTTCTCGCTTTCATGGGAAAGAACCACATCACCCACATGTGGTGCTTCTCGGAACCAGCTTAATGTTTCACTGCTAAAGTCCATTAAGTATAGATTGACCTCATCCGGTGTATGCTCCTCCATGAGTGAATAAATCAATGTTGCCAAGAACGTCGTTTTTCCGCTGCCGGCGACACCATAAATGACAGTGTTGCCTTCGGTTGTGAGCGGCAGTCTAAGGATGTGCTGGCTTTGATTAGCCGGATCGTCATACTCTCCGATTACTGGATTTAACGCAAAGCTCTGCTCCGTTGTGATGCGATATTTTTGCTGCAATTTTTCTAAAAAGATTTTGCTTGGAATCGGCTCAAGCCACAGCTGCTTCACCTTTATCTGTTCTTGTGAAGCTAATTGGGCCAGATAGTCCGTTATTTCATCCAATTGCTTTGGCGGTTTATTCACTTGTGTATTCCGTTTGTCGATTCGTGCGCTTTTTAGGACACGGCCAAGATGATCAATCACGACGATGCTGTCATCCTGGTGTTTCTCCAATTTTTCCGCAGGATAATACGGGGCACCGCCCCAGGCAGACTGACCAAGCATGAACACTTCATTAAACCCGACCTGCAGGTAGAATCGCCCTGTTGTCGACAGTTCGGCAGCATCCGGCCGTTTGATTACCTCCATACTGTCCGCCTTCTCCTGCACCTTCAGGCTGATTCTAAATTTACTGTTACTCCAAATTTGATCATCAACAACCCCTGAGGGCTTTTGCGTCGCAAGGATCAAGTGAATCCCCAGGCTTCGTCCAATACGCGCCGCACTGACAAGCTGATCCATGAATTCCGGCTGCTGTGTCTTTAACTCCGCGAACTCATCCGAAATGATAAACAAATGCTGCAGCGGCTCGGTCACCCGGCCTTCACGATACAGCTTCTGGTATTTATAAATATCGATATTGCTTTCATCCACCCGTTTGCTTGTTTCGCTAAAAATCGCCTGGCGCCGCTTCAACTCACTTTGAATCGAAATTAGCGATCGTTTAACGGCTGCTCCGTCGAGGTTGGTAATCGTTCCGGCAAGATGCGGCAGGTCCACAAACGCGTTCGCCATGCCCCCGCCCTTATAATCGATTAAAATAAACGCCACTTCATCCGGGTGATAATTCACCGCAAGAGACAATATAAACGTCATGATAAATTCACTTTTCCCAGAGCCGGTCATTCCGGCAATCAGACCATGGGGGCCATGGAATTTTTCGTGAAGGTCGAGCTTGAACAACTCACCAGACTGATCAACCCCGATGGGCGTCTCCAATGTCTTCACCGGATCATTTTCCTTCCATTTTGTCAGCACATTCAAGTGTTCAATTTTACTAACTCCAAACATTTCTAAAAACGTGAGCATCTCCGGAAGGGTATAAGCCTTATTTAATGAAGCCAGATTGATGTTGCCAAGCTGAATTGCCAGATTCTCCGGGTCTTCTTGCAAATAAATATCCGGGCGAAATGCCGTAAACTGACCAGTTATATCGTCCTTGTCAAAGATCTTTGCTGAGGAGCCGTCCAGTTCAATGACTGCTGAACATTCCTTCGGCAGGTTTTTCAATTCATCGTATAGAGTAATCAAGCTAAAGCCAATATTCTTTTTCGCTTGTAAAATCATCGTGAACATTTCCGCTTTTGCCGCTAATTTCTTATCCATTGAAAAAATAACATAATGCTGCGTTACATTGGCTAGTTCATCATCTGCTAACTTCTGCCGATGGGAAATTTCCCTTTCAATCACGGCCGACAGCTCTTTTAATTCATTTGCATCAGTGGCCATGTAGCGGATAGTTTTCGTATCGTCCCAAACATGCGGAAGCCATCTAACAAAGTTCCACCTGTCCTGCTCTTGCTGGTCGTAAACAAACACCAGTTTTAATTCATCATAGCTGTGCAAGGCGGTTAGTTGAAAAATCAGCCCCTCGACTATTGCCTTTACCTTCTCCCTGCTGCCAATAATCCCGCTGACCTTTTCTTCCATAAGTGAGAAAGTGACCGGGACATCTGTTAAAACCTTTGGTGAATCCGCAAGTTTATACAGTTCCTCTTGCAATCCGTCATCTTCCACACTAAAACGTTTTTCCGGGAATTTTATATCTGCATTGAGCGGTAGATTTCCAAGACCTAAACGGAGCTTCAAAAAGTCATCCTGGCCAAGGGTTCTTTCCCACAGATTTCGCTGCCGCGCCTGAATCCGGGCAACACAATGTCCAATCGGCACATGATTCTCATGTAAAATCTCACTTTGCCGTTTCCGTTCATCTTCAATAACCTCTGCCATTTCCTCTAAGTAGGCATGATATTTTTCCTGCCTGATTTTTTCCTGCTTAATCCGGGTCTTTTTCTCATGTCTCTTGGTTAAAATCGGCCAAAGAATTGTCCCTACCAGCATACTAAAGGACATTACCAAAGTCGGCATTGCCATCATGATATTCCCATTCGTCGACATCACATTTTGCAGGGTAAACAGCCCCATGAACAAGGAGGCCATTCCCATCGTAAGCGAGGGTCCTAATAGCAGCATTAATGGAGTTTCTTCTTGGTTCACTGGTGATGGCGGGGGATCAATCTTAATCTCTGGCGTTGTGATTTCTCTTTTAAAACGAGGCGAACGGAAAAAAAGGTCAGAAGTCGTCTCCTCTACCTGAAATTCATCAAGCTCCTCCTCATCCGCTACAATGGGCGGTTCATCGGTAAATGGCTGAAACGCATTCCGATCAAGGAGTACTAGCCGATGCGGATTATTTAACGAAAGCAGCTTCCCATTATAAATGATTTTTAAACCCATTATGTAAATACAATCGCCAATTTTAAGCGTGTGCTCCGTTACTCTTTCCCCATTCACATAGGTGCCATTTGAACTTTGCAGGTCACGGATTACTGCCGATCCATTCTTGTCGTATTCAATTACGCAATGTGAATTGGACACTAATTTATTGGCGAAACAAATCTGACTGTCCTTCGATCTGCCGATTTTTAAGGAATCCGTGGTAACGTAGTGCTTTGTGTAAATATTTTGATCAAATTGAAACGGTTCCGCATATAAAAGTGATGGCGCTTCATCTTCCCTGTTAATCGTGTAGGTTCTAAATTCTTCAACCGGCTGCTTGCTGACCTTTTGCCCGTCAGCATTGCTTAAGAAAGCATACTTATTGGACTTGATAAACCATTGTCCCTCTTCTGCCTCTATTGCCATCATCTCTCGTTTACTGCCATTTCGGCTCTCCGTAGTCAGTACATAACGGCCGGTTACCCGTTCAGGCAGAACAAAGGTAAACGCCTTTTTACGGTCAAACAACGTTAAAATCACGTAAAATCTCTCCCCAGCAGACTGCTAATTTTCATTCATTTTTTTGATAAAGTAATAATGTATCATTTTCACAATGTATATAGGTTTAATGAAGCAGATTAAGAGTCTTTCCTATGCCAAAATCGTGTCATAAGCATTATCTTTTTCCGGAAATTAGAATTTCCAGTTGATGTTAATTTTTCACTTCCTTATCATACCATTTTTTTTATAGGGCTATTTTCCTTTACTGATGGGACAAAGGGACTGTTTTTACCTTGATAAACAGATTGAAAAAATCGGCAGGGCGATTGAATATTTAGGAGTAATTCGGATGGAACAAAGCTAAAAGCTATGCTGGAGACCCTTTTTAGTGTTTTCTCTCAATTTTTCTCCCTGCTTTAATTGGTTTACTTTCCACTTTTGATCATTTACTTTCCGCTTTTCTTATTTTACTGTCCGGTTCTATCAATTTACTTTCCACTTTTACACTTTTACTTTCCGCTCTTATTTATTGGCACAAAAAAGAGACAACCTACAAAGGTTATCTCTTTTTTGTGCCTGGCAACGTCCTACTCTCACAGGGGCGCATGCCCCAACTACCATCGGCGCTGAGAAGCTTAACTTCCGTGTTCGGTATGGGAACGGGTGTGACCTTCTCGCCATAGTTACCAGACTATTTATTTGAGGTTTCATTCCCTCAAAACTAGATAATGCAGAAGAAGTTTTTGTAAAAACGAGTTCAACCAATTTGAAATGGTTAAGTCCTCGATCGATTAGTATCAGTCAGCTCCACATGTCGCCATGCTTCCACCTCTGACCTATCAACCTGATCATCTTTCAGGGATCTTACTAGCTTGACGCTATGGGAAATCTCATCTTGAGGGGGGCTTCATGCTTAGATGCTTTCAGCACTTATCCCGTCCGCACATAGCTACCCAGCGATGCCTTTGGCAAGACAACTGGTACACCAGCGGTGCGTCCATCCCGGTCCTCTCGTACTAAGGACAGCTCCTCTCAAATTTCCTGCGCCCACGACGGATAGGGACCGAACTGTCTCACGACGTTCTGAACCCAGCTCGCGTACCGCTTTAATGGGCGAACAGCCCAACCCTTGGGACCGACTACAGCCCCAGGATGCGATGAGCCGACATCGAGGTGCCAAACCTCCCCGTCGATGTGGACTCTTGGGGGAGATAAGCCTGTTATCCCCGGGGTAGCTTTTATCCGTTGAGCGATGGCCCTTCCATGCGGAACCACCGGATCACTAAGCCCGACTTTCGTCCCTGCTCGACTTGTAGGTCTCGCAGTCAAGCTCCCTTGTGCCTTTACACTCTACGAATGATTTCCAACCATTCTGAGGGAACCTTTGGGCGCCTCCGTTACTCTTTAGGAGGCGACCGCCCCAGTCAAACTGCCCACCTGACACTGTCTCCCACCCCGATCAGGGGTGCGGGTTAGAATTTCAATACAGCCAGGGTAGTATCCCACCGACGCCTCCACCGAAGCTAGCGCTCCGGCTTCTCAGGCTCCTACCTATCCTGTACAAGCTGTACCAAAATTCAATATCAGGCTACAGTAAAGCTCCACGGGGTCTTTCCGTCCTGTCGCGGGTAACCTGCATCTTCACAGGTACTATAATTTCACCGAGTCTCTCGTTGAGACAGTGCCCAGATCGTTACGCCTTTCGTGCGGGTCGGAACTTACCCGACAAGGAATTTCGCTACCTTAGGACCGTTATAGTTACGGCCGCCGTTTACTGGGGCTTCGATTCAGAGCTTCGCTTGCGCTAACCCCTCCTCTTAACCTTCCAGCACCGGGCAGGCGTCAGCCCCTATACTTCGCCTTGCGGCTTCGCAGAGACCTGTGTTTTTGCTAAACAGTCGCCTGGGCCTATTCACTGCGGCTCTTCAGGGCTATGAACCCTAAAGAGCACCCCTTCTCCCGAAGTTACGGGGTCATTTTGCCGAGTTCCTTAACGAGAGTTCTCTCGCTCACCTTAGGATTCTCTCCTCGCCTACCTGTGTCGGTTTGCGGTACGGGCACCTTGAATCTCGCTAGAGGCTTTTCTTGGCAGTGTGGAATCAGGAACTTCGGTACTAAATTTCCCTCGCTGTCACAGCTCAGCCTTTACGGTGAACGGATTTTCCTATTCACCAGCCTAACTGCTTAGACGCGCATATCCAACAGCGCGCTTACCCTATCCTCCTGCGTCCCCCCATCACTCAAACGATTCATAGGTGGTACAGGAATATCAACCTGTTGTCCATCGCCTACGCCTTTCGGCCTCGGCTTAGGTCCCGACTAACCCTGAGCGGACGAGCCTTCCTCAGGAAACCTTAGGCATACGGTGGATGAGATTCTCACTCATCTTTCGCTACTCATACCGGCATTCTCACTTCTAAGCGCTCCACCAGTCCTTACGGTCTAGCTTCAACGCCCTTAGAACGCTCTCCTACCACTGACACCAACGGTGTCAATCCACAGCTTCGGTGATACGTTTAGCCCCGTACATTTTCGGCGCAGAGTCACTCGACCAGTGAGCTATTACGCACTCTTTAAATGGTGGCTGCTTCTAAGCCAACATCCTGGTTGTCTAAGCAACTCCACATCCTTTTCCACTTAACGTATACTTTGGGACCTTAGCTGGTGGTCTGGGCTGTTTCCCTTTCGACTACGGATCTTATCACTCGCAGTCTGACTCCCACGGATAAGTCTTTGGCATTCGGAGTTTGTCTGAATTCGGTAACCCGATGAGGGCCCCTAGTCCAAACAGTGCTCTACCTCCAAGACTCTAACAACGTGAGGCTAGCCCTAAAGCTATTTCGGAGAGAACCAGCTATCTCCAAGTTCGATTGGAATTTCTCCGCTACCCACACCTCATCCCCGCACTTTTCAACGTGCGTGGGTTCGGGCCTCCATCCAGTGTTACCTGGACTTCACCCTGGACATGGGTAGATCACCTGGTTTCGGGTCTACGACCACATACTCAAACGCCCTATTCAGACTCGCTTTCGCTGCGGCTCCGTCTCTTCAACTTAACCTTGCATGGGATCGTAACTCGCCGGTTCATTCTACAAAAGGCACGCCATCACCCATAAACGGGCTCTGACTACTTGTAGGCACACGGTTTCAGGAACTATTTCACTTCCCTTCCGGGTGCTTTTCACCTTTCCCTCACGGTACTGGTTCACTATCGGTCACTAGGTAGTATTTAGCCTTGGGAGATGGTCCTCCCTGCTTCCGACCGGATTTCACGTGTCCGGCCGTACTCAGGATCCACTCAGGAGGGAACGAAGTTTCAACTACAGGGCTTTTACCTTCTCTGGCTGACCTTTCCAGGTCGCTTCATTTACCCCGTTCCTTTGTAACTCCATGTTGAGTGTCCTACAACCCCAAGAGGCAAGCCTCTTGGTTTGGGCTATGTCCCGTTTCGCTCGCCGCTACTCAGGGAATCGCGTTTGCTTTCTTTTCCTCCGGGTACTTAGATGTTTCAGTTCCCCGGGTATGCCTTCTATACCCTATGTATTCAGGTAAAGATACTTGTTCCATTACGAAAGTGGGTTTCCCCATTCGGAAATCTCCGGATCAAAGCTTACTTACAGCTCCCCGAAGCATATCGGTGTTAGTCCCGTCCTTCATCGGCTCCTAGTGCCAAGGCATTCACCGTGCGCCCTTTCTAACTTAACCTAAAAGGTTTATCGCTTATTCGGTAACAGAGAGAAAAACTAAAATGGCGATTACTCGATGTTTACTTTGCTTCTTCTTACGATTATCTAGTTTTCAAGGAACGATTAAAAAAGCTTTGAGAGAATTGTTTCGAATCATCACCTAACGGTCATGATCCTCACAGAAAAGATTGCTCCCTCAAAACTAAACAAACAAGAAACGTCAACCTTATTATCAGTCCGAGAGGACTGCATTATCCTTAGAAAGGAGGTGATCCAGCCGCACCTTCCGATACGGCTATCCTTGTTACGACTTCACCCCAATCATCTGTCCCACTTTAGGCGGCTGGCTCCATAAAGGTTACCCCACCGACTTCGGGTGTTACAAACTCTCGTGGGTGTGAGACGGGCGTGTGTGTACATAGGCCCGGGAACGTATTCACCGCGGCATGCTGATCCGCGATTACTAGCGATTCCGGCTTCATGCAGGCGAGTTGCAGCCTGCAATCCGAACTGAGAATGGTTTTATGGGATTGGCTAAACCTTGCGGTCTCGCAGCCCTTTGTACCATCCATTGTAGCACGTGTGTAGCCCAGGTCATAAGGGGCATGATGATTTGACGTCATCCCCACCTTCCCTCCGGTTTGTCACCGGCAGTCACCTTAGAGTGCCCAACTGAATGCTGGCAACTAAGATCAAGGGTTGCGCTCGTTGCGGGACTTAACCCAACATCTCACGACACGAGCTGACGACAACCATGCACCACCTGTCACTCTGTCCCCCGAAGGGGAACGTCCTATCTCTAGGAGTGTCAGAGGATGTCAAGACCTGGTAAGGTTCTTCGCGTTGCTTCGAATTAAACCACATGCTCCACCGCTTGTGCGGGCCCCCGTCAATTCCTTTGAGTTTCAGCCTTGCGGCCGTACTCCCCAGGCGGAGTGCTTAATGCGTTAGCTGCAGCACTAAGGGGCGGAAACCCCCTAACACTTAGCACTCATCGTTTACGGCGTAAACTCAGGGTATCTAATCCTGTTTGCTCCCCACGCTTTCGCGCCTGAGCGTAGACTCCACCAGAAAGCCGCCTTCGCCACTGGTGTTCCTCCCACGTCTACACATTCACCGCTACACGTGAATCCGCCTTCCTCTTCTGCACTCAAGTCCCCAGTTTCCAATGACCCTCCACGGT